>DAOTTV010000187.1:0-71303 GCA_034437755.1 Anaerolineae bacterium | reverse complement strand
TGGGTTATCCTCAAGCGCGATAGCGAGAGCGATTATTTGAACTTAGAACTGGCGACGCGCATTCGCCACAACTCGCAACAATCGATCACCGTTTATTTCAGCAATGAGCAGATCACCGTCTTGAAGGCGGAGAAGCCCGGCACTTACGCGCACATCTGCGCTTATCTGGGCATTCCGGAATAGCCCGCAGAGGCGGCACATATTCTAATTGAAGCCGAACGTTGGCGACGGAACGATGAGCGGGGGTGGGTGTGTCTACTATAGTGAGACCGTCTAATATATTTCGGGGAGTTTCCATCATGCGTTTCATGCCATTTACACGCGCGACGCGCTATGCGCTCGTCCTGCTGATCGCCTGCGCCACCGTGATGCTCAGCACCGCGCAGACGACGATTACGGGCTTCGTCAACACCAACGCGCTCAACGTGCGCGGCACGCCCAACAATCTCGACAATCGCCCGTTGTTCGTCATCAATTACGGCGCACCGGTGCAGGTCATCGGGCGTAATGCCGATAGCTCATGGTATAACGTGCGCCTGGCTACCGGTGCTAGCGGTTGGGTGAACGGGCAATACATCACGATCACGCAGGGGGACATCGCCACCGCGCCGATTACCGATCGCGGCTGTGAATCCTGGCCTTGCCCCGGCGCACCCCAGCCACCGCCACCCGTCTTCCCTGATCCTAACCCGCAACCGCCCCCGCCAACGCCGGCACCGCCCCCGCGCATCTCAGCCGCGACGGGCTTTGTCAACACTGGTGCGCTCAACGTGCGCCAGCATCCGGCGGATTTCTCGCAAGCGCCGCTGAGCGTCATCTATCGCAATCAGACGCTGAGCATCGTCGGGCGCAACGCCAATAACACCTGGTATCAGATCAACACCGGTCTGGTAGCGGGCTGGGTCAATAGCACCTATATCACCGTCACCGACGGTCACATCAGCGCGGTGCCGATCACCAACAGCGGGTGCGGCTTAGACCCCTGCTATAACGTGAACGTCTTCGGCTACGTCAACACCGGTGCGCTCAACGTGCGGCGCGTGCCAACTGTGTGGTGGAATGTGCCGATTGATGTGGTCTATCAGTGGCAAACCCTGGAGTTGATCGGGCGCAATCAAGCGACGACGTGGTATCAGGTGCGCTTGAACACGGGCGTAACTGGCTGGGTGAGCGGGCAATACATCACGATCACGCAGGGCGCAACGCGCAGTCTGCCCATCACCCGCTAGTACTCAGCCAATTTAACTTTTATAGAAATGTGGTAACTACTCAGGTCAATTGATTTACGCCAGCTTCTGCCCTCAAGACAAGCACAGTTGAAGTCCCTCTCCTAGCCACATAGTGGTGGTCGGGACAGGGATTTAGGGTGAGGGCTGAGTAGTTACACGGCTCATGCAGTTGTACTCTTTTCGCGATTGAACCTACCAGAGAGAAATCAATGTATTTAGATGCTTTTACAATCGCCGCGCTGGTCGATGAATTCATGGATACGCTCATCGGCGGGCGTGTGCAGGATGTCGTCGCCACTGATCCGACCGGCTATGGCTTCGAGATTTACGCGCATCGTCAACGCCGGTATCTCTACGTCAGTGCCGATAAACAAGCACCGCGTGTGCTGGTCGTGCCGGATAAACTGCGGCGCGGTGTGTATCGACCCTCACAGATGAACTTGATGCTACGGAGCTACATCGAGGGCGGGACGGTGACGCATGTCAGCCAACCGCCATGGGAGCGTATTTTGTTCATTGATGTCGAACATCCTGCGCGGGGTGAGTCACGGCTTGTGATTGAACCGATGGGACGACGGGCGAATTTTTTGCTCGTGCATGATGGCGTGATACTCGATTGTGTGCATCGCATCGGGCCAGAAGATAACAGCTACCGCCTCAGCTTGCCGAACCACGCCTATCAGATGCCGCCACCGCTGGAAGGGCGCTACGATCCTTATCAGGTCACGGTCGATGAGATTCAGACGATTCTCGATACTAGCGATAAACCCGAAAAAGACAAGACCTTCCGCGTTGTCCCGCGCAAATTGCTGGGCTTCAGCCCTTTGCTAGCACGGGAAGTCGTCTATCGGGCTTGTGGTGATCTCGATCAACGGGTGGCGACAGCCGACGCAAGCGCGATCCACACAGCTATACAAGACCTCATGCCGTCCCTGCAAAAGCGTGATTGGCGGGCGGGCATCGGGCTGGATGATGAAGGCGACGTGGTCGCCTATAGCGTGTATCCGCTGACGCATACGCCGGACTGGCAAGCAGTGGCGACGATCAGCACCGCGATGACCGAGTATTACGGCGCGGCAGTGGGCGATGAAGCCTACAATCAAGCTAAGAAACCCGTGCAGGAAGCCATCGAAGAAGGGAAGGCGCGCTTTCGGTCGAAATTGCACTCACTGCGCGAGAGTCTGCGCGACCGAAGCGAGATCGAACGTTTACAGCAAAGTGGCGAGCTAATCCTCGCGTATCAATATACGATTGATCCCGATCAGGTCGAATTGGTGGCGCAGTATAATCCCGACGAGGACCCGCTGACGATCAGCCTCAATCCTGATTTGACTCCTTTAGAAAACGCGCAGAAGTACTTCGACAAGTACAACCGCGCCAAACGCGCACAGGACTCCGTGCCGCAACTGATCACCGACGCGCAACACGAATACGATTACATGCTCCAGCTTGAAAATGATCTCAAGCAGGCATCGAACTGGGTCGAAATTGACGATGTGATACAGGCGCTACAGGACAAAGGTATCACAATCGGCAAGAAGAACAAGAAGATGCGGCGCATCGGCGGCGGTGGGCGCACAGCCCCGCTGAAGCTGGACAAAGACGGGTATATCATCTGGGTCGGGCGCAACAGCCGCCAGAACGAAGAAGTGACGTTTCGTAAAGCCAATAGCGATGACTTCTGGCTTCATGCGCGGGATGTCCCCGGCGCACACGTCGTCATTCGCTATGATGGTCGCCATATCCCCGATGATTTGATCGAAGCGGCGGCATCAATCGCGGCTCATTACAGCCCCAAACAAACCGACGCGAAAGTCGATGTGATCCTGACGCGCTGTAAGTACGTCAAGCCAATCAAAGGCGCAGGCCCCGGCATGGTTACCTTTCGCAACGAACGCACGCTGACTGTTACACCGCAGGATGAGGCGATATTGACATGAGCCAGATCATTCGCCCTGACCCGCATACGCCGATCGATCTTAGCACCTTCGATCCACGCTATAAAGGCGCGTGGGACAAGGCCACAGCCAAAGCCGAGACTGACCGCCTGCACGATCGCCTTGAGGATTTACAGGAGATGCTCTACGCGCAGAGCCAGCACGCCTTGCTGATCGTATTGCAGGCGATGGATGCCGGTGGCAAAGATAGCACGATCAAAAAAGTCTTCACAGGCGTGAACCCACAGGGATTTCGCATTGCCAATTTCAAAGCGCCATCCAAAGAAGAACTCGCGCATGATTTTCTCTGGCGCATTCATCCGCATGTCCCACCGAAGGGCTACATCGGCATCTTCAACCGCAGTCATTACGAAGATGTGCTGATTGCACGTGTGAATCAACTCGTGCCGGTGGACGTGTGGCAGGCGCGTTATCAACACATCAACAACTTCGAGAAGATGTTAGCTGATAGCGGCACAACGATCCTCAAGTTTTACCTGCATATTGATAAAGCCGAGCAGAAAGAACGCTTCCAAGATCGTCTCGATCGACCGGATAAACGCTGGAAATTCTCGATTGGGGATTTGCCCGTGCGCGAGAAATGGGACGCATATATGCAAGCCTATCAAGACGTGCTGACGAAATGTAATACGGCTTATGCGCCGTGGCATATCATCCCGGCTAACCGCAAGTGGTATCGCACTTACATCGTCACCAAGACGATTGTCGATGCGCTCGAAGCCTTGCCGTTAGCGTTCCCGCAAGAAGAAGCCGGATTAGATAGCGTTGTCATTCCAGATTGAGATAGGATGAATATGGCTAAAGAACCGATTCCATCATGGTTTGTCGTCGTGGTCGTCGTTCGCAAAGGTCATCGCTTCCTGCTCGTTCAAGAGCGCAAATATAACGAGACGTGGTACTTGCCCGCCGGCATGGTCGAACGTGGTGAGACATTTGTCGAGGCGGCTGTGCGCGAGACAATGGAAGAGGGCGGTATTCCCATCGCGGTCGAAGGTCTTCTGCGCGTTGAGCATACGCCCTACAAGACGGGATCGCGCTTGCGCGTAGTTGTCGTTGCGCGTCCAGTCGATGACACACCTCCGCATGATCAAGCGAACGAACACGTTCTCCAAGCAGATTGGTTCACGATTGATGAGATGCAAACTATTGCCCTGCGCGGGATCGACGTTCTCGCTGTTGCGGATCATGTCCTCACAGGTGCGCCGATTTACCCCTTGTCTCTGCTGACCTATGAGGGCGCACCTTATGCCTGATTCTCGTTGACGACGCGGCGTGCCGCCTCTAGCACCTGCCCGATGCTGATATCGCGCAGGCAGGGGTGATAATCGGGATCGTCGTCGCCCCAATCCAGCACACGACAGGGGCGACAGCCGATCGGACTGGTGAGCATGACGTGTGCGGTCTTCGCGCCCCATGTACCGAATTCAACTGGATCAGCTGGCCCGTAAAGCGCGACAGTCGGGGTCGAAACAGCGGCGGCAATGTGTAAGGGACCGCTATCCGGACCTAACACGACCAGCGATCGCTCGTATAGAGCCGCTAATTGCTCGATGCTCAAATCACCGGCGGTCGTATAGGCGCTGTGATCCATGCGATTCAGCACGTCATCAACCAGCCCGCGCTCGTGATCGCCACCGGTGAACACCACCTGTGCATCTAGCTGATCGATGAGCGTATCCGCAACTTTCGCCCAGCGTGCTGTCTCCCATTGTTTGACCCATGTGCCAGCGCCGGGATGTATGCAGAAAATCGGCTGACTCTCGTCAATGCTGAACGTCTTGAGCAAGTTAGCAATTTCGATGCGCTCTTTATCGTAAACTTCGAGATAGTACGGCACGTCGGCATCGTCAATGTGATCTGTCCAGCCTGCGACAAGCGTCATGTTCTG
Source organism: Anaerolineae bacterium (assembly GCA_034437755.1). Classification (GTDB taxonomy): domain Bacteria; phylum Chloroflexota; class Anaerolineae; order Aggregatilineales; family Phototrophicaceae; genus JAUZRW01. The sequence continues at coordinate 66,228 of DAOTTV010000187.1, read as the reverse complement.
CCGCACGACATGCGTATGCTCGAACGGTAGCGCTTGCGTCAGGAAGGGCGCGACGTTCGTCAGGTCATAGCCGATGCGCTCGCTGATGCCGGCGATGTGCGCGACCATCGCCCCCCACCAGTGGTCGGGGCGCATGATGATCGCGTGCCCATACCCGACCTTTCGCAGTTGTCGCCCGACGTTGAAGGCTTGTAAATAGGGCGCGTAGACCGGCACATCATCGCCGCCACGCTTGAAGCCGGGAAATTCGATCGTCAGCACCTGATCAATTTCTGGAATGCCGGATAAAATTGCCGCGTTCCACGGGGCGGCTAGCACATGGATTTCTGTGTAGGGGCGGGCATCTTTCAGCGCGCGCATAGCAGGCGTGGCTAATAGCATATCTCCCAGATGATCGGGGCGGATGAATAACACGCGATTCCAGCCCTTAGTCAGCGGGCTAAACGGAAAGCGCGAGATCAATTCGACCAGATAGCGCCGCACGCGATGTTGTACCGGCGGCTGATGAAAAGCGTCGGTCAATTGTTTATTGCGCTTGACGAGTTCGTCTCTATCCAAGCCCCACCTCCTGATAGGCAGTCAGCAGACGGGGAATCAACACTGACCAATCGTAATGTGCTTTGACGTATGCTTGCGCGCGCGCGCCAAGTTCGGCACGGCGCGTCGGATCGCTCAAGAGCGCGTTGATACATCCGGCGAAATCGGCGGCACTATTGGCAATCAACAGCGCCTCTGTTGGGTCGTCGAGGCCGGCGGCGGCGGTTGATGTCGCCACAATCGCGCAACCGGATGCCATTGCCTCTAGAATCTTCAACCGCGTGCCACTGCCCATCCGCAAGGGCGCGACGTACACATCGGCGGCGTGCAAATAGGGCGGGATCGCATCCACCCAACCGGTGAGCGTGATGTTAGCGCGTTGAGGCAAATGCTGGATGCGCGCATGTGGTTGTTGCCCGACAATTGTCAGGTGCGCGTCATCGACCTGTGGCAGAATCTCATCGGCGAACCACAGCATCGCGTCAACGTTGGGACGATAATCCATTTTACCCGTGAAGATGAGGCTCGGCTGTTGCAGTGGCGCCGGTGTTGTGGGTTGGGCGTAAGTCTGGGTGAAGATGCCGCTAGGGACGATGGCGACCTGTTCATCCGAGCGATAAGCGCGCAGACTGGCGGCATCCTCACGCGAGACCGCAATCACTAAATCTGCCATGCGACACAGCTCACCTTCGTAGTGCTTGATGCGCTGACTCTGGATGTATGAATAAAGTGCCTGTGGGGCACGCCGAATATCGGTGCGGTCAATTTCGTAAATCATGCGCTGTAAATCCGCTTCTGCGTTGAACGTGTCGAAACATAGCTTGGCGCGGGTATCGGTCGCTCTGGCGATCGGCAAGTAACACGCGACTTCGATCCCCTCGAATTGAATCAGATCATACGCGCTCTCATCAAGCAAATGCTGGAGCACGTCGCGCATGGTGTCGTTATATAAACGGCGGGCGATGTCCGCTTGATTGCTCAAGAGCAGATCACGCACGCGCTCGATTGTGCGTCGCTCGGGCTTGGGCAAGATCATGACTTGATCGCAGAAATCGGCGATCGTCGTGTCTTGCAAGCTCCCATCGCCGAATGTGAGCAGTGTAATGCGATGACCGGCGGCGTGCAGTCCCTTGAGAATCCCGTAGGTACGAATCGCCCCGCCCGATGCTGGCGGATAGGGGAAATTCGCGCTCATGATCAATATGTGCAACTGTGACTTACCTTACGTGCGTTGGGTGGATGTGTCGAACGCATTTTAACGGACACGTTCATATGTGTGTAGCGCAATTTCTGCACAAGCGCGCCATGTGAACTGTTGCGCCCGTCTTAATGCGGCTAGATGCGGCCTGTGGTCGTACTGCTGGATCGCATCATGGAGCGCGCTGGCAATGCTGGTGACATCGTCCGGATCGACCTGATACCCGACATCGCCGACGACTTCTGGCAAGGAGGAGCGATTGCTGACAATCGGCACGATGCCACACGCCATGCCTTCTAGTGCAGGAAAGCCGAATCCTTCGTAAAACGAGGGCGTGACGACCGTCACCGCGCCGTTATAAACTGCTGGCAGTTGTGCATCGCTGACGTTATCGCGCCAGATGAGCTTATCGCCCAGACTCAGCGCCTGCATCTCGCGTTCCGTCTGCTCGAATAACCATCCCCTGCGCCCGACTAGCACAATCGGCGGGGCATCTGGCAGTTGCTCCAACAGCAGGCGATAGGCTTTCAGCAGTCCGATAATGTTCTTACGCGGTTCGAGTGTGCCTACGTGTAGGATATACGCGGGCGGCAAATCGAGCGCCGCCTGCACTGGTTGTACAGCGCTTGCCGGTAATGGGCGATACTGCTCACTGACTCCCAGCGCATGCACAGTGATTTTATCGGCGCGGATATTCAGCAGGTCGGTGATGTCGCGCTTGGTCGCCTGGCTATCGGCGAGGATGTGATCGGCATGGTGGCACGCCCAATGAATCTGCTGGTTGTAGTAGCGTCTGCTATCCGCCGTGAGATAATCGGGATAATGCAAAAATGTGAGATCGTGGACGGTGATCACATGGCGCTTAGCGGCGCGATAAGGCGGGATAAAATCGGGACTGTGCCACACATCCAAACCGCGCCATGCCAATTCGACACTCAGCGCGAGACGTTCAATGCGGTGGTGGGCGGGTGTCCACAGCTGGCGATGGGCGAGAGCCGGCGTGAGCGTGGTGCGATCTTTACGACTCTGGAAGATTGTATAGTCATGATCCGGCGCTGTCGTCATTTGTGCTAATTCTTGCACCAAGCGTCGGATATATGTGCTGATGCCCCCATCGCGGTAATACGTCAGCCGCGCGTCGATACCAATGTGTGTCATGTCTGTTCGTTTTTTCCTGTTCGTTCAGTGCCAGCAGGGCAGATACTACTCGATCAACCATGCTGACAACACCCTGAACTCGCTGATTGACACAGACAGCGGGTTTACCCGCTTTTCGCCCGATCAGCACAGTGATCGCGAATAAATTCCGTTATACTAGAGATGTCATGATCGACAGCACGCGACACAAACAGCAGGAGTATCTATGGAACACGAGAACGGTAGCCACAAGCGACAGTCACCGCCACAAACGGATGAAAAAGAAGAACGCCAGCCTGATTTTATACCAGCGCGTCCGGGACGCATGGTCTCGCTATTCGGGTTAATCGAGCGCATTGTCGAGGAATTTAAGCTCGAGCATGGTGAACACGAATCAGACGCGCTGAAGGCGACAACCAGCGTTGTCGATCGGCGTAAGCTAGTGCGCGATGTCACTGAGTACATTATGGGCGTGGAATCGGTACAGCTGAGCGCGAAGGAGCAAGCGCGGGTGATGGCGCGTGCATACGGCGAATTATTCGGCTACGGCCCGCTCGACGAATTCCTACTCGATGAACAGATCACAACTGTTGTTCTTGAAGGAGTCGAGAAGATTTCAGTGCGGCGCAAGCCCGGTGCTGAACTCGAACCCCTGCCACCGATCTTTGAGGATAACTTCCACCTGCAACGTACCGTCGGGCGTATTCTGCGCGATGCCAACGCTGAACTGCGCGAAGATATTGCCATTATCGAAGCTGGGTTGCGCTACGAAGGGCGACGTATTGCGCTCAACGTCGCGACACCACCAACGGTGATCGAACTCACGGCGGATATACGCCTGCATCCTCTGCAAATACCGACGCTCAATGACCTGACCGACGCGGGCTTCATCAATGCGAAAGCGCGTGATCTGTTACAGGCGATCGCACGCTCAGAACAAGGTTTCATCATCGTCGGGGATGCTGAGTCCGGTAAGACCACCCTGCTCAACGCGATGCTATCACAGATGCCTGCACAAGCGATTCACACGGTTGAGCGCGCCGGTGAACTGACCCTGCCGAGCGATGACTGCCAGCAGTGGGTGACGATGTGGCGCGTCGGCGATGAAGGCGGCGTGACCTTCGGTGCGCGTATCCAAGAAGCACTCGATCAACAACCGGATTGCATCGTGCTAGACGAAGTGCGCGCCGATGAGCCGCTCTCGATTGCGCCTCTGCTCAATCGCGATGATGTGCCGCGGCAAGTCTGGTCATTCCGCGGGGCATCGGATGCGAAGCGTATCCGCACGGGGATTGCGATGTTAGCGCGCATGGCAGACCGTAGCCAACCGGAGGCGATGGTTTATAATGTACAGGCGCGTTTGCCCTTTTTGATCATCGTCAAGCGGCGCAAAGGCTATATTCAACTACGTGAGATTGCCGAATGGCAATGGCCGGATACGCCGCCCGCCGATGAGATGATTTATGCTGATTACGTGCCCCTGATGGAGATGGGCTGGGAGGATTGTGACTTGACCGGCAAACGCCCACAGCACTCGCTCGATCTACCTGATGAATTTTGGGAGAACTAGCCGACATGGATGCCGAACTGAAAGCACAGGTACGCGATTTAGTCAAGCAGAAGCAAGTCAAGCAGGCGGTCGCTCTCCTGCGCGCGCAGGGCGATGACCCCGACGCGCAGAAGATGTTGACAGCGCTCAAGGCGAAGATCGAACAGGCGAAAGCTCGCCAATCCGCGCCAGCAGACGACGCGCAACCACCTGCGCCGAAGGCGGATAACCCCAAAGACTATGCGCGCTTCTTGATCGAGAGCAAGCAATATGAGAAAGCCTATGTTCTTCTCTCGCGCTTCCAGAATGATCCTGAAATGCGCGAGATGCTGACGACGCTACGCGGCGTGATGGATGTCGCGCAGAAGAAAGATAAACCCCGCGCTAACGAATACACCACGCGCTGGGATAGCGAGCGTATCGCCTCGAACGTGACCGTATCGCTGATTTTGTTGTTGATCTTTCGGGATGTTGGCGCGGTAATCGCGATCGTGATTTACTGGCTGTATGACCTCTTGTTGAGCCCGGCAGGGCGCTTGAACCCGTTTCACGTCGGCGCGGCGATCTTCATCGCGATTAGTTCAGCGTTCATCCTGCGCGATGTCTTGCCGGCGGTACTCGTCGCGACCAGCACACCATGATGAGAGCGACAGCACTCTCATCATAGTGATCGACGTGTTGCCTAGGCTTCGCGGGTGTTGGTCAGGTTGAGACCGTGTTCAGCAAAGCGCGCGAAAGTATCGGTCGCAATCTGTTCAAAATCTACATCCGGACTCTGTACCGATGACATCGCATCTTCTAAAATGTGAATCTTCTGGATTACTTCGAGCCGATCATCGAAATAATGCATCATCGACCCAACTGACTCCAGCACGCAGTGGCTTTTCGCCTGTCCAGCGACGTAAATTGTGTCATACTCTGCCAGTTCTTCCAGCAGGTCGGTGTTCACGCTCTCGCCTTTGAGAGCCTCACTTTTGACTTCTGGCTCGAAGAGCGAATAATGCTCGGTATACGGAATCGTCCCCTTCTCGATGTAGCGTGGTTGCGTTTTGCGGGCGGCGGCATGATAGGTGATCGCCTCGTATAGTGCCGGCGTGATATTGTGCCCCAGCGTGCCGATTAGCGTGTGATAAGGCCAGATCATCAGTTGCTTTTTAGCGTTCTCTTCAAGGCGTTCGACGTACTCTCGTGACCAATCCGCCTGATAGAGTGGTTGCCACGCGCCGGCGCTCACTTGTTCCTGCGTGATGATCGTATACGGGTCTGGGTGTTGTCCGTCGGCGTTTTGCCACCACGCGGGCGAAAAAATCTGAATCGGTAGATGGCTATCGAGCGAGGCATAAATGCGTGTGATACGCCCCGTGTTGTTGAACAACCACTCGATCGTGCGCCGTGTGTCGTCGATCGCACCCGGTACGCTGAGTGCGCCATCTTCATGGATGAAATCGACCTGCGTGTCGATCAAGAGCAGGGCAACGCGCTTTTGATCCTCATCAGCAGGTGCGACATCGGCATGGGTACCGCTGGTGATGGCGGCGTTAGCTGATGGCGTGTATAAAGTGCCGACGTTGTCTGCCTGATAAAACTCAGGAAATGTCACGGTGTTTATCCTCTCGTTGGTTGAACGGGCTATGCCTGCATTTTAACAGAGATAACGATCAATATAAACGCAAACACGCCCCGATTACTGGGGCGTGTCCGGTGACTCGTTTTATTGTCGGGCGGGCGTTACTGGTTGGCTTCCACCAGTGACGATAGCTGAGCGTTATTCGGCTGGCGTGAGATACCGTCAAGGCGGATGTTACCGTCGGCATCACGCCACACAACAGACGGCGTACCCGTGATTCGTTCACGATATTGGCTGGCGAGTTGTTGATCGGTGCGATACTGATCGGCATCATCCCGCACGCAATCCAGCATTTCGCCATACGGAATACCGAGATCAGAGGTGAAATCGCGTCCCGTTTGTGTGTCGAAGCCCGTCGTGCTGGTGATGTTGAACATCATATCGTGTGCTTGCCAGAAGCTCCCGGGTTCGAGAATCTCGGCACATTCCACCATGCCAAAAACGAAGCTCGACTGTTGACTGATCGGCAACATGCGGAACTCGAAGCGGGCTTCACCAGTGCGGACATGCTCATCAATGAATTCTTTCACGATTTGCTGATATGTCTGGCAGTACGAGCAGAGAAAATCCTCAAAGGCGACGATCGTGATCGGTGCGTCAGGATCACCAAGGGCGAAACCGCCATCTTCGAGTCGTTCTTGCGCGATGCCAGCATAATCCCCGCTGAGGTTCGTACCGCCGAATTGCAGAGCGATAATTACACCGACAATCGCCACAACCGCGAGGGCAATCCCACCCAGAATCAGCAATTGTTGGCGCTTTTGTGCCTCTTCGTTTTTGACTTTGTTTGTCACAACAAACCTTCCTCAATACGATTGAAATCGACTTTAGTATGTGTTTTACGTGCAATATATTAAAAACATCTTGCGCGACGCTATGAATTTCTAGTGAATTTAGCGAATGGGATCAACCATGCGACCGTCTCTTGATAGCGTTCGTACTCCTGACCAAAGGCGTTGACCATCCGCATCTCTTCGATGCGCGAGCCAATCACGAAATATAGCGTCGCTGTGATCGCAAAGAGTACGCCGCCGGTTGTCATCGTCGGTGTGAACCACAAGACTAACAGAGAGAAGAAATAGAGCGGGTGTCGCACATAGCGATACATGCCTTTGATCTGTAGGGGTTCTGTCGGCAAGGGCAAGGGATCACCCCGACTCCATGCGATGACCTGCTTCAGTCCGGCAAAGCGTGCCCAGTCAATCTGTAAGAGCGCGACGATTGCACCAACGAGACCGATGCCCTGTATCGCGCGTAACCCCCACGCGATCCCTCCCGTCGTCTGCCAGATGATGCCATCGAGGCGCAATAAGGATACGACAATTGGCATGAGCATGAGCACAGACAAAACATTGTAAAGTAGCCGATACCAACCGTAATAGACGCGCTCGCCGAATGTCTGGCTGAAAGCCTGCTTGATTCGCCCATCTGCTGTTACACTATGGACAATAGCGAAAAGAAACATCCAAACGATTATAGTAACCATACATTACGAACTTTCGGCTAGGAGTACCCGATGCGTGCAGTTGATATTATTGAGAAAAAACGCGATAAGCAAGCCCTATCGTCAGATGAAATTGAGTGGTTCATTAGAGAATACACGCAAGGCAACGTGCCAGATTATCAAGCGGCGGCGTTGATGATGGCGATTTACTTCACCGGCATGACTCGCGCCGAGACATCGGCTCTGACGCTGGCGATGGCGCGCTCGGGCGAGATGATGGACTTGAGCGACATCGCGGCTTACATCGTGGATAAGCACTCATCTGGCGGGGTCGGCGATAAAACGACACTGATCGTGTTGCCGCTGGTAGCGGCGTGTGGCGTTAAAATCGCCAAAATGAGCGGGCGCGGTCTGGGCTTCTCAGGCGGGACGCTCGATAAGCTGGAGTCGATTGCCGGTTTTCGTGTCGATTACAGCGATGATGATTTTCATCGGATGGCGCACGAACACGGCTTGATCCTCGCCGGGCAGACGGGCGAACTCGCCCCCGCTGATGGCAAGCTCTACGCCCTGCGCGATGTGACCGCCACTGTCCCCAGCTTGCCTCTGATCGCCAGCAGTATCATGAGTAAAAAGCTGGCAGGCGGGGCAAATGGCATCGTCCTCGACGTGAAGTGTGGTGTGGGCGCATTCATGGCGACGGTCGATGAGGCGCGCACGCTGGCGCAGGAGATGGTCAAGATTGGCATTGATGCGGGACGAGATGTAGTCGCGCTCCTGTCGGATATGAATCAACCGCTGGGGCAAACGGTGGGTAACGCGCTCGAAGTGCGCGAAGCGATTGATGTGTTGCGTGGCGGCGGCGCATCGGATGTGGTCGAACATTGTTTGCAGGTAGCCGATTATATGTTGCAACTCGCCGGGCGTGGCGATCGCTGGACGCACAGCGCCGAGAACCGCGCTCTGCTCCAACGCAAGCTAGACGCGGGCGCGGCTTTCGATCGCTTCCGCGAGATGGTCGTCAATCAAGGGGGGGATGTGCAGATGGTCGATGATCCCGCCCAACTGCCACAGGCGACACTTCAGCAGGCTGTCCTTGCACCACAGGCCGGCTATCTCGAGACTGTCAGCGCGGATCACGTCGCACGGGCGGCGCTAGCATTAGGCGCAGGGCGTGCTAAGAAAGGTGATGCGGTCGATCCGGCGGTTGGTGTTGAAGTTTTCGTCACCGTCGGTGATCAAGTCGTGCAGGGCGATCTTGTCGCCCGCATCCACGCAAATGATGAGACCTCGGCTGAAACAGCCCGCGATTATTTGCAGACTGCCATCCACTATAGCGATGCCAGCGTCGATCCCTTACCGCATTTCTACGGCGTGATCGATAGCCGGACGCATCAGGGCACGAGTAAATCGAGCGTGTCAGATACGTAAGCGTAGCGGTTGAGTGGTGCGTTTACCCAGTAGCCATCCTCGAAGCGCGTCGTGCCGTTCAAGCCCTCATGCGTTAGATCACCCACCGGCACAGCGCGCTGAAGGCTGTCGATTGCCAGCGTCATCGCATCATAGGCGAGCGTCGTCGTGATCGTTGGCTCTGGCACGAAAATATCGCTCTCCATATATCGCTGACGAAACGCGTCTGTCGCTGGACTGCCACTGCTGATGACGGTGATCGCGCTCAGGTCATCGTAGAGATCGGGGACTTGTGGGAGCGCGAGCAGCTCACTGCCGACGATCGGTGTGCGAGCGCCTGGATCGAGCGCGAGAATGTCATCCTCGCGGAATGTAATCGCGTCGTCAATGGTCGGGTGGGTTAGCAGATACACGTTCGGTCGGGTCGGGCGCGTGTGCCAGTGCCCGATGACGATCACCGGCACGTCACCGTAGGCGCGTTGTGTCGTCGGGTGTGCGGCGAACATGCCCGATGCCAGCACCAGCGCGATGCTGTCATCTTGCTGGATGGCTTGTGCGCGCTGGACTGCGCGATCGACGCGCCCGCCATCGTCGATCGCTGTCAGGAAGATATGCGTTGTCCCGCTATCGCGCAGGGCAAGCTGTGCCGCATATAGCGCGTCGTAACCAATCGCACGGTAGCGTCCCTCGAACGGAGCCACGAGCGCGATCTTGATGACGGGCGGCGTGCGAATGAGCGCGCATCCCGTCAGTAGAACCAGCAAGACACCCCACACGACGTATAGATACAATCGGCGCGGCTGTACCTCAGCATCCATTGGCGAGATGTTCCTCGTAAGTCTCGGCAAAATTGTGATAGTTCGAGCCATCACACATCGCACGGAAGAAGAGATACGCCGTATTCTCCGGATAGATCACGGCGCGGATTGATTCGATATTGGGGTTGGCGATCGGTGAGGGCGGCAAACCGAAGTTGAGATAGGTGTTATAAGGCGATTGTACGCCGCCATAATCCGCCTGCGTGATGCGTCCCCACCATGATCCGCGTGTGTCGTTCAGAGCATACTGGACGGTCGGGTCAGCATCAAGGCGCATGCCCGTATCAAGGCGATTGCGATAGACGCTGGCAATGCGGTCGTTTTCGTCGTCCCATACCGCCTCACGCTCGACAATGGATGCCAGCGTGACAACATCGCGCATGGTGAAGCCAGCATCGCGCGCGTCACGGATCATTTGCGCGTCAACCTGTGTCATGAAGCGCTCTAACAGCGTATCGCGCAGGTCAACCGCTGTGATGTTCGGCGGTAACTGGTAAATGTCGGGATACATGAAGCCCTCTAGCGTCGCACCTGCTGGTATGCCGAGGCTCTCAGCGATGACCGGATCAATCTGATTGCCGGTCTGCGTCACGTCTAAAAAGTCCTCACCGGTGAACTGAAAGCGTGGATTGCTATCGATGCTGATGGCGATTTCTTCCAGTCGCCAGCCCTCGATCACGCGGAACAAGATGCTACTATTGCGCGAGTCGGTCAGTTGATGCGCGATTTCGGGGATTGTTTGCGTTTGGTTGAGGAAGTACGCGCCTGCTTCGAGGCGACGGTCGATATTTTCAGCGATCACATAATCGATGAATAGCTCTTCTTCGATGATGAGACCGTTATCATGTAGATTACGCGCAATCGTGCGCGGGGTATCGCCGCTTTCGATCAGGAACATCAGCGCGGTATCATCCGTGCCTGCTGGTTGATCCAGCTCTTCGCGGCGCGATGCCAGCATGATGCGCGTGTATGACTCGCGCACGTATTCCCGTACATTCCCGCCGGACACAATCAACAAGAAGGCGAAGACAACGCCCCCGAAAGCGATCGCTAATCCGCCAACAGCGAACAAAAATTTTAGAACACGCACAGCCTCTTCTCCATGTATTATGCGTCAATTGTGGGCAAGATATGCTTGTGCCCGTGTATGTGTCATTATACAGGCAAATCGATCATCATCAGGTCTTGGCATCGGGCGGCGTTGCTAAACCGTCATGTACAGCGTTGATGTAACTCTGCAAGATGATGCGTGCCGCCAAATCGTCGATCGGATCATCGACTGCGCGCCCCTGTTGCTTGCTCATGATTTTGGCATCTTCGCTCGTTAGTTGCTCATCCCATTCGATAATCGGCAAGTCAGTCGTCGCGCTGAAACGCTCAATCCACAGGCGAACGGTATCGGCTTGGGTATGTACGCCTGCTGGTGCGTCGTTGTGCGGGATGCCGACGACAATCGCGACGACGGTCTCCTGTGTGGCAATCTGGTTCAACAGGGCGAAGTCCTCGCGCTTAGACTGACGCTCGATAACACGCAATTCACGCGCTGAGATGCCGAGTGCATCGCTGACAGCCACGCCGATGCGCTGGATACCGTGATCGATACCCAGTATTTTTCCTATCATGAGTCTGCGTCTCCAGTTTCAATCTGTAGCTGAATACGAAAGGGCAACACAGGTAAACGCCCCAACCAGCTGGGCGTAACCGTGATCTGCGGTTCATGCCCTTCTGCGAGATTGACCTGCTGGCGAATGAGCGCCCGTCCCTCGCCGACGGATAACCCCCGTAGCGCTCGTTGCAAATCTTCTTCGTCAACCCGTGCGACCGCTATCCCGCTCCCGCTCGCTTGCAGTTGGATCACATCCGCTGATGGAATGACTTGTCCGCGCTGGTAAGCGAATGTCTCAGTTTGTAGGACGAGATCGGCGGGTTTCTGTGCAGAGAGGCGTGCAAAGACGATCTGCTGGGCGACGCGATTATCCAGCGCGAGTCCCTCGACTACAGCACGCATCGAGAGCGATAGCACGTCGGTCTGGTCGCCGACATCGTGGCTGTAATCAATCCAATCGTTGCGGATACCACTGGCAGGGATGTTGATGCTCTCAATGACGATCACCTGCTCGTCTAAAATCTGGCTCTCCATGGCAGAGTATGCCAGTGATTGTAATTGTCCACGCACCATCAGCAACAGTCGTTCGCGATCGTCTTCAGTGACGAAACGTTCTGTGCGCTGTGCGCCGCCGATGGTCGAGCGGCGGTTAATCACGCGCAGGTCGTCGCGCAGGTCACCGATGATGGTATTAATCCTACCTTCAGCGACGTTGCCGACCGTGCCAGAGTAGGCGGGCAGGGCCTCGATGGCGATCTCGCGCTCAGCCCCCGCCGGGATGCTCTCATTGACGGTGGTCGCGAACATGATGCCATTCGCTGTGCTAACCTGCGTGCCAATCGGGACGTTGATGCGCTGTGTCGTGGTGTTAGTGATGTTGACGACCCCCACCGCGCGATTATCTTGTGTCTGTTGGATGCCTGTCGTCTGGATCTGTTGGACGGTTTGCACGGGGGCTTGTAACACCGTTGCCGGGATCACGCCGTTCTCAACATCGACATCCAACGCCGTTGGATCAGCAATGATCTGTGTATCGACGGCGATCATCTGCTGTTCCACGCGCACATAAACCGTCGCCGATGGCAAGAGGACGAACACAAAGGCGACTATTACCCCGCCTAGCGCACCAAGCGCTAGCATTTTCATCGTCAGTTGCCATGCCCGCGACATGCCCTTGCGCGATGATCGTACCCGACTGGCGATTGGCATCAATTCTTCGGGATCGGGGTTATCTTCGGGCTTGTGATGGCGCGGTAAAAAGGCGCGGGTGCGTCCCCGCTTCCAGCGGGTGCGCTCGCTGGCGCCGATCGTCTCGAAGGTGCTGATATTCAAATCGCGAGCATGGTCGATCACCTGTGGATCGTGCGTCACGATTGCTAGTTGGACCGCCCGACGGCGTGCTTCGCGCTGTACCAGCACCAGATCGAGCTTACGTGTGAGGGCTGTGCCTTCTTCCGGCCAGATCATCAGCACGCGCTGTCCTCGAATGAACGAGAGACGATCGCGCACCGATGGTACATCTTCATGCGCTTCGATCTGGATGTATTCGGGGCGTTTGTGCGTTACAGTCATGATGGTGTCATCGCTATCTAGCCCGCAGGGACAACCGATCGCCGCCCCTGCATACAATGCCTACAAGTGGTATCTGTATCTCTGCTCTATCTCTTACCCGCCGTCTATTCTGCCAGCAACGTCCGTGCTTTGTCGAGCGCATCGGCGAGCTTGCTACTATCAGACCCGCCGGCTTGCGCCATGTTCGGGCGACCCCCGCCACCCCCGCCTACGACTTTGGCAATTGGCTTGATCAGATCGCCGGCTTTCATACCGGCTCTCACCAGATCATCCGTCAAGGAGACGACCAGCATCGGCTTGCCGTTGACATCACTGCCGAGTACCATCACGCCGTTCTCTTTCACCTTCTGCCGGAACCAGTCCGCCATCTCGCGCAGGGTTTCGTTGGGCGTGTCATCAAGCTGGGCGATCAGGGCGCGTTTACCGTTGATGTCTTCTAAGTCAGCGACCATCTCATCGAAATTATACTTCGCCAACTTGCGCTGGAGTTCCTGAATCTGCTTGCGTGATGCGCTCAGGTCATCTTGTAGTTGTTGCAGGCGTTGCCCGACTTGATCGGGCGTTGTCCCTAATTGTTGAGCGATCATGTCCAGCTGTTCCATCTTTGCTTGAATGTGGCGGATAGCTTCGCGTCCGGTCAGAGCTTCTACCCGTCGCACGCCAGCGCTGACGCTGGTCTCATTGGTGAAGACAAATGCGCCGATCTCTGCTGTTTCGTCCAGATGCGTGCCGCCGCACAATTCGTAACTATAGCGATCCTCCCCCGCACCAATGCTGATTGTACGCACGGTATCGCCGTACTTCTCGCCGAAGAGCGCCATCGCGCCTTCGGCTTTAGCATCGTCCAGCGATTTAACCGCGCTACTGACGGCGTAATTGTGTAGAATGATGTCATTCACCTCTTGCTCAATGTGTGCGAGTTGCTCATCGCTGACTTTCTCGTTATGTGCAAAATCGAAGCGCAGGCGATCCGGCGCGACCAGTGACCCGCGTTGCTGGACGTGTTCGCCTAGTGTGTTGCGTAAGGCGGCGTGTAGTAGATGCGTGCCCGTATGATTACGCATGATAGCCGCGCGCCGCGTGCGATCGACGGTGGCGGTCACTTCATCGCCGACGCTGGGCTGTCCTTCGACCAGTTCGCCCACATGAATAATCAAGCCGTTGACTGGTTGCTTCATGCGCTCGACTTCGACTGTCCAGCCTGCGCCGTTGATCGTGCCCGTATCGCTGACTTGACCGCCGGACTCGACGTAGAAATGCGTGTTGCTCAGCACAATTTCGACTTGATCGCCGACGTTGGCGCTCTCGACCGGATTACCATCTTGCAGGAGCGCGATAACTGTAGCAGTGGTGTCGTGCGTCGTGTACGGGTTATACTCGACACCATCCCCCAACAGGCGATCGTTCTGCTTCAAGTCGTCGAGCAGGTGTTGGTATGCTTCAGCGCGATCGATCTCGCCCATAGCTTTGCCGCCACCACTGACGCGCGCATGTTCTTCTTCCGCCTTTTGATAGCCTGCCATATCGACGCTGTAACCGCGTTCGTCGGCAATGTCCTTCGTCACCTGAATCGGCAGACCAAGCGTCGATTTGAGATAGAAGGCTTGCTCGCCGGAGATTTCGCCACCGTCAGGCAGGTCGTCTAGCATCACTTCTAGCTCGTTCAAGCCAGCTTGCATCGTCCGCCCGAAGCGTTCTTCTTCTTTGGTGATCGTGCGCTTGATGCTCTCGGCTTTCTCGACCAATTCTGTATAGTGAACGCCCATCACGTCGATCACAGCTTGCACGACATCGCCTAAAAATGGCTCGGTGAAGCCCAGCTTCGCGCCGAAGCGTGCTGCCCGCCGGATCACCAGACGACAAATGGAGTCGCGTCCCTTCGCCCCCGGAAGAACGCCGTCGTTAATCAAGAACACTGCCGCCCGCATGTGGTCGGCAATCACGCGATAGGGCACAATATTCGCGTCGCGCTCGGCATCGCTATCGCCGGTCATAGCCTGTGTCGCCTCGATAATCGGCATGAAGAGATCGGTCTCATAATTGGCGCTCGCGCCTTGTATCACGCTCACCATCCGTTCGAGACCCATGCCAGTATCGACACCCGTTGCCGCTAGCGGTTCGTCGTGGTCGGCCGTGTGCTGGGGATCGGGTTGGAGGCGGTTATACTGCATGAAGACCAGATTCCAGATTTCGAGAAAGCGACCGTCGTCAGCTTCCAGCGATGGGATGATGTCATCCTCGCCCCGTTCGGGTTGTGTATCCCAGTGGATTTCGCTACTGGGGCCGCAAGGGCCGGTCTCTGCCATCTGCCAGAAGTTATCCTCAGGCCCTAGGCGCGCCACCCGCTTCGCCGGCACGCCGACTTCTTTCGTCCACAAGTCGAAGCTCTCGTCGTCCTTCTCGTAGATGGTCACCGCCAGACGATCAGCCGGCAAGCCGAAAACGTCGGTCAGCAACCCCCACGCGAAGCGCATCGCCCCTAGTTTGAAGTAATCGCCAAAGCTGAAATTGCCCAGCATCTCGAAAAAGGTGTGGTGGCTCGCCGACGGCCCGACTTCTTCAAGGTCGTTGTGCTTCCCCGCGATCCGCAAGCACTTCTGGGCTGTCGTCGCGCGGTCATAATCACGCTTATCCGTGCCCAAAAACACATCCTTGAATTGCACCATGCCCGCATTCGTAAAGAGCAAGGTCGGGTCATTGCCCGGCACGAGCGCCGATGATGCCACCCGCTGATGATGTTGCTTCTCAAAATAACCGAGAAAAGCCTCGCGCACTTCTGCGCTGGTCATTTGTTTCATGTCGCGTTGTCCTTACTGTCTGAGTGTTCATGGTTGACCGATTGTGATTAGTTTACTATGGTTCATGACAGGTCATATTGCAAGAGTTATTCAGCGCACGATCCCATTAGATTATAGCGAGTGTAGTGTAACCTGAACAAGTCTACAACATCATGTTATACTCGCTGGCGTTTGAACAGGTATAACTCGTTAGGAAAAATATCATGGTAAGCACAGTGAGCATTGATGAACAAGTGAACGTCTTGATGTCGAACACGGGCTATGGCGATGAGCAAACGCGCGACAACATGCGTAAGGAGTTGCACAAGCGGCTGATGACCGCACAAGAAGACGGTCGTCCCTTGCGCGTTTACTGCGGGTATGATCCGACCACATCGGATTTGCATCTCGGGCATACGATCACGATGCGAAAGTTGCGTCAATTCCAAGATTTTGGGCATGAAGTCACGTTCTTGATCGGCACTTTCACCAGTTTGATCGGTGATCCATCGGACAAAGATACCGCCCGCCAGCAGATGCTTCCAGAGACGGTGAAAGAGAACGCTCGCACTTATGCCGAGCAAGCCTTCAAAATTCTGGATGAAGATAAAACGCGCGTGCGCTACAATGCGGAATGGCTCTCGCCCCTGACCTTTGCTGACGTGATTCGTGCGGCGAGTACCTTCACCGTCCAGCAATTTTTAGCGCGTGAGAACTTCGCCAAGCGTTACGAAACCGGCACCGCCATTTACTTGCACGAGTTCTTCTACGCGCTGATGCAAGCCTACGACGCTTACGCGCAAGAGGCAGATGTGCAGGTAGGCGGGCAAGATCAACTGTTTAACATTCTGGTTGCCGGTCGTAAGCTCCAGCAAGCAATGGGGCAAAAACCGCAGATTGCGATCATCATGGGCGAATCCCTGCCGGGGACAGATGGTGTCGCCAAGATGAGCAAAAGCACGGGTAATCATATTCCCTTGCTCAGTGAACCGTGGGATATGTACGGCAAGTTGATGAGCATCCCCGATGATGCGATGCCGATCTATCACAAACTATTGTTAGGGTGGTTGCCAGAGCAGGTCGCATCATTCGAGATGCGTCTCGCCAGCGGTGATTTACATCCCAACGAAGCGAAAATGGCGCTCGCGCGCGAAATCGTCGGCATTTTCCACAGCGAAGATGACGCGCAAGCCGCCCAAAAACGCTGGGATGAGGTCTACCGCAGTGATACAGACAACGCAATCCCCGACGATATTCCGGAAATCGTACTGAGCGCGGCAACCCGTGTCATCGATATTCTGCGCGACAATGATATGGTCAGCAGTGGGCGTGAAGCCAAAGACCTCGCCAAGAACAATGGCATTCGCGTTGATGGCGAGCAAATTGATAATGTTGGGATGGAGATCACACCGGCGATGTTGCCAGTGGTAGTACAAGTTGGTAAGCGTAAGTTCTTGCGTTTAAACGCCGAGTAAGCGTCTATGTGGGCAAGGAGTCAAGTCTACAATCCCTTGCCCGTGACGATTATTCTTCGGCTTCTTGCATCCATGTTAGCTTTTCGCGCAGGTGTAAATCTGTGTGACGAATTTTCATCGCCAAATCTGCCGCGAGATTACGCATGAGCTTGTAGCCCAATTGTGGGTACATGTTGCACAGCGTCATTAAACGCTCGCGCGGGATGACGACTAGATGCGTCTCGTTCTGGGTACAGCGCGCGCTTGCACTACGCAAGCCCTCATCGACGAGTGAAATTTCGCCGAAGGATTGCCCGCGCCGCATGGTAGCGATGACGTGCGAGTCGCCTTGATTTTCTATATCGCCCAGCACTGCCGGATCGACCAAAATCTCGACTTCGCCCGCGGCGATGACGTACATTTCCTCACCCGTTGTATTTTCTTCAAAAATAATGTCCCCGGCTTGATAATGTCGCTCATCGGTGATTGAACTGATGAGTTCCAGTTGATTGGGGGTCAATTCATCGAAAATATCTGCCTGAGTCAAAATATTCACAACAGACATTCGTCACGCTCCTACACTTTTGAATTGGCTCGATTGAATTGATTGTAACACAGTTGCTTGCCCCTGCAATGTATCCCACATCAGATTTGAAAATCCATATCTTTTGTTCGGCATTGTTCTGGCGCGCTGGCAATCAAGCGTCATGTGGCTCAATTGGTGCCGATGCGCCAATCTGCCAGTGTACGAAAGCGATCTTCTGGCAAGGCGATAAACCCCAACTGTACCCCCGTCACGCCATCGGCAACGGCATAAGTGAACAAGGGATAATACAGGGGCAGGGCAACCGACCGACTGATGAAGGTTTGTTGAAACTGGCGATAGAGCGTCACGCGGTTCAAGCCGTTCGGTTCCCGCCGAGCGCGGTCGAGTTGCTCGCTGATGCGGTCATCTGCCGCCCCGCCATAATTGCGCCCGTCGGGATACTGCCCGACGTGCCAGTATGCGTATACATCAGGATCAGCCGTGAACGGTAACTCGACAATTGCCGTCTCGAAGTCGCCCCCCTCCAAGCGTTCTTGGTAGGCATCGCGTGCGACCGCTTCTACAGTGACGGCGAGATCCAGCTGTGCCCATTGGTTGGCGATTTCTTGCGCGATGCGCCCTAGAGCGGGGCTATCCGCTGGTACAAGGATGCTGAAGGCGTATAGAGCATCGCCACTGGTCTCCTCATCTGGGATTATGATGCGCGTGTTGTCGATTAGGTCGCGCGCGCGGGCGGTGTCGGTCTCTGACCAGACGATATTTTCGTTGTACGCCCATGAATTTGCCTGTAGCGGGCTATCCGCCACCACCGCTTGATCGAGTAGCATCGTCTCAACCGGTGTGCGCGTGTTCAAACTCAGTTGGAGCGCGCTCCGCACCCGTTGATCGCTGAAGAAGCGTTTATCCTCGCCTTCGTCCCAGTTGTAGATCAACACGCCGAGACGTGGCGCAATTTGCGTCAGCAGGCGCGTATCAGCGATCGTCTGTAAATCTGGTCGCTGGCTCATACGACGCGTGGCTAACCCTTGAATGAGACCGTCATCGAGAGCCGTCACAGCTGCTGTAAAGCTGGGATATAGCCGAAAGCGCATACGCTCGATTTGGTAGATCTCTGCCGATGGACGCTGGCGATACGTGGGCGCAAGGCGTAAATCTACGGCGGTGATTGTCTGCCCATTATCATCCGAGCGGAAAGCCTCTAACTGATAAGGGCCGGTGCCGATCGGCGTGACGTTGAAGGGATGATTGGCGAGTTGCGCGCCTGTGATGCCGTCTAAAGCATGTTGGGGCACGATGCCGCCGGTCAACAGCGATGGAAAACTGGCAAGCGGTTGCGCGAGACGAAAGCGAATCTGGGTGTCGTTGAGCTTCTGAATTTCGACTGTCTGCCAGAAGGCACGCTGATTAGCCAAACCGGGGAAATCATCCATCGCCATCAACTGATACGTGAACACCACATCATCAGCGGTGAAGCGCGTGCCATCCTGCCAGAGAATATCGTCACGCAGGGTGAACACGTACTCAATGCCATTGCGCGATGTCACCCACTCGCGGGCGAGTTCGCCTGTTGGTTCGCCAAATTCATTGATCGTGGTCAAGCCCTCGTAGATGAGCGTGGTGATGTCGCGCTCGGCGGGGTTCGAATCTGCCAGAAGCGGATTCAGGCGGCGTATCTGCCCGACCACTCCTTCGCGAAACGTGATGACGTTATCGGCGGGTTGTACGGTGGCGATGCGCGGGGCTTGCGTCGGCAGTGGCGAAGGTATCGGTGATGCTGGTCTTGTCGGTGTCGCTGGATTTTGGACGATTTGTGTGACGGTTGCTGCCGGTGTGGGTGCGGGTCGCAGGATGCTAGCGAAGCGAAAGGTTGCCACAATACTGAATACAACCAGCGAGACGAGCAACGCGGCGAATTGCCAGCGAAATTCACGGAAAGGCATGATTAGGATGACCTCTCAGGCGATGGGATGATCGTTAGGTAGGGTGAAAGAAGATGATAACCGGAGGAGCGAAGCGCACTCCGCCCGGTATGATGATGGGTGCGTCAGTTGGCGAACACCACTGAGAACAGCGAAATACCCATGAAGGCGATGCTCAAAAATACGGTGATGCGGAACATGGTTTTTTCGAGACCGCGGCGAGTGTGCGAGATACTACTTTCGCCACCAAGCAAGCCACCGAGCGCGCCACCGCGCACCTGTAACATGACGAGTACGATCAAAATCACCGAGACGATGATTGACGCAATCTGGAAAATAACAGACATGCCAAGAAACTCCTCAACTAAAAGCCAAAGTTAACCCGTGCAGTATAGCACGCTGACCAACACTTGCCCAGTGTGCCATCGCGGGGCGTATGAGAACGAGGACTAGCTATTGTGCTTATATCGCACGCTCTCATACGCTGGCTGCGTGTGACGACCGTCGCCGACCTTACTCGGCGCTCTCGCCGTCATTGATGTATTCAATCGCCGCTTGCAATTGCGGGTCTTCTTCGGATTCTGATTCGAACATATCATACGGCACGACTAAATCCGGTTCGACACCGATGTCATGAATCCAGCGGCGGCTCGGTAAGAGGTAACGCGCAATCGTGATACGCAATGCGCCCTGATTGCTGAGCGGTTGCAGGGTTTGCACCGTGCCCTTGCCGAACGAGGTCTCGCCGACCACATACGCTACGCCGACATCTTGCATCGCACCACTAACAAGTTCGGACGCGCTCGCGCTTCCTTCGTCAACGAGGACGACAATCGGCACATCGAGATCACCATAGTTCCCGTTGGCTTCAAATGTACGCTCGCTACCATCGGCGAAGGATTCGTAAAGAACCACGCCGTCTTCGATGAAGAAGCTCGCAACATCGACTGCGGCGGAGAGCAAGCCACCGGGATTCCCGCGTAGATCAAAGACGAGACCGTTGGTCGCGTTAACATCGAGATCAGCGACGGCTTCTTCGAGTTGTTGGCGCGATGTCTCGCTGAAATCAGCCATGCTGATGTATGCGACATCGTTTTCTAGCATTTCATATTCCACGTTCGGCACTTCAAAGCTGACGCGAGTAATATCCAGCGTGACTAGTTCACCATCGCGCTCGAATGTGATTTCAACATCCGAACCAGCAGGACCGCGCACCAAGCCCGCGAGGTCGTTCTGGTTTAAGCCCCGCACGTTTTCACCGTTCACTTCGACAAAAATATCACCCGGCAACACACCGGCGGTTTCGGCGGCGGCACCGCGAATCAAGCTGACGACGAATACATCGCCGGTCTCTTCATCCGTGCGGATAACCACGCCAATCCCTTCTACATTGCCGGAGAGGTCAGTCTGGAACATCTCGAAGCTATCAGGATCCATGTAGCTGCTGTAAGGATCACCCAGTGATTCGACCATGCCGGTGATTGCACCGTTGACCAGTTGCTCGACCTCGACTTCTTCGGTGTCGACATAACGCGATTGGATCGTATCATAGACTTCAAATAATGGTTGGAAGGCTTGATCCACATCGCCAATAGCACCCGCCACATTTTGCGCTGAACTGACTGAATTTTGATTGCCGAGGACGAAGCCCGCGAGGAAGACAATCACAATTAACAGCACTGTTGAAATTTTCTGCTGATGTTTACGAATATGTTCCATGTAGTTACTCCACGAAATCGTTAAGTCTAGTACGCATATAGCATAACATAAGTTTGCAACAAAACTGTAAAATACACCTAACATTCACATATACAACGAGTAAGTCTTTATGAGAGACGCACAGGCGGTTTTATTCGGCTTAGCATTGGGCGACGCGCTCGGCTACCCGACGGAATTTCTAACACTCACTGATATTCATGAGCGATACGGCGCAGCCGGCATCCAAGCACCACCCGACCCCGCGCGGTATACCGATGACACACAAATGACGCTGGCACTGACCGGAGGCTTACTCGATGCAGGCTTATCGGCTGATCTCGACGCGCAGATGAGCGCCATCGGCAAGCACTTCATCGCATGGGCGCATAGCCCTGAGAACAATCGCGCACCGGGGCGCACCTGCATGAACGGGGTCGGGCGCTTTGCCAGTGGGATACACTGGCGCGAGTCCGGTATCGCACATTCCAAAGGGTGCGGGTCAGCGATGCGCGTGGCGACCATTGGCTATCTCTACCAGCACGATGAAACCAAACTGCGCGAGGTCGCACACTACAGCGGCACAATCACCCATGGGCATCCCGCCGCGATTGCCGCCAGCATTGCCGGCGCGTACTTGGTCAAGCTCGCGCTCGATGATGTGCCGGTGACACAGTATCTGAGCAAAACGATGGCTTTCTGTGATGGGATCAGCGATGAATTTGATCGGGCAATGTTGCGTATCGGGCATGTTCTCGGCTGGGGGAGTGAAGCGCACGCGCTCAAGCATCTGGGCGAAGGCTGGGTTGGCGAAGAGGCGATTGCACTCGCGCTGTATTGCGTGTTGCGTTATCCCGATGATTATGTGTCAGCCGTGCGACGGGGCGCGAATACGAACGGCGATAGCGACTCAATCGCGTGCATCGCGGGCGGTATCATGGGCGCACGCCTAGGCATCGATGCGATCCCGCAGGCATGGCGTAACCGCTGTGAACATCACGATTATTTGCTTGATCTGGCGACACGGATGGCACAGGCAAAGCGCACTTATATACCCTAGGGCGTGTATCCCATTTCATCGAATGTGGGTTGCATCTCATTGACGAGTCGCGTCACGAGTTGTGCTGAGAAGTTATCGCGCCATTTGTAATTACGATTGTTGATGCGCGGCAAATCATCGGTGAATGCTATTTATCTCGGCGCAGGCGGCAACCTAGGGATGCACGCCGCCGAAACGAATCAACTCTTTCTGGTGGTATCGGGGCGCGGGTGGGTTCGCACAAACGAAGATGACGACAATCGGCGTGTGATTGCGGGTCATGCGGTGTACTGGGCAGAGGGTGAGCATCACGAAACGATGACTCACAACGGCTTAACGGCAATCATCATCGAGGGCGCGAATGTGAACCCCGACCAATATATGCAACTCGCACCCTTAGATGATAACAATACACGCATCTGGTAACATAATCAGGAGAGTAAAACCATGCGAACCCGTGATGAGCTACACGACTTCTGCATGAGCATGAAAGGCGCAACCGAAGATTTCCCATTTGCCGATGATGTTTCGGTGTATAAAGTGATGAACAAGATGTTCGCGCTGTTGCCGATGGATGTTGACCCGCCGACGATTAGCCTCAAGTGTGACCCGAACGAAGCAATCATGCTCCGGCAAATGTATGAAGCGGTCACAGGTGGCTATCATTTGAACAAGAAACACTGGAACACGGTCACCGTTGATGGCGAAATCCCCGACCAGCAAATCCGCGAGATGATCGCGGATAGTTATGATCTCGTCGTGCAGAAGCTCACGAAAAAGCAACGCGCCGAGTTAGAGCAGATCGACTAATCCCATCTCGCAAAACATTAACGATGTGCTATACTCTCCTGTCGTTTGATCGATCAAATAGCAGAGACGGATGTCCAGATGGATATTGTAGTAACAGGTTCGATTGCGTACGACTACTTAATGCAGTTCCCCGGCAGTTTTAAAGAGCATATTATCAGCGAACAACTCGAACAAGTCAGCTTGAGCTTTCTCGTGGATGACATGACTAAACACTGGGGCGGTGTCGCGGCGAATATCGCGTTCAATATGGCGAAACTCGGCTTGCGCCCGCGCTTGATGGGCACAGTCGGGCGTGATTTTCCCGATTATCGTAAATGGCTGGAGTCAATCGGGGTCGATACCAGTCCGGTACAGCAACATGATGACGTATTCACCGCGTCTTTCTTCTGTAATACCGATGTTGAGAATAATCAGATCGCGTCGTTTTACAGTGGCGCGATGGCAAAATCGCGCGATTATGCGCTGGCAGATATGCCCGGCAACACGCGCCCCGACCTGACGATTATCTCGCCTAGTGACCCACAGGCGATGAGCAATCTCGCGCAGGAATGCCGCGATAGCGATTTGCGCTTCGTCTATGATCCCAGCCAGCAAATCGCCCGCATGAACGGCGAGACCCTGCAACGCGATATGCAGGACGCGTACTTGATGGTCATCAACCAATATGAGTCCAACATGGTGATGAAGAAAACGGGCATGAGCCTCGATGATTTGCGGGCGACGATTGATCTGCTGGTCATCACGCATGGAGGCGAGGGGTCGAAAATTTATACCAATGGCGATGTGATTGACGTACCAACCTTCGCGCCAATTGAAATTCTCGATCCAACCGGTGCGGGCGATTCATATCGGGCCGGCTTCATCACCGGCTTGGCGTATGACTTCCCCCTGCAATTGTGCGGTGCGCTGGGTGCCCTGTGCGCGACATATACGCTTGAGCATGTTGGCCCCCAAGCCCTCAACTATACGATCGAGCAGTTCATCGAGCGTTTCCGTACTGAAATTGACGATGAGGGTACGCTGGATATTCTGCTGGAAAAAGCGAATATCTGACCGGCGCTGATGCACAGTCGATCATTGCGTCTTGTTAAGAATACGGTGGCGACATATGCTTAAGCCTATGCTAAAATGCCGCCGTTCGTTCAATCAATGTATTAGAGCTATTAAAATGGAGTAACCATGGCTGATCTGGTAACCGAACACGATATCAAAGACACAGAATTAGCGACAGGTGGTCGCTATCGGATCGAATGGGCAGAGCAAGAGATGCCCGTGTTGCGTGCGATTCGTGAACGCTTTGAACAAGAAAAACCGCTCAAAGGCGTTCGTATCTCGGCGTGCTTGCACGTCACGACAGAAACCGCCAACTTGATGCGGGCTTTGCAAGCCGGTGGGGCTGATGTCGTGTTGACCGCCTCCAATCCCTTATCGACACAGGATGACGTGGCGGCATCGCTGGTGGTGCATGACGAGATTCCGGTGTATGCCATCAAGGGCGAGGATAACGACACCTATTATAAGCACATCGAAGCGGCGCTGGATCACAAGCCGCAGATCACGATGGATGATGGCGCTGATCTGGTCAGCGAGTTGCACAAGAACCGCCGCGAACTGCTAGAAGGCATCATCGGTGGTACAGAAGAGACGACCACTGGTGTGATTCGCCTGAAAGCGATGGCGAAAGATGGCGCGCTGGAATTTCCGGTGATTGCTGTCAACGATAGCATGACCAAGCACCTCTTCGATAATCGCTATGGGACTGGACAAAGCACGATTGACGGCATTATCCGTGCGACGAATATCCTGCTGGCCGGGCGCACAGTCGTTGTGGGCGGCTATGGTTGGTGCAGTCGCGGGATTGCGAGCCGCGCACGGGGCATGGGGGCCAACGTCATCGTGACGGAAATCGACCCGATGAAGGCGCTCGAAGCGGTGATGGATGGCTTCCGCGTGATGCCGATGCAAGAAGCCGCGACGATTGGTGATATCTTCGTGACGGCTACCGGCGACATCAACGTGCTGGATGTGCATCACTTCAAAGCGATGAAAGCCGGCGCGATCGTCGCCAATTCCGGTCACTTCAATGTCGAGATTAACCTGCAAGGGCTGGGCGAAATTGCTGAAGGCGAGCCACGCTTGGTGCGTCCCTTCGTAGAAGAATATGTGATTGACGGTCGCCCGATTTACGTGCTGGGTGAAGGTCGCCTGATCAACCTCGCCGCCGCTGAAGGGCATCCGGCAAGTGTGATGGATATGAGCTTTGCCAATCAAGTCCTCGGTGCTGAGTTCATGATGGCAAACGCCGATACGCTCGGTCAGCAGGTCTATACCATTCCAGAAGAAGTTGATAGAGAAATTGCCCGCCTCAAGCTCGAAGCTATGGGCATTAATATTGACATCCTCACCGAAGAACAAGAAGCCTACTTGAACCAGTGGCAAGAAGGCACATAAACCCCACTATAACGAAATTTCATTGCAAGGGTGGGCGTTATCGCTTACCCTTGTTTCCATATTTATAATTAAACAAGGAGATTTTGCATGAAATTTATGCAACGCATTGTCGGTAACGCGCTGGTTCTGGTGTTCCTGCTGATGTTAAGCATAAGCGCTGTGCAGGCACAGGATAACGCACAAGTGCGCTTTGTTCACGTCGTGCCAGATACCGCTCCGATTGATGTCTACATTAACGGCACACTCGCCGCGACAGACATCGCTTATGGCGACGCATCGACTTATATCAACGTACCGGCGGGCACGCACACTGTCAGCGCGACCCTGCTCGGCTCAGCTAACCCGCTCTGGGAACAGAGCTTCACGATTGATGCCAGCAGTGCGGCGACTTTCATCGCATCGTCTGGCACGCAATTCGATCGCTTCAACGATAACTTGACCATATCCAACTTCGGCAACACGCGTCTGCTCTTAGTCCATGCGCTTGCCGGTGGTCCCGCAGTCGATGTGCAACTGGCGCAACCGGTCGAACTGAACGGTGTCGAACAGGTGGCAGGGACGGTCATCGCGCAGAATATGGCATACGCCAACTCGTTCGGCGCGTTTGATCTGCCGGCGAACAATTACGTGGTCAACGTCGTTCCCAACGGCGCGGTACTCGATCCCGTGCTCTCGAACGTGATCCTGCCCTTACGCAGTGGCACGTCTAATATGGCTGTGGTGTACGGCACCGGCGAGACCCCCAACGCGCTCCTGCTATCGACGGGTATCCCGGCGACAGATGCCGGACTCGTGCGCTTCGTGCATGGTGTGGCCGGCGGCCCAGCCGTCAACATCACGCTGGATGATACGCTGGTCGTGCCGAACCTCACACCGGATAGCCCGACCGAACACGTCGCGATCCCTGCTGGCACTTATACCGCATCGGTGCAGGCCAATGGTCAAGAGGTCGCTAGTGGCTCGCTGACGGTCGAAGCGGGTGTCGCGCAGACGGTCGTTGCTATCACCGCTGGCGATGCGATCAGCCTTGCCGTCAACAGCGATGATGTCGGCATCGTTAATAACGAGCAAGCTGTCCTCAAGCTCTTCAACACCGTGCCCGATTCGAGCGTGTCCGTCACGCTCGCCGATGGCACACAACTGATCGCTGATCTCGCCGGTGGTGAAACAGCAACAGCGATCTCGATCCCACCCAGCAAGAGTAGTCTGGATTTCACGCTGACGATTGGCGACCAGACCGGCACGATTACCAGCGATGAATTTGTGTTCAGCGGCGGTGTGTATTACAACGTCATCGTCGAAGGTGGTTCGGTGTTTACCGGGCCGGAACTCAACGTGATCCCGACCAGCATCAATCGCGATCTGGCGAGTGCGCCGGGTGTGGGGCAGGCGACCTTAGCGACGGGTAGTGATACCACGACTCCGCCGCAAACATCGGTACAACCGACCCCGCCGCCCAACAGCGAAGTGGTGCAAGCGACCCCGCCACCGCCACAACAACAAGCCCCGCGTGATCCCGTCGTCCAGCAAGATGATACCGTCACTGCACGCGTCCAGCTTGATCCCAGCGCGAACTTGCAACTGCGCCAATATCCCGATCGTGATGCGCTCTCACTCGGTTTAGCCCCATCCGGCACCGTGTTAGAAGTCAACGGGCGCGAAGGTCGTCCGGTCGCCTTGGTCGAAGGCGAAGACCCGCCGCCAGAAGCCGCAACGTATGTTGATCCAGCAACGCAACTCGTTGACGAAAATGACGACCTTGAACCGGAACAAACGTGGTTGAACGTCACCTACTTCACGCCGGATGGCGGCGAGATTGTCGCGTGGGTGCTGTCGCAGTATCTCGTCGTGACCGATGACGATGGCGACCTGCAACGTCTGGCAGACCTGCCCACGATCGGGCGCAATATCCCCGGTGAGGCACAGAATACCGATGTCACACCGCCACCCTTGCCAGAAGATGTCGTGCGTGCCGAAGTGTTCAACTTGAATCCGGACGTCAGCCTCAACATGCGTCGTAACCCCACGACCAATGCCGAGGTTCTCGAGCGTCTGCCATCGGGTACAGTGATGGAACTGGTCGGCTTCCTCGCGAATGATAGCTTCGATCCAGAAGCATCAGAATGGGCATATGTCGAGTACTTGCCCGCAGGGGGCGGGTCAATCACTGGTTGGGTCAGCACGACCTATGTGCAGTATTCGTGGAGCAATCGCGATATCGACCCGACAGAACTGCTCGAACGTGATCTGGTCGACTTCGTTGACGCGGACGTGATCGGGCGCGTGACGGGTGGCGCACAACAAGCGAGCATCCCCACGCCAGACCCACAACGCGATGCTTACGTGGCTGAAGTCAACCTGAACCCGGGCGCGAACTTGCAATTCCGCATTGCGTCGGATGCGAGTTCCGAGTCGCTGAACTTGATCCCCAGCGGCACCCGCTTGATCGTCGATGGGCGCAACAGTGCCGGTGATTGGCTCCGGACAACGTTCGAAGGCGAACAGGGCTGGATTGCCGCCGATTTCGTCGTGGTATCCTTCAACGGTCGCTTCGTGGAAATCGACGAGATTCCGGTGCTGACAACTGCCGAAAACTAAACGCCGACAAAGGGCGATGCTGATCGCACGCTGTGATCGGCATCTGCCTGCTGTACAAAATCTCGTAGCACAAGGCTACGAGATTTTTTGTTTCTGACGCTAGAGCTTAATCCTAGACCCTTGCGCGAGTTTCGATATAATACGGCAACTCATTCACTGAGAAACAAACGCTATCGGACATCGAACCACGATCATCACAGGCTGAACAGGCTGAGGAAGGATGTCGCTTGAAGGTTTTAATCACAGGCGCGGGCGGGTTTGCGGGTCGCCACCTGATTGCCCATCTACAGACGGCTCAACCCGATGCCGAGTTATACGGTACGCTGTACGACGCGGGTGAGCATCGCGCATTGCCACCAAATGTCACATACACCCGCCTCGATTTGCGTGATGTCGATGCCGTCCATCATCTGATCGACACGGTGCGCCCCGCTGTCATCTATCACCTAGCGGCGCAGTCATCGCCGAGTCGGGCGATTCGTCAGGCATGGCAAACGCTCCAAATCAACATCCGCAGTCAGTTGAATATTATCAGCGCCTGCTGTGAGCTTGATCTCAACCCGCGCCTGATCGCGGTCACATCGGGCGAAATCTACGACGCGACATCCGGCATTGTCCCACAGACGGAGACCATGCGCCTTCTGCCAGCTAATCCCTATGCACTCAGCAAAATCACACAGGATATGATGGGCTTGCAGTATTATCTTAGCCATCAGTTGTCGATTATCCGCGTGCGCCCCTTCAATCATACCGGGCCCGGTCAACGCGAGAGCTTCGTCGCGCCGGATTTTGCCATGCAAATCGCCCGCATCGAAGCCGGTCTGCAAGCGCCACAGATGCACGTCGGCAATTTGAGTGCCGAGCGTGATTTCACCGATGTGCGTGATGTGGTGCGTGCCTATGCGCTCTTAGCCCAGCACGGCATCAGTGGCGAAGCCTACAATGTGGCATCCAATAAAGCGATCAGCATTCAGTATCTGCTCGATACTCTCCTCAGCTTGACGGACATCGCTATTGACGTGCAGGTTGATCCTGATAAATTGCGTCCGGTGGATGTGCCGACGAAATACGGCTCGAACGCTAAATTGCGCGATGCCACCAACTGGACACCGACCATTCCCTTTGAGCAAACATTGGCTGATCTGTTGAACGACTGTCGCCAGCGTATTCAAGAAAAGATGAAGGAATAAGCGATTATGACGAAAAAAGTACTCATCACCGGTATCACCGGGCAAGATGGCTCGTATCTGGCAGAATTCCTGCTTGAAAAAGGCTACCAAGTCTATGGTATGGTGCGCCGCACAAGCACCATCCACTACCCGCGCATCCGCCACATTCAGGATGATCTCGAACTCATTCAGGGTGATCTAGGCGATCAAACCAGTTTGAACCGCGCTATTGCGGATATTCAACCGGATGAAGTTTATAACTTGGGCGCACAGAGCTTCGTGCCAACCTCGTGGAATCAACCGGCATTCACCGGCGATGTGACCGCGCTGGGTGTCACGCGGATGCTCGAAGCGATCCATACCACTAAGCCCGATACGCGCTTCTATCAGGCATCCAGTAGCGAGATGTTCGGCAAAGTGCGCGAAGTGCCGCAAAAAGAGGATACGCCTTTTTACCCGCGTAGCCCTTACGGTGTGGCGAAAGTGTACGGGCACTGGATTACCGTCAATTACCGCGAAAGCTACGATATGTTTGCGGTTAGCGGTATTCTCTTCAATCACGAATCGCCGCGTCGTGGGTTAGAGTTTGTGACGCGCAAAGTCGCCTACAACGTTGCCAAGATCAAACTGGGCATGGCGGACGAACTGCGTATCGGTAATCTCGATGCTCAGCGCGATTGGGGCTTTGCTGGCGACTATGTGCAGGCGATGTGGCAGATGTTGCAACAGGATGAGCCACAGGACATCGTGATTGCGACCGGTAAGACGCACACGGTCGAACGCTTGCTCGATGTTGCCTTCAGCACGGTCGATCTCAACTGGCAAGATTACGCCGTACAAGACCCGCGCTTCATGCGTCCGGCAGAAGTGGACTTGCTCATCGGTGACCCGACCAAAGCTAAAGAAACGCTGGGTTGGGAACCGACTGTCACGTTTGAACAGTTGATTCAGATGATGGTCGAAGCTGATTTACATCGCTTGAAAAAGAATCCCGAACTCTATCAAGTTATCTGATTCTACTGCATCGGGGCGGTGCGCGTATCGTCCCGATCACCCCGCTATTGTGATTGTACATCCACAGCAACCCGATAAGGCGTATCCATGACGACCCCCATGATCGACACACATTGTCACTTGAACTTCAATCGCTATGATGACGACCGCGACGACATCGTGCAAGGCGCGCACACAGCTGGTGTGACGCGCATCATCATTCCGGCGATTGATACCGACACCTGCCAGCAAGCCATTGACCTGACACAACGTTACGCGGGTGTGTATGCCGCAGTTGGCGTGCATCCCAATAGCACCGCCGATTTTGACACGCAGATGCTAGCACAGATCAGGGCATTCGCCGATCATGATCAAGTTATCGCGATCGGTGAAATCGGCTTAGATTACTACTGGGACAAAAGCCCGAAAGCCACACAAGCTGATGCCTTCAAACGTCAGTTAGAACTCGCATCAGAGCTTGAGCGTCCGGTCATCATTCATAATCGGGATGCGGGCGAGGATGTGATGAACATCCTCGAAGCGTGGGTGGCAGACTTGCCGGCATCGTTCAAAGATCGTCCCGGCGTGATGCACTCGTTTCTGGCATCGCAAGCCATCGCTGATCGGGCGCTACAGGCGGGGTTCTATCTGGGCTTCACGGGCCCGGTGACCTTCAAGAATGCGGACGATTTGCGGGCGATCGTGCGCGGTGTGCCGCTTGATCGTATTCTCGTTGAGACGGACGGCCCATTTTTAACGCCTGAACCTTATCGTGGCAAGCGCAATAAGCCGGAGTACATCCCGCACATTGTCGATCGCATCGCCAGCTTGAAGCAAATCTCGACAGACGAAATGGCGGCGGCATCCACTGCGAATGCCGTCCGCCTGTTTCATTTATGAGCGCAATCGTTGGCGTGGCTCAGTTCTGATTTTGACGATTAGCGAATGTACGCGCTAATAGGTCGTTCAACTGAACGCGGCGCAGGTTGATGCGAGCATCGGCGAGTTCTTGCGAGATACGCCCCTCAGCGACCAGCTCGGTCTGCCGTTCGACAAAGGGGGCGATTTGCTCGCTGACGAAAGCGTCCACATCGACACCGTTATCGCGCAGGATGTCGGCGAGCGTAGCACCAGCTTCTACCTGTGTCCGTACCTCCTCAGGCGTGATGCCAGCGGCGGTTGCGATTGTGTTCAGGATGCGTGCTTCTTCTGCATGTTCACCCCGTTCCCCGCGCCGACGGTCGCGCAGGTCAGGCAGGGGACGTTCGCCGTTGAGTGCCGGAATGAGATTATCAGTCAGGGCTTGCAAGATGTTATCGGCTTGTTCAGGAGTCAGATTGCCATCGGCGACAGCTTGATTGACTCGATCATTCATCAGCTGGGTGATGTCAGCGGCAATGGTATCGACATCGCCGCCATTAGCCGTGATGATGTCCGCCATCGTCGCGCCATCGCGCACTTGCTGGATAATGTCCTGCGGGTCTAAGCCGGTTGCATCCGCGACAGTTTCGAGAATGGCGCGAGCGATACCATCTTCGACAATCTGATCACGCTCGGCACCCCGCCGTAGCTCACGCAAGGGGCGTTCACCGCTGATGAAATCACTCACGCGCGTTTCCAGATTGTCAAGTAGTCGATCTGCCCGTGCTTGTGGCAGACGACCGTCAGCGACGGCTTGCTCGATGGTATCAGTCGCGCTGGCAACAGCTTCGTCAATGACTGCGCTCACGTCGCCACCGTTGGCGGTGATGACATCGGCGAGGGTTGTCCCCTCGACTTGTAGAGCATCGCGTAATTCTTCGGTCGTCAAGCCTGTTTGATCGAGGATAGTGTCGATCACCGAGCCATTGATGTTGACATTGGCTCCTCGCCGACCATTGTCGCCGTTGTTGCCGCGTCCGTTACCCTGTGCGCCTGCCACGCTGACGAACAGCGCGCAGATGGCAACTAGAACGAGTGCCAGTATTGATTTTTTCATGGTAGGGTTGCTCCTTTTTGTTGATCGTTAACTTGTCTATAGTATGCCAACGTCTTGTAATAGAATCTCTTGTAAATTGTAAAGTGATGGTAAACTTTGCGCGACTTGTGGGGCAATGTATAAAAACTCGTAAAGGAATGAGCTATGATAGACGTTTCGATTGTGATTGTCAGTTGGAATGTTGCGGATTTGCTGGCGGAATGCCTCGATAGTGTGCGCGCGTCATCGCTGGCGGATACTGTGACAGTCGAGATTATCGTCGTCGACTCGGCAAGTCATGATAATACGGTGTCCATGCTCCATGAGCAGTACCCACAGGTGCAGGTGCTGGCACAATCGGAGAATGTCGGCTTCACCCGTGGCAATAACATCGGCTTCGCCGAAGCGCAAGGCCGCTATATTTTCATGCTCAATCCAGATACAGTCATCCATGGCGGCGCAATCGGCGCGATGGTGCGTTACCTCGATGCTCACCCGCAGGTCGGTATCGTCGGGCCGCACACGCTCAATAGCGATGGCACATATCAATCGTCGCGTCGTCGCTTCCCCACACGCCCGCTAGCATTCTTCGAGAGTACCTGGTTACAGAGCATCGCCCCCCGCGCAATGCTCGATCGCTTCTACGTCAAGGATGCGCCACCGACGACGACGCTCGATGTCGATTGGGTGCAAGGCTCTGCCTTGATGATTCGTCATGAGATTTATCAGCAAATCGGCGGGCTAGATGCGGGCTATGTGATGTACTTCGAGGAACTCGATTGGTGCAAGCGTGCGAAAGATGCCGGATGGCGCGTTGTCTACCTTGGTGATGTACAGATCACGCATCACGGCGGCAAAAGTAGTGAGCAAGTGCAAGCCTTCAAGCATATTCACTATCAACAGAGCAAGCTCCGCTATTATCGCAAGCATCACGGCGCAGGCTTTGCCTACGTGCTACAGGCTTTTTTACTGGTGCAATACGCTTGGCAACTGCTCCTCGAAGGTGCAAAAGGTCTCATCGGGTCGAAGCGACAACTACGGCGTGCGCGTGTGCAGACATATTGGCAAGTGTTACGCAGTGGATTGAAGGTCACGTAATGCGTATTGGACTGATAAGCGGCGAATTCCCACCGATGCAGGGGGGCATCGCTGATTTTACCGCCAGCCTCGCCCATGCCTTGAGCGCACAGAGGCACACTGTCTGTGTGTTCAGCCAGCAAGCCGCCCGCCAACAAACGCCGGATGTCCCGCTGTATCAGCATGCACAGGGGTGGGGCTGGCGATCGGTGCTGGCGTTGCGGCAATGGATAGCGGCACACAAGCTCGATCTGGTGAACATGCACTTTCAGACAGCCGCGTATGATATGTCGCCGCTGGTGCATTTTTATCCGCAATTGTTGCGTGTGCCCTTCGTGACGACCTTCCATGATTTGCGCTTTCCGTATTTATTCCCGAAAGCGGGGCGACTCCGGGATTGGATTGTGATGCACCTTGCGCGGCACTCACACGGGGTCATCACCACCAACAGCGCCGATTATGCGCGGGTGCAACATCTCGCGCACAGTGCCATGATACCGCTCGCCAGCAGTATTCCCGCGCACCTACCGCCAACTTATGACCGTGAGGCGTGGCGGCGCAAAGTAGGCGCGGACGACGCAACGTATTTGCTGGCGCATTTCGGCTTCGTCAATCATAGCAAGGGGATTGATCACCTGTTGCGGGCGATTGCCCATTTGCGTGCTGATTCGATTCCAGTGCGTTTGCTGATGATCGGCGGGCGTACCGGCGCGTCTGATGCGACCAACGCGACTTACGCTGATACGATTGATCGCCAAATCGCTGATCTAGCGTTAGCTGACAGCATCACATGGACGGGATATGCCAGTAATGACGACGTGACAGCGTATCTCAACGCGTCCGATGTCGTGACCTTGCCGTTCCGCGATGGGGCGAGTTATCGGCGCAGTAGCTTGACGACGGCGATCCAACATGCGTGCTGTATCGTGACGACCTGTCCGGCGCAACCACAACCGCACTTCGCCGCCGATAATCTGTACATGGTCACACCGGATGATAGCGACGCACTGGCTGAGGCATTGCGCGAGCTATATCAGCATCCGGCACGCCGTGACGCGTTCCGACGTGGCGCGAATACCTTGCGTCAGCACTTCTCATGGGAAGGTGTCGCTGTGCAGACCCTGCAACTTTTTAAGGAGGTAATCGCTGATGATACGTAAGTTGTGGCATCGAGACGTGCTGGCAATTGCTGTACTGGTGGTTTTATGGGTGCTGTTCTTCTGGCGCATCCTCACGCCGATTATCGCCGATCAAGCATCGTTTAAACAAGGCGATTTTTCGGCGCAGTTCGTCGCTTTCGCTGGTTATCAGTACGAGCGCATGGCACAGGGCGAGGTGCCACTGTGGAATCCATATAACAACGGCGGCTTGCCCTTCATCGGCGATACACAGGCCGCTATCTTTTACCCGCCGCGCCTGCTGACGATCGCCATTGCCGCTCTGACAAATAGCGGCATGACCTATCACGTCCTCGAATTAGAAGCCATCGCGCACGTTCTGATCTACACCCTGCTGATGTACGCCTTCGTGCGTCGCCTGACCTATACACGCCCCTACAGCATCGGCGGTGCATTCATCAGCGCGATTATCATCGGCTATGGGGGGTTCACGGCGGGCTATCCGCCCTTACAACTCGCTCTGCTGGAGGCGGCAGTGTGGTTGCCACTAGGCACGCTCGGTATTCTGGAAGCGACGCGCACTGAGCGTATCCAGTGGCGCTGGCTAGCGGTCGCCGGATTTGCTCTGGGCGTTTCGTGGTTAGCTGGCCATCCACAGACAAGCTGGTTCTCGACTTATTTGCTGGTGGCATGGCTGGGCTATCGTTGTTACACGGCGCGTATCGGTTGGCGGGCCTTCGTCAGCGCGACAATGGCTATGGGCGCGATCACGTTCGGCACGACAGCGATCACGTTTCTGCCGGGGGTCGAGTATCTGGCGTTGGCATCACGCGGCAATCTGGGCTTCGACGCGAAAGCCAACGGCTTCCCGATACAGGACGTGATGCAGGTGATTGTGCCGGGGGGTGTCAGTCTCTTCTCACCGCTCTATGTCGGCATTCCGGCGCTGGCACTGGTGCTGGTCGCTGTGCGCTATCGCCAGGCGACAAGTGTATTCTGGGGTGGGGCAGGCATCGTCGGACTCCTACATAGCTTCGGCGGCAACACAGCGTTTTATCAGGCGGTGTATTATCTCATCCCGGGCTTGACCTTCTTCCGCGGGCAGGAACGGGCAGCGTTCGTCGTCGCCAATAGTCTGGCGATTCTGGCGGGTCTGGGCGCGGTCTATCTGGCAGAGCGCGCGCTATCGTCGTTTGTGCGCCGTGTTGTACAGGGCTTGGTCGCGGTGCTGGGCGTGCTAGCGTTGATGTTCTTCGTCGGTTGGATTGGCGACGTTGGGACGGGGTTCGGCGTACACGTCGGTACTTTTGTCTTTAGCTGGTTGATCGCCTGCGTCCTGCTGGGCTTGCTCTACTGGCAATCGCCACGCTGGATTTGGGCACTCGCCCTCTTGATGGTCTTTGAATTGTTCAGCGTTAACATGGGCGCTGAGAGCAACTACGACCCCATCCCGCCGCAGGAGCAGATCAGCCTTGCACCGCCGCCGATTGTGCAGATTGCGCTCGACGATGCCCCCGACCAACCGTATCGCGTCGATGGCTTTCGCGGACTCGAAGGCAATTATGGCAGTCTTTACGGCGTGATGGACATGCGCGGCATCAGCCCGCTATTTTTAGCCGACGCTCAGCGCATTATCGACGCTAATTTCACCAATAATCCGCTGGCGTGGGAATTATTCGCGGTGCGCTACGTCTTCAGTGAGCGTGAGCGTTACGGCACGCCGACGACGGTCATCGGCGAAGGGTCAGACCGTCACGGGGCGCTTTACGTGCATGAACTCGACGACCCACGCCCGTTCGCGCACTTGGTCTACGATGCCGAGATACTTGATAGCGACGCATTCGCGTTAGCCCTGCTACAAGACCCCGCTTTCGACCCACGCACGACGGTGATTCTCGTGCGCTCTGTCGACGATGCGCCACTCGGGTTAGACTTGCCGGATACCCCGCCAGCAGAGAGTCGGGCGCATATCACGCAGTTCGATCCCGAAGCACTGACGATCGACGTATCCACGCCGAATAATGCGCTCTTGTCGCTGGCGCATGTCGATTATCCGGGCTGGATCGCGACTCGCAACGGCGAACCAACGGATATTCTACGGGCTTACGGTGCGTTGAGCGCGATCTATGTGCCAGCTGGCGAACATCAGATACAATTACACTATCGTCCGCTTTCGTTTCGCATCGGGGCGATGCTCAGTGCCGTGACGTGGGGCGCACTTTCAATCGGTGCGCTGATGTGGATCGGACGCAGAATTAGCCGAGAGGAGACGTAAACCACATGCAAATTACAGAGTCAAACGCAGTCCGCAATGTTAAAGAGTGGGTGTTAGGCTTACATCCGCGCTTCTACGGTCTGATCGTCGGCTTACTCATCGGCGTGATCGGCGGGAGCGTCGGCTTATTGCTGGTGACGACTGGCCCGACGATCACGATTGGTGTGCTGGGGGGCGTGTTGGCGGGGCTATTCATCCTGATGGATGTGCGCCTTGCGCTCTATGGCTTGATCGCCGTCGTGCTGATGTTGCCCTTTGGCACGTTCCCGATTGAGATTGGTATCACACCGACGCTGATTGATCTGGAACTGGTAGCCTTTGTCGGCGTATATATTTTGCAATGGGCGACGGGCAAACGTCATAATTTGCAGTTTGCGCCGGTGCATATCGGCGTTCTGCTCTATACGATGTGGCTGATCTTCGGCTTCTTCATGGGGATGCGCTATGGCAGTCCTCAACCGAATATCATCCGTCAATTTGCCGAGACGCTCTTGAGCATCAGCCTCGCGTTCATCCTCGTCGATCTCCTGCGTGATCCGCAGACCCTGCGGCGGTTGGTGCTGGTGGTGATGCTCTTCGTCGGGTTACAGGCGGCACTGGCGATCTTCCTCTATGCTCTGCCCGATGGGCTGGCAGAACGTCTGCTGGTGCGTCTGTCGCGCATCGGCTATCCTAACGGCGGCGTGATCCGTTACATCGAGTCCAATCCGGCGCTGGGTGAGCGTGCTATCGGCACCTGGGTTGACCCCAACACACTCGGCGGAATGCTGTCGATCGCCGCCGCGATGATTGCGCCACAGGTCTTCGCCCAAAAGCCGGTACTCAAGTATCGCTGGGTGGCGTTTATCGTGTTGTGCGTGGTGGGCTTCGCGCTCTTGCTCAGTTCCTCGCGCGGGTCGTTCCTCGCGCTGGCGAGTGGGTTAGTCGTGATCGCCTTCATCCGTTATCATCGCTTCATCCCGATTCTAGGAGTTGCGGGCGTGCTGATGCTCTTCTTGCCGCAGACCCAGCAGTATCTCTATCGTATCGTGCAGGCGTTCCGCAGTGAGGATTTAGCCACACAGATGCGTATCGGTGAGTGGACGGACGCGCTTAACCTGATTCAGCAGTATCCGATTTTTGGCATCGGCTTCACGGGTACACCGACCAACGATGTTTACACGGATGTCGCTAACATGTACTTGATGATGGCTAATCAAATTGGCATCACGGGCGTGCTGATCTTTTTGCTGGCGATGGGCGGTATCTTCGCTTATGGCTATCGTGCGTGGCGCTATGCCCGATACGACGAAGAACTCGACTCGATTCATCTGGGTTATCATGTCGCTTTGATGGTCGCTCTTGTCAATGCGATCACGGATTTGTATTACTTCCGGCTTGATTTTCAAGCGTCGATTACGTGGTTCTGGTTGATTGTCGCGCTGGCGATTGCTAGTTCGCGCCTCGTGCTAGAGCGGGCGAGACAGGACGAATCCACGCTTGATGAAACGTCTAAAATCGTCTAACATCGCAGTCTGACCTCGTAATGAGGTCTTTCATTTCTATCAACCACAACTTTCCGCTCCATACGGCGCACTCGCGTGAAGTGGGGCTATACTCATGGGAAGGAGATACCAAATTCCATGATTCATGCATACGAGATTCCCGTTATTTTTCGCATCCAACCGGATGACGAAATGCAACTGGCGATCGATCAGGTGATCGCCTGGATCGAAACTAGCACCGAAATCGAAGGACAAGTGGGGCAAGTGACCAAGATTGACCGTAATTTGCTCGGTCGTCGTCGGCTCGCCTACGAGATCGACGGTCAGCGCGATGGACAGTATATTCTGTTCTACGCTGATATTGACACGCGCCACCTGCCGGAACTCGAACTCAACTTGAAGTTATACGAGTCGGTCTTGCGTCATGCCGTGTTCCGCGACGAAGAATCGGAACGGCGCGCGCTGGAAGAAGCCGAAGAAACAGCAGACGACGCATAAAATTGGCATTCTGCGTTATAATGTGCCCGACTGAGTTGTTATATACAGCGTCAAGCTAATGTGAGGGAAGGCATACAATTTATGGGACGCGGATTGAATAAAGTCATGATTATCGGGCATCTCGGGCGCGATCCGGAGATGCGCTATACCCCCAGCGGGCGAGCTGTGACCAGTTTCAGCGTGGCGACCAGCCGCAGTTGGACATCCGCAGAAGGGGAGCGCCACGAAGAGACCGAGTGGTTCAACGTGGTGGCATGGGGCAATCTAGCAGAGATTTGCAACACGCACCTCAACAAAGGACAGCAGGTATACATTGAAGGTCGTTTACAAACGCGCGGCTGGGAAGATAACAGCGGCAAAAAACACTTTCGTACGGAACTTGTCGCAAATGAAATGATTGTGCTGGGCGACCGACAAGGCTCGCACCATCACATTCAAGATTATGATGATAAACCAGATGATTATGCGTTTTGACGCATGAT
Source organism: Anaerolineae bacterium (assembly GCA_034437755.1). Lineage (GTDB taxonomy): Bacteria > Chloroflexota > Anaerolineae > Aggregatilineales > Phototrophicaceae > JAUZRW01. The sequence continues at coordinate 26,987 of DAOTTV010000187.1, read as the reverse complement.
AGACCACCAGTGAACCAAAGGAGAAACAACCATGGCACGCAGAAGAGGACGGCGCGGACGCTTTAGCTATTGCCCAGATGGCAAATGCTTTGACTACAAAGATGTTGATACCCTGCGCCGACAGATCAACGAAGTTGGTAAGATTAAACCCCGTCGCCAAACCGGCAATTGTGCGCGTTGCCAGCGCGAACTTGCCCGCGAGGTGAAGCGGGCGCGGATGTTGGCTCTCTTACCTTTCGTCGCAGATAACGACTAAGACCCGAGCCGATAATCAGCCATCATCGCACCCTGCAAGGGCATAGTCTGCGGACGATGCCCTCATCATCCACGCAGACTATGTTAAGATGTGGCTGTTTTGTGACTTGAACTCTTGCATGCAACAGTGAGGAGCTTTTTACATGGCAAAAAGACAAAATATCGGCTTGCCAAAGAAAGACCGCCGCGCCCCGGATGAACCCATCATTGAACAAGTATGGCTGTCGCGCCTGCTGGGTGACCCGACGACCCGCGAAGAACGCAACGAAGCGCTGAACGGACTGCTGATCCGTAGTACGCAGGTCATCGGCGTGGTGATCGTCTTGATTATCGCCATCGCGCTGGCTTTCCGGTATTTGATCACGCCCAATCAGGCCGTCGCCACCGTCAACGGTGAGCGCATTACCGTGAGCGAATTCCGCGAGCGTATCGGGTTCGAGCAAGCCTACATCCTGCAACAGTACAACGCGCGTCTCTCGCAGTTAGAGCAACAAGCCGCCGCCTTCGGCATTGAAGTCGATCAACTGGCGCAGAATGACCAACAACTGCAACAATGGGCGCAAGAATTCCAGTTCGTGGATATTCTCGGTCAGCGCGTGATTGACGATATGATCGAAGATGAGATTATCCGTCAGGAATTAGACGAACGCGACATCACTGTCGATGAAGATCGCATCCAACAACGTGAGAACGACTTCTTCGGCTATGATCCGACAGAAGCCGCGCTGATCGGTGCTGACCCGACCGAAACGCCGATCCCGACCGAGACCCCAACACCTTTTGTCTCACCGACACCCAGCCCGACACCTCTCCCGACCGCTACACAGACGGAAGCGCCTGAGGAGGCGACCGAAGAAGCGGAAGAGGCGACGGAAACAGTCGATGAACCGACACAATCGCCGACAATTGTGCCATCACCGACCTTGAACGCGGAGCAGGTGCGCGAGAACTTCGAAGAGAGCCAAGAAATCTTCCGTGAGAACATCCGCCAGCAAGGTGGCGTCGGCAATAGCGCGGTCGAAGCCTTCTTCGCGCGCGAAGCCCGCCGTCAAGCACTGGCAGAGACGCTCTTCGGCAGTGATACGGCAACCTACGTCAACGCCCGCCATATTCTGGTCGAAACCCAGCAAGAAGCCGACGCGATCGCCGAAGCACTGGAAAATGGCGAGTCTTTCGCGGCGATTGCCCGCGCACAATCCACCGATACTCAATCTGGTGGTCGCGGGGGTGAGTTAGGCTGGGCACCAGCGGCGAACTATGTCTCCGCTTTCCGCGACGCTGTACTCTCAGCCGAGATTGGGGCGCTGGTCACCGTCGAATCAGAATTTGGCTTCCATGTGTTACAAGTGCGTGCTCGTGAAGAACGCGATGTCGAAGGCGCCGAGCGTGATCGCGTGGTACAGTCGCAGTTTGCATCATGGTTAGAAGCGCAAGTCGAAGCAAGCGAAGAGAATATCACCATCAACAACAATTGGCCCAACTTTGTCGAGTAAACGACGATAATTGCTGGCAAGCGGGCGAGTTCGTCAGTGGGCTGGCCCCGCGCCAGCACATGACGCTCGCCCCACGCTGCGAGTGCTACATTGTCACAGGTGACTGTTGGCGCGTATAATGCACAGCATGAACGATAAACACATCACCCGACTAGAAAGCCAAATCGAAAAATTGGTGGAAAGCGCCTTCACGACTCTGTTTCGGCGACAGGTGAGTGCGCATGATATGGCGATACAACTGGCGCGAAGCATGGAAGATAACCTGCGCCCATCGCCACCGGAGACCGATCAGCGCCCGATTGCGCCGAACGAATATATTCTACACCTGCATCCCAATTTGCAGAGCAAAGTCATGCAGACGCGCCCGCCATTGGGCACGCTCTTGACCGAGCAATTGATCGAACTGGCTACCCACGCGGGGTATCGCTTGCACGGTCAACCGTCGATTAAAATCGTGGCGAACCCCAAACTAAAACCGACGCAAGTCATCGTGCGGGCGCGGCATCGCGACGATCAAGAGAATAGCACCGAAGGGATGCAACCGGTGCGCCTGCCGACCAAGCATATCCCACCCTTAAACGCGCATTTCATCATCGAAGGCAAGCGCAATATCCCACTGACTGAACCGCTGATTAATATTGGTCGCAGTGATGACAATCACATCATCCTCGATGATGCCTATGCCTCGCGCCACCATGCCCAATTACGCCTGCGCTTCGGCACGTATGTCTTGTTCGATGTTGATAGCCGTGCTGGCTTGTTCGTCAACAGGGTGCGAACGCGCGAGCATCACCTGCAAGCCGGCGACGTGATTCAGATCGGGGCGACGCGCCTCGTCTACGTTGACGATGCCGACGACCCGATCACACCCAGCCCGACCCAATCACTCGACCCGATCGATACTTAAGGCACATATGTGGCACTTGATATAACGCTTTTCATCTTACGCATACTCTCCGGTGCGCTCTTGCTGGCGATGTTCACAGCTTTAATCGTGGTGCTGTGGCGCGATTATCGCCTGACAGCGACCCAAACGCAGGCGAGCAAGCGCAGTTACGGCAAGCTATCACATTTATTACAACTGGACGAGATGTACGTCCCGACGGGCGATAGCCATGCTCTGCGTCCGCTCACGAGTTTTGGGCGTTCGCCGACGAATAGCGTCGTGCTGGATGATAGCTTCACCAGCAGTGAACACGCGACTATCACCCTGCGTGACGGGCAATGGTGGCTCGAAGATCGTAATAGTCGCAATGGCACATTGCTCAATGGTGAGCCGATCGAGATGCCTGTGATTATCACGGATGGCGATATTTTGAGCGTCGGACAATCGCATTTTCGCCTCGATTTAGAAGATTAATCCGCGCTGATGAGCGGATGCGTCGCCTGTCGGGTGGTATTCCGTTAAAATGTGAGCGACTTTGACCATAAGCACAAGGATGAGCAAGATGAATTTACAACTACGTGGCGCACGGGTGCTTGTCACAGCCGCGAGCGCAGGATTGGGCGCGGCGACTGCACGACAATTCAGCCGTGAAGGGGCGAGCCTCGTGATTAACAGCCGCAATCTGGAGAGCTTGCAGACGACAGCCGGCGATATTGTCGCGGAGACAGGCAATCCGGTCTTCACTCATGCCGCTGATGTCAGCCAACGTGAATCCGCTGGGAAACTGGTGAGTAACGCGGCGACGATGCTCGGTGGGTTGGATATTGTGGTGACGAACGCCGGTGGCCCGCCCGCTGGAACATTCGAAGATTTTGCTGATGAGGATTGGCGGGCGGCAGTTGATTTGACCTTGCTCAGCGCGGTGAATTTAGTGCGGGCGAGTTTGCCGCACCTCAAGCAATCGCAACGGGCGGCGGTGCTAGCAATCGTGTCCGTCGCGGCAAAGCAACCTGTGACCAATCTCACGCTCTCGAATACGATTCGTCCGGCAGTCGTCGGCTTGATGAACACGCTCTCTTTAGAGCTAGGCAATGCGGGGATTCGCTTCAACAGTATCTTGCCCGGCACAACCGAGACCGGACGCATCGACAACTTGATGGCCGCCCGTGCTGAGAAAAATAACACGACTCCCGATGCTGAACGCGAGAAAACCGCACAGTCGATACCGCTAGGGCGCATTGGCACCGTGGCAGAATTCGCCAACGCGGCGGTGTTTTTGTGTTCGCCAGCAGGTGGCTTCATCACTGGCGTGGCTTTGCCGGTTGACGGCGGCGCGATTTTGGCGACGATGTAGACACGCGCTGACGCAACCGTAACTGACACAATACATACAACCGATAACGAACAAGAAACCAAGAAACAAGGAAGAAGTGTTATGACTGACTCGATAAAAATTGGTGTGATTGGTGGCTCGGGCTTATATAATATGCCCGACATCAGCGATAAGACGCGCCATAGCATCGACACCCCTTTTGGCAAACCAAGCGGCGATATTGTCGTTGGCACACTGCACGGTAAACGGGTTGCGTTCTTGCCCCGTCACGGCGAAGGTCACATCAAATCACCGGCGGCGATCCCGCAACGGGCGAATATCTACGCGCTGAAATCGCTGGGTGTTCGCTGGATTATCTCGGTCAACGCCTGTGGTAGCTTACAGGATGCCTACGCGCCGGGGCATATTGTCATGCCCGATCAACTCTTCGATTATACGATTGGTAAGCGCGAGCGTTCGTTCTTCCACGAGGGGGTCGTCGCGCATATCTCAGTTGCAGAACCCTTCGACGAGACATTGCGCGCGCAGTTGGTCACGGCGGTGCAGGCGAGCGATGGCATCGCGCACGATGGCGGCGTGTTCTTGATCGAAGATGGGCCGCGCTTCGCCACTAAAGCCGAGAGCCTCATTTTCCGGCAGTGGGGATGCGACATCATCGGTATGACGACCGCACCGGAAGCCTTCCTCGCGCGCGAAGCTGAGATCGCTTATGCAACGATGGCTCACATCACCGATTATGATTCATGGCATGAGAGCGAAGCACCGGTTACAGTCGAGATGGTGATTGCCCAGCTACAGGAGAACATCGCCACTGTGACGCAGGCGATCGCGCATGCGGTCGAGCATCTGGATGTCGATGCCGTGACAGCATCGCACACCGCGTTAGATACGGCGATCACAACGGCCCATGATGCCCTCGACCCGACGACGATCGAGACGCTCAAACCGCTCTTGACGCGGGTTCTCAAGCAGGACTCATGATAGCCATGCACGCGCACCGCTCCCTACAGGAATCGCGCTTGATCGAGCGCGTTCTGCTGATGATTGCGACGGGCTTCATGCTCGTCAATTTCTCAGCATTAGCCTTACAAGATGGCGCACGCCTCGCCCACTGGCTTCATCTGAGTGTGTGGCTGTTGTGCGCGTGGGGGGGTGCGGCGGTGCTGGCGCGTTATCTGCCCCGGCGTGACCCGCTTCTCTTCGCGCTGGTGATGTTCATGAGTGGTTGGGGGCTGGTGTTGATCGACCGCCTCGCGCCCAACTTCGCTGATCGGCAGACGATATGGCTGGCACTAGCGACGGGAACATTGCTGGTCACAGCGATTATGCCGCAGTGGTTGCGCTGGCTCAAAGCCTATCGCTATCTGATTTTGAGCGTCGGCTTGGTCTTGCTCGTCAGCACGATTTTGCTGGGGCGCAATCCGTCCGGTTTAGCGGGATCGCCGCAGTTATGGCTACAGGTCGGCGCAATCTACTTTCAACCATCAGAAGCACTCAAGGTGATTCTGGTGGCCTTCCTCGCCAGTTATCTCGCCGAGCAATATCCGGCTTTGCGCGCACAGGCACGCCTCAGTCAAGTGGAATCCAAACGGGCGTGGTTGTCGCCGCGTATTCTGGGGCCGGTGCTGTTGATGTGGTCGCTCGCCGTGATCATCGTCGTCTGGCAACGCGATCTAGGCACGGCCGCGATCTTCTTCGTGGTCTTTCTAGTCCTGCTCTACGTTGCTAGCGGCGAGACCTTCATCCTCATCAGCGGGGCGGTGCTGTTACTGATCGCCGGCCTGGTCGCTTATCAGTTGTTCAGCGTGGTCGCCCTGCGTGTAGACATCTGGTTGAACCCCTGGGTCGAAGCTGACGGACGCGCTTATCAGATTGTGCAGAGCTTGCTAGCGTTCAGTGCCGGCGGGGTCTTCGGGGCGGGCATCGGGCAAGGCTCGCCAACTTATATTCCGGTCGTACATTCGGATTTTATCTTCTCGGCACTAGCCGAAGAATACGGCTTGCTGGGCGTTGCTACGCTCATGAGTTGCTTGCTGGTGTTCGTCGTGCGTGGTTTACAACTGGCGGTGCATCATCAGGAACGCCCCTTCTACGCGCTGATGACGATCGGACTCAGCCTGTTAATCGGTATCCAGAGCTTACTCATTATGGGCGGGGTTCTCAAACTCTTGCCGCTGACGGGAGTCACGCTCCCGTATATCAGCTATGGCGGTAGTTCGATGCTGGTCAGCTTCATCATCGCTGGTTTGCTCTTGCGCTTGTCGGCGGAGGCTCGCACATGAATGTCACCCGTGAGATTAATCGCTTGCTCGCGCTGATGATTGTCGCTTTCGCGCTGACTCTGCTATCGGCTGGTTACTGGGCGATTATCGGGCGCGATAGCTTGCTACAGCGCGACGATAACCCGCGTCTGGTCGAAGATACGGCGGCAATCCGACGCGGGAGCATCTACGATCGTGATGGCGTGTTGTTGGTCGATTCGGTCATCAATGCGCGTGGTCAGGTCGAACGGCAGTATCACGTCGAGGCGATGAATAGCGCTGTCGGTTACTTCAGCCTGCGCTACGGGGTAGGCGGCGCAGAAGCGGCGTATGATCCACGCCTGCGCGGTACACGTCCGACAGATTGGGCGAGTTACTTCTCACAGGATGTCTTGCATCGTCCACGACAGGGCGACGATATTCGCCTGACACTCGATACCGACATTCAGCAGACACTCGCCCGTGCGCTGGGCGATCGGCGCGGGGCGGTCGTGCTTCTCAGCGTGCCAGAGGGGGAAGTCCTCGCGCTGTTGAGCCAACCGACCTATGACCCCAACACGCTGGATGCAGATTGGGAACGTTTGAGTTCAGCTGACGGGAATCCCTTCTTCAATCGAGCCTTACAAGGGCAGTATCAGGCTGGTGGCGTTTTGCAAACACCCCTGATGTCTGCCAGCATCTTGACCAATCAATCCTTCGACGTTGTGATCGCGGATGCCGATCAGCCGCTACAGGTGGATGGTCTCACGTTGCGCTGTGGAGTGCCGCCGCCACAATCGGATTTGACCTTTGCCGAAGCCTATGCTTACGCTTGTCCAAAGCCGTTCTCACTGTTGACCGAGCGCATCAACAGCGCTGTGCTGGCTGATATTATCGACGCATTCCAGCTAGATACACCGCCTAATTTAGAAGGCTTCATCGCCATTGATACAACGGATGCTTCTGCGCGCGCGGGCGATCTGTCGGATGCTGATCGGCTGTACGCTAATATTCTCGGTCAGGGCGATTTGACAGTGAGTCCGCTAGGGATGGCGGCAGTCAGCGCGGCGGTGATTAATCGGGGCAACGCGCCCCAACCGTATGCGTTGGCGACTGTCCACAGTGATGCGAGCTGGCAAGTTCTCAATCGTACCTTGCCGACAACGCCCTTGATGACCGACACCACAGCGCGTCGCTTGCGCGACCTGATGATCCAGAATACGACGATTGGCACGGCGACCACCGCCGCCCGCGCTGGTTTGACCATCGGCGGACATGCGGCGCTGGCATATAGCGGCGACGAGTCGCAGGCATGGTTCATTGGCTTCGTGCGCTATGATGCAGTCAACGGCGCGGCAATCGCCGTCATTCTCGAAGATACGGACGACCCCCGCATGGCGGCACACATCGGCGGGGTTGGTTTGCAGGCGGCATCCAACAATGCTAGCTCGGATTGAGTGCGTGCCTGTTGCGCTTTGTGGCAATCAGGCGGTGTGTGGTGCCGAGTCAGTACGGGTATCATGCTTGGCTTTGTCGTCTTGTGTCTCCAAAATCGCTTGTTCAAAATCATCGGTGAAGATACGCTCACGGAAGATGAAGCCCACTGCCAGCCCGACCAGCACCCGAAACCACTTGTGGAAGAAGCCCTGCAAGAGTGCGGCTGTCGTCGCGACTGCTGGCGTAACGATTGGGTGTAAGGGGGCAACCAGTGCCAACAACATCCCCGTGTTAGAGATTTCGGTCACGCCTGCGCCGTTAGGGACGAAGCTTAATGCGCCGACTGCCGATGCTACGCCAACAATGAACAACGCCTGTAGCATCAACTGGACGCTGATCTCTAGCCCGAAGCCGTAGAGAACGATGATAAAGCCCAAGCCACTGCTCGCATAAATGCTCACGCCGACGAGCGTCATCGGGATGACGTGGCGCAACTGGAAAATCTGGCGACTGCTCTCGTAGAACTCGATCAAGGGGGCGTGCAGGCGCTTAATCAGCGGAAGCCGTGCCAGAATACCCAGACAAAAATAAGCGAGTGGCTGAATCTGAATGACGATCAAGCCGATCGCGATCATCGCCGTCGATGAGAAGATCAACGTGCGACTCAGCAAGTCATAGTTGACTCCGTCATATGTACCCAAATTCAGTTGATCGCCACTGACCAGCAGAATCACGGTCATGATGACCAGCACCGCCAGCCCATCAACGACGCGCTCTGCAATGACAATCGGCGCACTGCGGGCGATTGGCACGCCGGTTTTCACTTTCAGTAAGACAGCCTTCAGCAATTCGGCGGCTTTGCCGGGGCTGACGACCATTGTAAAGCTCGACACGAAGATAATCAGGCTATCAGCTATGCTGATCTTGTGGCGCGCATCAATCACACCGAGGAAGTATTGCCACTCGATGAAGCGTAAAAAGATCACCAGCGTTTGTAGGGCAATCAGGGGCAGGATCAGAACCAGCGGAAAGCGCGCCAAGGTCTGTCCGATGTTGTCGCCGGATGTCAAATCAGCAACGATCAAGAAGCCAATATAAATCGCCAGCGTAATCAAAAACCCCCAAAAAATCTGATCGCGGTATGCCGCGAGTCCGCGCTTTTTCTTCGCCATGTCCTGTGCTTTCTCCCATTAATGTGCGCGGGGGATTGTAGCAAGCAGGCGCGCTCATGTATAGCGTGGGGCAAGCATAGGCTAACCAAAGTACCAGCGCATATTAAAGCGCGACCAAGTGTGGCACACTAAAAACGTATGTAACCTACGCGCAAGAATTTGCCTGTAAAACAGGCGATGATGACGATATACTTTCGCATATTTTGACGGTAATAGGATAGACAGTCATGAGCAACCCGCATGAACAAACAGAACCAACGATGCCGCCCGTCGATCTCGATGATGGGTATGGTGATGCACCGCCTCGCGTCTTGTTGTGGGGGGTGATTCTCCTCTTCTTCATCGCTGTTGGGGGGTTCTTCGCTGGTATCTATGCCTTCAACAACGTCCTCAGCGATGGACAGCAACAGCGTGTCATCAATGAGTTGCCCTTTATGCAAGCCTTCCAGCAGACAGTGCCGACTCCAGTTGGCGGTGTTGTGCCGACGGTCGAATTAGACGAAGCCGCCAACGAAGCCGCGCTCGATCTGCTCGATTTTCAGATTGGCACGAGTACGCCTGAACCGGCGCCGGACAATAGCGACGATACCCAACCCGCAAGTGTGGCGACGACTTTGCCGACCACCACGCCGCTACCGACTAACACACCGTTGCCGACCAACACACCACTACCGACTCATACGCCCTTGCCGACTAACACGCCCATCAGCCAGAGCGCCGCCGATGATGATATACCGGTTGGCTCATCGGTGATTAACGTGCCGACGACACATCGCAACACCGGCTTCTCGTGGGCGAAACAGACGTGGAACAATTGCGGCCCGGCGACAATCACCGTCGGCTTGAGCTACTTTGGTTGGCAACGTGATCAAGATTACGCTAAGGAACGCCTGCGCCCCAATCGCGAAGATAAGAACGTCAGCCCGAATGAACTAGTCGATTTTGTCAACACGTATAGCGATGTTAACGCGCTATATCGGATGGGTGGCGATTTACAATTGCTCCAGAGCTTGATCGCGAACGGCTTTCCAGTGATTATCGAGCGCGGTATCCGCTTTGAAGCCTATGATTGGATCGGGCATTATCAATCGCTGGTGGCATATGATGCCGGTTCGCGCGTGTTTTATGCCTATGATACTTTTCTGGGCGATGGCACCGCGGGTGAAGGGGTTGTGCAACGCTTCGATGAGATCGATGAAGGATGGCGACAATTCAACCGCACGTTCATCGTAATCTATAACCCGAATGACGAAGCCCTGTTGCGCTCAGTGATGGGCGCGTGGTGGGATGAACGTAACGCCGCCGAAATCGCGCTACAGACGGCTAACAGCGAAGTCCGCGCGAATACCGATGACGGCTATGCTTGGCACAATCTCGGCACGGCTTTCGTCGCGCTAGAACGCTATCAGGAAGCCTCGACTGCGTTTGATCGGGCGCGGGCGGCAGGCTTGCCGTGGCGCATGATGTGGTATCAGTTCGGTGCTTACAAAGCCTACTACAACGCCGGACGCTATGAAGACCTGATCGGACTGGCGAATAGCACGCTCACACAAACGCCAGAACTAGAGGAGAGCTATTATTGGCGTGGACTCGCGTATGCCGAGCAGGGACAGACACAACAGGCAATCAACGACTTGCGCCAGGCTCTGCGATTCAACCCTAATTTTACTGCCGCACAAACCGCCCTTGACCGTTTGACGTAAGAGAGACTGTGCATCATGACTTCGACACCGCAGACTGAGACCGCGCCTGACGACAAGCAAAAACGCGCACAACATATCGTGCAATCGACCGCTTTGTTGATGGTGCTGTTCGGTATTGCGAAAGCGATCAGCCTCGTGCAGACCGTGATCATCGCCCGTTTCTTCGGCATTGGCAGTGAGTGGGATGCCTATGTCACGGCTAATCGCATTCCTGAACTCATCGTGATCTTGATCTCTGGTGGTGCGCTGGGACACGCCTTCATCCCGATTTTCAGCGGCTATCTGGCGCGGGACGCTAAGACCGATGGCTACAAGCTAGCAAGCCACGTCGTGAATGTGGTTTTCACGCTGGCGATCATCATCAGTGGTATCGTGTTTGTATTTGCGCCCTTTCTGGTGCGTAACGTGATCGCCAGTGGCTTCGATGATGTCACCGCGATACAGACGGTCAATATGATGCGCTTGCTCTTATTGGGCACGATCATCTTCGCCGTTAGTGGCATCTTCAGCGGTATCTTGCACAGCCACAATCACTTTCTACTGCCTGCTGTCGCCCCCATCATGTACGATGTTGGTATTCTGTTTGGCGTGGTCTTCTTGCTAGAGCCGTTCGGCGTGTATGGCGTGGCGATCGGGACGGTGCTGGGGGCGGCATTGCACTTACTGGTACAAGTGCCGGGCTTGATCCGCAATGGCGTACGCTGGTTCCCTGAATTGGGGCTGGGCGATCCTGAATTATGGCGGGTTGCACGCCTGATGTTGCCGCGCATTGGTGGCTTGTTCGTGTTCCAGTTCAATTTCATCGTGATGACCAACATCGCCTCGCGTATGGGGACGGGGGCAGTCTCGGCATTAGATTGGGGCTGGCGACTGATGCAGATTCCGCAGACCTTGATCGGTACGGCAATGGGTATCGTGATCTTCCCGACGCTGGCGGCATTCAGCGAGATCGAAGATAAGGATGGCAAGCGCGATGCGATGTCCGGCGCGTTGAGCTTCATCATGATTGCCAGTATTCCGGCGGCCATCGGTTTGATTCTGGTCGGGCAACCGTTGCTGAGTTTGCTGGAAGGCGGCGCGTTCGATGAATCAGCGACGGTGCTAGTCTATGGCACACTGCGTATGTTCACGCTGGGGTTGATCGTCCACAGCATGTTAGAAGTCGTGGCGCGTAGCTTTTATGCCGATAAAGATACGTATACACCCCTGTGGGCGGCACTCGGCGGTGCGACGATCAATCTCGTGCTGTCGGTCGTGCTGACGGGCGCATGGACAGAGGGACAACCCCCGCTAGAGCGCGTCAGTATGTTAGCGCTGGCCAATTCGCTGGGTGTGATGTTTGAAGTCGGAGTCTTGCTCGTGTTATTGCGTCGTCGCTGGCACGGCATCAACGAGAACAAGCTGACGATGACGACTCTCAAAACGCTGGTCGCTAGTCTGGTGATGGCACTCGCCGTGATCGCTGTTGAGGTTATCTTCACGCTTCTCGGCTTGCAGGGTCGCCTGTTGTTCACGGTCGGGCAGGTTGGTGTGCAGGTCATCGTTGGTGGTATCGTATTCTTGATTGCGACGTCGTGGTTAGGCATGGATGACGTGAAAACACTCATCCGATTGATTCTACGGCGTGGGCGCAAAGATGATATGATGGACACATTGCAATCCGTATAGCGAAAGACGATCTATGACTATTGAAATCAAAATGTTGACGCTGGGCATGGTGCAGACTAACGCCTATCTCGTCGGCGATACCGAGACCGGACAGGCGATTTTGATCGATCCCGTCGCTGATGCCGAGACACTTTATGAGACATCCCAGAGCGCTGGTTGGTCGATTGACTTGATCTTAGCCACACACGCGCATTTTGATCATGTGCTTGCCAGCAAAGCGATCAAAGAGATGACCGACGCGCCTTTCTACATCCACGAAGACGCTGTGAAGTGGCTGAAGATGTTGCCGCAATCGGGCAAGATGTTCGGTCTGGGTGAATTCCCCGAAGCGGCTGAGCCTGACCGCCTGCTGACGACTGCGACCGAGACAATCGAACTCGGGGCGATCAAACTGGAGACGCTCTATACACCCGGTCATGCGGATGGTCACCTGAGTTTTTATATGCGCGATCATGATGTCGTATTCAGTGGTGATACGCTCTTCAAGGGCAGTATCGGACGCACGGATTTGCCCGGCGGCGATCCGGCGCGCCTGATGCGTTCGATCGTCGAGCAAATTATCCCGCTGGGCGACGAGACACAGGTGCTATCTGGTCATGGTGACCCGACGACGGTCGGGCGCGAGCGTCAAGTGAACCCGTTTTTGCGTGCGTATGATGGCGAGGCGTGATGATGCGAATTCTCTTTCTCTTCGTTGATGGCATTGGCTTGGGTGATGATGATCCTTCTGTGAATCCCTTCGTTGCGGCGCAGTTGCCGACGCTCACACGCCTGAGCAACGGTCATCATTGGCTTCGCACAACGGGCAGACAGGACAGCGAGCGCGCCGTCTTCATCCCGACTGATCCCCGCTTAGGGGTCGATGGTCGCCCACAGAGCGGGTCGTCGCAAGCGACGATTTTGACCGGACACAATATTCCGGCAATGCTCGGTCGGCATTACGGCCCCAAACCCAACGAAGCAATACGCGATTATCTGAGCAACGACAACTTCTTCATTACGCTCAAGAACGCGGGTAAGCGTGCGGCTCTGCTAGACTCGTATCCGCCGAAATTGCTCGCTGACATCGCACGCGGTTATACCCTGCCTTCGAGCATTCAGTACGCGGCGATTCATGCTGGACAATCGCTATTCACACTCGAAGACCTGAAAGCCGAGCGCGCCCTGACTGCGGAGTGGACAGGGCATGCCTGGCGCAAGCATCTAAAGCTGATGGACACGCCTTTATACTCACCACAAGAAGCCGGTCAACAACTGGTCAAGCTGGCGCGCACATATGATTTTGCTTTTCATTCGCATTGGATGACGGATTACGTCGGGCATCGCGGGACGATTGATGATGCTGTTGCCCTGCTAGAAACGCTGGATGGCGTGATGGAAGGGGTGATGAACGAGTGGCAAGACGAAGAAGGACTCGTCATCCTCACCAGCGATCATGGCAACATGGAAGTGATTGGTGACCGCCGCCACACTGCTAATGATGTGCCGACAGTGATTATCGGGCGCGATCGGCAAGCCTTCGCGGAGGATTTCCATCAATTGACGGACTTTGTGCCGAAGATGCGAGATTACTTGCTTTAGACTGCCGCAACATCCGATAATTGCTCGGACTCGAAGATATGCCGACAGTGATGAGTCAGATTTCTAAATACTCATCTGCTGTCAGATATTGACGACCGCCCATGCGGCGCACGGACTCGTCAACTGCTTGCAGGAACTGTAATGATTTTTGATCGTTGTTGCGGCTTCACCGTCGGTATTATTCAGGCTGGCGAAATTAGAATCATGATTATGAGCATCGCCCCCAGCAGTAACACGACGAAGATCGCTGTGCCGATTGTGCTGTGTGTGGGGGTGTTCTTGTGTTTTTCTTTGGACATGCGTCTGCCTTATCTCAACTAAGCATAGGACAAATGTCACGATAGCCACTTATCAATCAGGGTTTGTACGTCCCCCGCGTCGATGAGACGCGCGAGTGCGCTATCGACGGTGCGCCATGTCGCCAGACGATCGACGCGAACGGCGATGGCATAGGGCGCGTGTGTCACGTATTGGGTGTGGGCATCCCAATCAGGGTATGTCCCCTTGTATAAATGATAACTCGTTGCGGTCACGAGCGCGCCATCAGATTGCTGATAGCGCACTGCGTCGAGCGCATGGCGCGGCAGTTCATAGGGGTGAATGCTGAAGGCTTCGAGGCGGCGACGATGGTAATTCGCGGTGCCGTGGGCGATACTGCCGTATTCGAGCGCGAGCGTGCGCCCGACGACATCGCGCATTGTAGCAACGGCTTGTGTCGATGGGCTGACCAGCAGTAGACCGTTATCGTAATAGGGGCGCGTATAACGTACATCGCCCATCTTCGCCGGATTAACCAGCAACGCGCTGATAACGACATCTGTGCCGCCGTTGATAACCGAGTCGTATAAGCCGTCAAAGGCGATCGGGATGAAGCGTACCGGAATCCCGATTTCGTCAGCAAGTGCCTGCCCGAGTTCGATATCGAGACCATCCAAGCGCCCGCCAACATCGACAGCGAAGGGCGGGTAACTGGTATCGACAGCAACGCGCATCTCGCCCATCGGGAAGGCTTCGCCCAGTGTCGGCACGCGATGCGTCCGGACATAGGCATACATCCCGCTGACAGAGACATACGCACCGATTGCTAACAGCACGATGGTCATGATACTGCGCCAGCGCACACCAGCGCGAGACAGGCGGTTTAATCGTTGGCTGAGGGCGGAGAGAGCCATAGGGCATCGCGCCTTTCTTCATCGTGGGCATAGGCTTGGATCGCGTGGTAAATTGGCTTCAGCTGGAAATCGACCGAGACCAGCGTGAAATTATCAGGATAACTAAAGGTCGGGGTCGGATAGCGAAAGACCCAGATGCACAGTTCTTCTAACCACTCCCAATTTTGCTCGGCATAGGCAAACGCCTCCAGCGTGTAGGCGATGCGTTGTGACGGGCGTACAGCCTTTGTCCAGCGCGGGTTATCGTTCCATCCGCTCTCGGTGATATAAATCGGTGTGTCGGGGTCGTCATATTGCTGGACGATCTCATGGAGTAGTTCTGCCCGCCGGAAGTTCAACACATCGGGGTGTGGTTCAGCGCGGGCGGGTTCAGTGAAGCCATAGGTGTGGATGGCGAGCGCGTCGAAGTAATCTGCCGCCCCTGCCTGATACATCTGCTCCAGATAACTCAAGTCATTCAAGCCGATGCGACTGCCCGCCGGTTCTAGCGTCGGCGCGAGTGCGCCTGCCAGTATCGTCACATCGGGTGTCACGGCTTTTACACGCGGGTAGACTATTTCTAGCAAACGTACGTAATCAGCCGCTGTCACATCCTGATACCCCCACTCGAACGCTAGATTCGGTTCATTCCAGATGATGATATGCGCGATGCTCGTGTCATATCGTTGGGCGAATGTCGCCACAAAATCGGCAAACGCGTCGTAAGACTCCGGCGGCAATTCGTTGAGCGTCGTCGCTTCGTTATCGCGATCGGGTTGCGCCCATGCTGGTACAAAGCCCATGCGGGCGATCACACGCAAGCCCTGATTCTCGGCGTGGCGCATAATCATGTCGGCTTGTCCCCAACCGTACTGTCCCGGTTGATGCTCGATATATGCCCACGGGAAGAACTCGACGATCGTATCTGCACCCATCTCGCGCACGAGTTGTAACGATCGTTGAATCACCCACTCCTCGACTTCGTCAATGAGGCGCGTATGTACACAGACTTGATCGCGTACGCTATCGACCGTCTGCGGTGGATCAAGGATGACGCGTGCGCGGGGGGCGGCGAGCATGCTCATGAGTACTAGCAAAATCAAGCCACGTCCCCACCAACGCCACGCCCGCAACCCGCGAATGAGATACGGCAAAATCAACCGTGTGATGTATTGCATGGTTAGCGTCTGCT
This sequence comes from Anaerolineae bacterium, assembly GCA_034437755.1. Taxonomy (GTDB): domain Bacteria; phylum Chloroflexota; class Anaerolineae; order Aggregatilineales; family Phototrophicaceae; genus JAUZRW01. The sequence continues at coordinate 10,876 of DAOTTV010000187.1, read as the reverse complement.
CCGTCACGGTGTGCGAATGTCGTCCCTAGTTTTAAACCGAAGCCCGATCGAGCGCAACACCGGATGATCGAAATCTTTGGCGAAGATGCTTGAGCGCGGCGGGGGATAACCTGTCCCTCACCGATGATTGTTCACGGCGCATCGCACTGGGCGTTAATGCCAAAAATTAGCGACTGTGTGCCGTCTGCGGTTTCGACACGCAAGCACAAGCGCGCAGGTAGCGCTTCGACAGGGGCGTAACTGCCACGATTGCTATAAGTATGGATGTCGTTTTCGTAGCCGTTCAAGCGTAACCAGATCATCTCTTGAACCGGATAGCCCGGCCCACGATACAGGATTCAATCCATCTCTGGCGCTAAAACAGGCATGTTGACAATACGTGTGTCGGCACGATCAAGCTGGATTGCATCGGCTTGCTTAAGCAGAATATCATACGCATCATGGCGCAAATAACTTGCCTGTCGGATAGTCGGCATGTCCACCCGCCAGATCATGAGCGAAAACAGGAGTAGCATCGCGATCGTTGCCATCATCCCCGACCATAACAGACCCATCCACCAGTAGAGCAGATCGCGTCTGATCGCTGTCCACAAATAGCGTCCTGTTTGCGCGACGAAAATCACCATCAATGCCGAGAATGGCGCGAGGCTGGTGTACATCGAGCGTGGCGATTGGGTTGTCGTAACGCTGAGCAACAAAGCTGGTAAGAGCGTCCACAACATGAGCAATCCCATCAACCGAATAACAGACAGTGGATACACAGTACGCAATGCCTCATGATTGACGTCGAGCATTTGCGTTAGGCGATGCCCGATGACGAACAAAATTGGTGCGAATAAAATCATCGGTAAGGCAATCAAATAGAGGATGTTCCGCAAGGCGATGCTGTAGTGGGTCGGCGCGTATACAAGCCATCCGAGTACATCGCTGAAGGCGTAAGGCGAAAACATAGCAAATAGAGTGGTCTGTGTGCCGCCTAAGATCATCTGATGGTAGCCATAAGCGACGATTGTCATGATGGTATACGGCGTTCCCCAGATCAGCACACGTCGCCCTATCCCTGACTCCGACGCTGGTATGCCCCAGATGAGATAGGCAATGTGGACAAGTGGCAAGACATAGGCGATTTCCTTCGACCACAGCGCACCGAGCAAGGTCAATAGTGATGCCATGTATGCGCTCGTGCGCCCTGTTGCTTGGCTGTGAATCAGCAATAGCCACGACAACCCAAAGAAGAGCGCGACCAGCATATCCTGTCGGCGGGCAATACTCGGGAAGGTGTTGCTATGAAGCGGATGCACCAAAAACAGTAGGCTACTCGCGAGGGCGACTCCCCGCCGGATGCCGAAGCGGCGCAAGAGCGCGTACAGGACACACGCGACTAACCCATGTAACAGGAAGTAGCCAGCGGGATTCAAGCCCCATAGCGCATAATCTAAGCTGAAAGTTAGGGTAGCGATCGGACGAAAATAGCTCAGCGGGAAGCCCGTATCTGCCATCAAACGCTCAGAGAAGATGCGCCCAATATCGCTTAGGGATTGAACGCGACTCGACCAGATCACCCCAAAGACATCACTGCTTGTGAACCACCAATCGAACACGTCGTAGAACAAGATGAAAGCCACGCCGATTAGTAAAAGTTGGTATCCGAAGTCGGCGCGAGTCACCGACTAGTTGTCGTGCATGTCCTGTACTTTCTGTGGAACAATCAAGATTGTTGGTAAGTGTAACAAGAAATTCGCATGACCCTATACCGAATTTCATGAATATGTGACTGGATGAGATATGATGCTGTGACCGGTTGGGGCGAGTCTGTACGGTGATTGAATTGGTTATACCGACAACAGCCTGCATTTGCGATAATGGGAACACTTTCTCGATCGTCAACTAGGACAACGCTGTGACTCATGAGACGCGCTTCCGTCAGCAATTAATCTGGGCGTTCTACGTTCCGTCGGCGCTCATCGCCGTTGCTTATAGCATCCTCACGCCGATATTGCCACTGTATGCCGGTAACCTGACATCCGCTTATGTCTTGATTGGTATCGTCCTCGCCGCCGAAGCCATCGGTACGGTGACAGGCGATTTACCCGCAAGCTGGGTGATCCGTTACATCGGGATGAAGCGCACAATGCTTTTAGGGATTACAATCGCGTTCGTGCCGATGCTCGCCTTATTTTTTGTGGATCAAATTGCGCTGGCGACCGTGCTGTTATTTGTCTCAGGCATCGGGCACGCGCTGTATAATATCTCGCGCCATGCCTATATTACCATTGTGGCTCATGCTGGCATTCGAGGGCGCACAATTGGCTTGCTGGGGGGCGTTTTTCGCATTGGTAAGTTCATCGGGCCTTTGCTAGGGGGCTGGGTTGGCGGGGCGTTTGGCTTGCGCTATGCCTTCATCGCCTTCGGGATATTAGCCGCCCTGACGCTGGTCTTCGTCTACGTGTTCTTGCGCGCTAATCGCGTCAACACGGCGGCAAAGCCCGAGCATACACAACGGCATCTGATTGGCGAAGTCCTCAAACAACGCGGGCATGTGTTGGCAACGGCTGGCACCGGACAAATTCTCGCACAGCTGACGCGGGTCGGGTGGCGCGTACTCATCCCGCTGTACGCGTCGAACATGCTGGGCTTAGATGTACAGACGATTGGCTTGATTGTCGGGGCGGGGGCAGCCTTCGATATGTTATTCTTCTACGTGTCGGGCATCTTGATGGATCGCTTTGGGCGCAAGTGGGCGATTGTGCCGTCTTTCGTCATGCAGGGCATCGGGCTCGCGCTGATTTTAGTCGTCTCTGACGCGTGGAGTCTCGGCGGGGTAGCGATGTTCATCGGTTTTGCCAATGGGTTGAGCAGTGGCACGATGATGACCCTCGGCAGTGACTTCGCACCGCCGACAATGCGCGGCGAGTTCCTCAGTATGTGGCGGCTCATCGGTGATATGGGCATGGTCGGCGGGCCGATTGTCGTCGGCACGGTCGCGCAGGTGCTTGTCTTGCAAGGCTCAGTCCTCAGCATCGCCGGCGCTGGTTTAGGGGCGGCGGCGTTATTTGCTTTCTTCGTGCCCGAGACCCTACAAAAGCGCAAAAAATCAGTCACTAGTGGGGATTAAAAAAACAGGGAAGAGCTAACTCTCTCCCCTGCATATCGGTCATGAATTACGATTGCCAAGCGGCGTAAAGTCGCCCGTACCGCCGAAGGGGTCGTCGTCATCGTCCATTGACGGCGGGTTGAGTGGGGGCGGTTGTAAGGGTTGTTGCCCCTGTTGACCGCTATTCGGCGGCGGTGGCGGGCCCTGTGGTGCTTGTGGCGGATTTTGATTGCCCTGTGGCATCTGTGGCGGCGGATCAAATTCCATATCGCTGTAATCCGTCGGCGGCTTCGCAGGCGGAATCGGCGGGGGACTCGTCTGCTGTTGATTCTGCGGATTGCCCTGTGGCATCTGCGGCGGCGGATCAAATTCCATATCGCTGTAATCGGGCAGGGGTTGCGACGGTGGGATCGGCGGTGGGGCAGACGCACCACCTGTACCAGCACCGGCACTCGCACCATCTTTACGCCAGGCGCGCATCTGTAGTTGGAAGCTCTCGAAGCGTCCGTTATCGTTGACTTGTACATCTGCCATCTTGCCTTGCAAACGCAATTTCTCGCTGTCGAGTGTCACATCAGTACCCGGCGCGGCAACTACAATATCTGTGTCTGGGTTGTTGACATCACTAGCGATGCGCCCGCGGATAGATGGATCGTTGTTCCCGGCTTCGGTGATGAAAACTTTCTTCAAATCCTGTTGAGTGAACATATCGAACAACCAAACTTCAATCGCGACTGGATCAGGGGCGACAGCCTCAGCAATGACTGCGCCACTTTGCCCGAGGAAGTCCCCGCCTTGATTCATCGGCAATTCGATCTCGTAGGATTCGTCATAATCGCGTCCCGGTGTATAAATCGAGAGTTGTGTCATCACCGGTTCGCCCAGTTCTTCATCAGCCGCAGATTGTGATCGCATCTCTTCGCGCAGGCGTGCTTCGTTTTTCGCCGCTTGTATGCGTTCTTTCTCTTGGCGGCGTTGCTCGGCGTATTCTTTGTCCGTTGCTTGCCGCACGTTATCAACAACTCCCGCGACAATATTGGGATAGACCAGCAAGCGCCAGACAAGCGTGAAGATCGGCACGACAATGCCAATTAATACAATCAAGCCGATAATCTGTCCAAAGCTTGTCAGTAAGCCATTTTGCCCGGGCGCGGCAGTACCCGTGATCTCTTGTCCCTCGATAATAGTTGCGAGGTTCTGCAAGGCTTCGCGGTCGGTGCCTTCTGCCGCTTCGATCATTGATTGTAGGGTTTGTTCGGGGTTGGGAATGCTGTTGAGCAGGCTGGCGGCTTGGTCGGCATTATAAATGGCATCCCCATAACTGGCGACAGCAATCATCCGTACCCACTGGGTCTGCGCGCCTTCGCTCAGGCGATTGGGATTCGCCCCGGTGAATACCGCCGGAAATAAGCCCCATGCCCAGATTAAGCCGATAATCGCGCCGAAAATGACGAGATACACTTGCCCTCGCGTCGGCATACTGGGTTCCAGCACGACTTTGTACAAGCCATTGTAGGAATCGATAAACCACTGGCGGATGCCACCGCCGCCGTTGTCTGCGTCGGTATTCTCTGCCTGATTGTTATCTGGCATATTCGGCGGGATCGGCTCCTGCCCGTTATTCGGAATGCCCATGAATAAACCTCCAGTTTGGATGCCCTTATCTCGATAAGGGGCAACGGCTGAGCACCGTTATCATCAATACACGTTTTGGATAGTGTTGTGATTAAAAAAGTGCAGGCTTGCGTCACATCCCTGCTACCCGAAGCCTTGCGTTAAAGCACACATTGCTCGTGCATGCTACTGTTAGTAACCCGTATCTGTTCCAAGTATATATGCACACGGGGTATATCGCAAAGGATTTGCCTTAAGATGTGTCATGAATCTGGAATCAAAAAGGGACATGGCATGCATGTCCCCTGTAGGTGTGGCTGGGTCTCAGCTTGTCATCGGCATTTCGACATCTTCGTCGTCGCTATTATCGCCGCTTTGATCTCTATCGGGTTGCTTGGGCAGTTTCCACGTCGAATAATCACAATCGGGATAGCGCACACATCCGTAAAACGTGCGGTTACCGCGCTTGGTCTTCTTCACGACTAGTTCGCCACCGTGTTCATCGCCGCATTGCGGGCACGTGACCCCCGTATATTCGATGTATTGCTCGGTATGGCGGCAATCGGGGTAATTGCTACAGCCGATGAACTTACCGAAGCGACCGTACTTGATAATCAAGTCGCCTTCTTCGCAGGTCGGGCAGATGCGCCCGATTTTCTCCTCTTTCTTGACGACCGGCATGTTCTCGCGCGCGTTTTCCAACCGCGTCTCGAACGGGTCGTAGAACTTTTGAAGCACCGGTCGCCAGATGCCGTCACCCTCGGCGATGTCATCTAACTTATCTTCCATACGAGCGGTGAACTGGTAATCCATCTCTTCACCGAAGTATTCCACCAGCAAACCGCTGACGACCTTGCCGGTTTCGGTTGGCACGAGGCGATTGTTTTCCTTGTTGACGTAATCGCGGTCTTGGATCACGGCGACAGTCGGCGCGTAAGTGCTCGGTCGTCCGATGCCGTACTCTTCCAGCGTCCGCACGAGGCTTGCCTCGGTATAGCGCGGGGGTGGCTGGGTGAAATGTTGATCGGGCAGGAGTTGCAACAGGCGTAGCACTTCGTCCACACTCATCACCGGGAAGATGCGCCCTTCGTCGTCCTCGTCGTCGGTCGCGTCTTCGTCCTTGCTATCTTCGTAGAGGGCGAGGAAGCCGGCGAACTTCAAGCGACTGCCGGATGCGCGGAACAAATACGGCATATCGTCTTCGCTCAAGCCCGCGTTGATTTCTAGACGAATGGTATCGTAAACCGCGTTCGACATCTGGCTGGCGACAAAACGTTCCCAGATCAACTTATAAAGGCGATATTGGTCGCGTGTCAGATGTTGTTTGATGGCATCCGGCTCACGCAGGACACTCGTCGGGCGGATCGCTTCGTGAGCTTCCTGTGCGCCTTTGGATTTTGTCTTGTATTGCTTGGGCTTGTCGGGAATGTAATCTTTGCCATAGGTTTTGCTGACGTACTGCCGTGCTTCAGTCTGTGCCTCTTTGCTGATGTTGACGCTATCCGTACGCATGTACGTGATTAACCCGCTGAGATCACCCTTGCCGATCTCGATCCCCTCATAAAGTTGCTGGGCAACGCGCATCGTGCGCCCGGCGTTAAAGCCGATACGGCGCGAGGCTTCTTGCTGGAGCGTGCTGGTGGTGAAGGGCGCGGAGGGCTTGCGACGGCGCGTGCCGCGCTTGATATTGCTGACGACGAAAGTGCTTTTCTCCAGCGTTTGTAAGTGCGACTGGACTTCTTCTTCGCTATTTAGCTCGAAGTCCTCGCCACTGATTTTCGCCAGTTTAGCGGTGAAAGGCTGTGGTTGATTGCCGTTATCGGGCTGTTTGCTCAACTCAGCTTCGATCGACCAGTATTCAGTCGATACGAAGGCATCAATCTCACGCTCGCGATCAACCACGATGCGTAGGGCGATGCTCTGTACGCGTCCAGCAGAGAGGCGATTGCGCACTTTGTCCCACAGCAATTCGGTAATACTATAGCCCACAAGCCGATCCAGAATGCGGCGTGCTTGCTGGGCATTGACCAGACTCATGTCGATGCCGCGAGGATGCTCAAAGGCATCTTGCACGGTCTCTTTGGTGATCTGGTTGAAGACGACGCGCTTGGCATTATCTTCGGGAATATCAGCCGCCGCCATCAAGTGCCAAGCGATGGCTTCGCCTTCGCGATCGGGATCGGTCGCGAGATAGATTTCTTCTGCGCCATCGACCGCGGCTTTGATTTCTTTAACGACATCGCGCTTGTTATTCGGCACGCGATACTTCGGCTCGAAGTCGTTTTCGACATCGACGGATAATTGGGTCACCAGCAGATCGCGCACATGACCTTTCGAGGCCAAGACGGTGTATCCCTTGCCGAGATAACTACCGATACTGCGCGCCTTCGCTGGTGATTCGACGATCACCAGTTTGCCGACGTTACGTCTGCGTTTTTTGCCCTTTTTCTTCTTCTTTTTTCGCTTAGGCTTAGCTGTGACTTTCGGCTTCGGGACATCGGCATGAGCATCGGTCTCGCCCATGCGGAAGAGCTTCGTCCCACACACCCCGCAGGTGCCGGATGTCGCCGGTGTACCTGTTTTGGTATACACGGCTTGTGGGTCTTGTATATCCCGTTTTGTCTTGCATTTCACACAGTATGCCTGCATGACCTGTTCACCCATGCTTTGTCCCCAATAACTACTTGCAATTATAGATAGCTGTCCATATCGTTACTACGCAAAAACTGGACAATTTCTTTCACGTCTTGTGCGCGATCTTTATGGCAAACGAGTAGGGCATCGTCTGCTTCAACGATGATAATATCTTCAACACCGATGGCAACAGCGAGCTTATCCGTGAAGAGCAGAGAGTTGCGCGTATCCAGTACGATGCGTTTTTCGGATCCGTTCTTGCTACAATTGCCCAACTTATCACGGTCGAGTAACTCATACAATGATGACCACGTGCCGACATCGCTCCAGCCAATATCTACCGGAATGACCACCATCTCGTTTGCCCCTTCCATGATCGCATAATCGATCGAAATCTTCGGCATTTGCTCCCAGATATGATCGAGAGTCGGGCCGTAATCCTCTGTGCCGACGGTTGGTGCGAGGCTTTGCAGGAGCGCGTGCATGTCGGGTTGTTGTGTCTGGAACTCGCGCATGGCTTTACTCGCACGCCAGATGAACATGCCGCTGTTCCAGCTATAGCGACCGGATGCGACGAACTGCGTCGCCTTGACTAAATCCGGCTTTTCGGTGAAGCGTTCTGCCACATGATACGGGAAACTATTGGAAATGCCAAGTGAATCGCCTTGTTGGATATAGCCAAAGCCCGTCGATGGGAACGTTGGCGAGATACCCAGCGTGACGATTTTATCGTCCGCGGCAATCTCATAGGCTGTCTGCAACACATCGCGGAACACGCCCGGCTTGCCGATATGATGATCGGCTGTGAGCATCGCGACAACGGCTTGCTCGTCGCGTTGCTGGATGACAGTCAACGCGAGCCCGACCGCCGCCGCCGTGTTGCGTGCGGCGGGCTCGACGACGAAGTTCTCCGCGGGGATGTCTGGCGCTTCAGCTTTGAGTGCATCGACGTAGGGCTGTTCTGTCGCGATGAAGATATGCTCCGGCGCGAACATCGGACGCAGGCGATCAACACTCACCTTAAACATGGTATCATCGCCGGTCAGCTTCAGCAGCTGCTTGGGCTGTTCGCCGCGGCTCATCGGCCACAGGCGTGTGCCGCCCCCACCGGCTAATATGAGTGCGTAATAATGTTGCGTCATCTATACGTCTATCCTTGTCTCGGTGGTTAAATTGTCCGGCAATATTGCATGTGCCCCACCGATTGTGCAAGCCCCTTTAGCTCCATGATCGTAAGCGTAGCTGTCAACTCGCTGGTTGGTAATCCGGTCAAACGTACTAAATCATCAACATGCGTCGGATCACTCTCAAGGTATTGTAGGATACGCGCCTCGATGTCATTTTCGGGTACGATTGCTTTCGTCTTTGCCTCTACCTCGCGCTCGCTATACGATACGCTCAGTTCGTTCAGGATGTCCTGTGCGCGCATTACCAGCTTTGCCCCGTCTTGAATCAATTTGTTAGAGCCAGTGCCCATCTGATTGAAGATATTCGCCGGAATAGCGAACACATCACGCCCCTGCTCTAAAGCCACGTCAGCGGTAATCAGCGCACCACTGCGTTCCGGCGCTTCGGCAATCAGCACGCCCAGCGATAAACCGCTGATGATGCGGTTGCGCCGTGGGAAATTCTTGCCCGTTGGCGGTACACCGAGCGGAAATTCACTGACAATCGCGCCATTCTGGGCGATCTCCCGCGCTAAATTGTCGTGTTCCTTGGGATAGACAATGTCGATACCGCACCCCATCACGGCGATTGTGCGCCCGTTATGGGCATCTAGCGCACCCCGATGAGCCGCCGCATCAATGCCCTGCGCCATCCCTGAGACGATTGTCACGCCCTGTGTTGCCACCCAGCCCGCCATGCGATGCGCCGCGTCGCGCCCATAGCGTGATGCCTTGCGCGTGCCGACGATTGCCAGCGCCATCGTATCCGTCGGTAGTAGCGTGCCACGCACGTATAGCACCGGTGGCGCATCCGCGATACTGCGTAAATTCTTGGGGTAGGTATCGTCTGCTAGCGTGATGAGATGCGCTCCAGCATGCGTCACCTTTTGCATCTCAGCATCGAGATCCAGCGTCTTACGTGCATCTAGGAGTGCCGTCAGGGGCTTCTCGCTGAGACCAGCATGGCGTAAATCGTCCGGTGTTGCGTGCCATGCCGCTTTAAGCGAACCGAAGTAACTCAGCAGGTGTTGTAGGCGCACACTGCCAATGTGTTGTGCGAGATTGAAGCCAAGCCAATAGTGTTTATCGTCCAAGGGTGATGCTTACTGCTCGTCGAGATCAAACACTGTCAGCATAACAGGGGGAGAAATTGCTTGTCAAGCACCGCTAGCTTGTTCTATGGCGAATCTGATGTTTCTGGCAAGAGACCATCCGGCAGGCTCATGGTCACGATTTGCGCGTCAAAATCAATCTTGAGCAGGGTTTCGTCGTGCGCGGGCAGTAGTAACTCGCCATGCGGCCCACCCTTGACGATGAATACATCGTTCGCGCCGGTTTGGATCACATCACGGATCGTGCCGAGCGTCTGTTCATCGGTGGTTTGTACAGTCAAGCCGATGATCTCGTAAGCGTAGTATTCACCCTCATCGAGCGGAATCGCGTTTTCAAAATCAACCATGATGAATTGACCGCGCAGGGTATCGGCTTCATCACGATCGCGAATCTCTTCAAATTTGAAGAGCAGGTAATTCTTGTGCATACGAGCCGAACGCACCGTGTACGGGATTGCCTGCGCCTGATTGGGATCACTCCCGAGATGGACGGTTTTAACGTCGCCCTTGATGAAACGCTCGGGATGTTCGGTCAGCACACGCACGCGCAACTCGCCACGTACTCCGTGCGGGCGCAGGACTTCACCGACGATCAGATAATGCGGGGTCAACTGTGACATAGACCAGCTTACTCGATTTCTAAGATAATACGCTTGCGACCATGACTGCGGTCTGACGCTTTGATGAGTGCGCGCATCGCATTGGCGACACGTCCACTTTTACCGATCACCCGTCCCATGTCATCGGGCGCAACGCGCAATTCTAAGATCGTCAGCCGACCTTTCTTACGCGGTTTTACGGTTACCTGCGATGGATCATTGACGAGATTTTCGGCAATATAGCGCACGAGTTCTTCTTCTTGCATATAATATTATCCTCTCCTCGTAACAAATGAAGCCTATGTGGGGTTTTTATTGCATTAGCCTTGCCCCGCACCCCCCACAAGCAACTATCGTTCCTTGACCTTGTCCATTTTAAACGCTATGCGTAACTACTCAGGGGCGTTGCCCCCGAACCCCTACCAGCTTTTGCAAAAGCTTGACCAAAATTTTAACTGTGAAAATCGAAGATTTTCACAGCGTTTCGTTCAAGAACGGGTCTTAAATGACAAACGATAAAAGTTTTTGTTCCCTTTTTGAAAAAAGGGGTGGGGTATGGGGTGAAACCCCATGAAATTGTCCCCAGACCTGAGTAGTTACGGGATTTGTTTGTGCAATGTGTCAGAAATGGCGCGTGGGTGCTGGCTGTGGGGTATG
>DAOTTV010000186.1:0-15780 GCA_034437755.1 Anaerolineae bacterium | reverse complement strand
CAGACGCTCTCATCCGCATCGGTCTGGCGCACCCAGCCTTGATTGTTGCTGAGGCGCGTCAGCGACTCAATCGGCGCGTCGCGCTCGCTACGGATGCGTACCTGTGGCGCTTCGATCGCCAGCCCGCCGCGATGCTGAATGACGAAGCGTACTTGATGATCGTCCGCCCCGTCTGTGCCCGCGATGCTGATGTCCACATGGCACAGCGTACAGCCCAGCGTGCCGTCGGCGTTGCGCGGGTTCAGGTTGCAATAGGCGCAGTGGGTGGTAACCGGCGGGTAAAACGCCTGTAGCTGGTTGATGCCGGGGCGATACTGCCACAGGAACACCACGACCATCAGCAGAGCCAGCGCCATCACCAGCAAGACGGATTGCGCGATGAATAAGCCGTTCGCGATAGCATCAGCGACGACTGCCGGCGTGGGATAAGGCGCACAGGCGGCCGGACGCTCACTCGCGGTGCGTAAGAGCGCGAGCAACTGCACGTCGGGATCATAAATATACTGGCGCACGGCGATGATCGCCAAGATGAAAAAGATCGCGACCAACAAGTGCAGGGCGGTGATCGTCTGGATGGTGTCGCGGCGATCACTACGACTGGGCAAGAGGCGTGCCATGTTGCCGACGATCAAGAACGCGACGACCGATAGCATCAGGCTCAAAATCGGCAGGGCGCGCAGGGTAGCGATTACGTAATCAATCTGACCGCCGAAAACAGGAATTTGATTCTGGAAGATGCAGAGCGAGATCGCGTTGTAATCCACCCCGTCGATCGTAATCAACGGAAGCGGCTGATAGGCAACCAGCCCGCCGACAATGCCCGAGAAGAACAACACGCCGCCGATCATCGCCCAGAAAAGCACGAGCAAGGCGGTGAGGATCAAAGAGAACAATATCATCCGTTATTTCAATCGCATATTTGTTGTAAATAAATTAACTGCCTTAGTATGGCACAAGTTGTGATGACTTTCCACAGGTGATATGAGGCGGGACGACAAAAGCCTCATCAGGGTCATACGTACAGCAACATGTAAGAGCCATACCCGTTATGCTACGGGGTCGCTGTAGTGACCCCTTACGGCAACGCTTGTATGTCAACAAGAGTGGCGCATAGAAGCGACATGTCGTGACAACTTGTTCGTAGACCTTATGAGGCAATTAGACGGATGCTTTCCTGCGTGAAGCGCGTCAGCGATTCCCGCGTGACCGCCGACTGCCGTGCCGGTTGACCACTTGGCGGGCAACAGCTTTGACATCCGGTCGCTTGCGGAGCGTCCACACGGCATCTTTCGCCGCCTTAGTCGCCTGCTTATGATCGACAATCGGCGCGGGGTAATCCGTCCCGATGCGACAATCAAACTCGATTTGCATCATCGGTGGCAGGGTGTGCGGCTCATGGATGTAAGCATCCGGCACTTGCGCCAACTCCGGCACCCACTGCCGGATGAACGCGCCGTCGGGGTCGTGGTCGTAGCCCTGCTTGGTCGGGCTATAGACGCGCAAGGTGTTGATGCCGGTCGTGCCGCTCTGCATCTGTACCTGACTGTAATGCACGCCGGCTTCGTAATCGGTGAACAAACGCGCAAGAAAGCGGGCGGTATCTTGCCATTTGATCCACAGATCATAGGACGCAAACGAGACCAGCATCGCCCGCATGCGGAAGTTGAGCCAACCCGTTGCCCGCAGATAGCGCATACAGGCATCGACCATCGGGTAACCGGTGCGTCCCTGCTGATAAGCCGTGAAGCGGGCGGCGGCGGCGGCATCGCGCGTCGGGTCGTCGCGCAGGCTGTCGTAGGCGGGTACGAAACTCTCGTATTCGATGCGCGGCTCGTCTTCTAGCTTTTGGATGAAGTGATCGTGCCAATGCAGGCGCGATTCAAAAGCGCGCAAGGCGGATTTCCACGCGCCATCCAAGGCCCGATACTGTGCGGGGGGCATGTTGTAAATCTCGTAGCGGCGTTCGTTCAAAGCTCTGAACACCTGCCGCAGTGAGAGCGTGCCGTATGCTAGATGCACGCTCAAGCGCGAGCAACTGGTATCCGCCGTCACGGGCGATGACATCTCGCGGTGATAGCGTGCGCCGCGCTCGTACAGAAAGCGATTGAGCGTGCGCCAGGCGATCGTCTCGCCGCTGGTTTGCCGATCCTGTATGCCCGCGTCGCTGATGCCCAGCGTGTCCCATGTCGGGAGCGTGCCGACCGCTAAATCTGTGACCGGACGGAGCGCGGCCGGGGTCGGCGTGATCGGGCGATCCATCAAGCTCTGCCACAGGCGCGCGCGCGCATCGCGATCCCGCAGGGGGCGAATCACGCCGTTGTTAGGGGTCTCGTGCAGGGGGATATGATGCTGATGCGCCCACGCCCGCACCGCCCGATCGCGCTGATAGGTGATGGCGTTGCCGGTCTCCTCATGGGCGTAGATCGCGCCAATCGTGTACCGCTGGCGCAGAGCATCGAAGACCTGCACCGCATCCGCGACGCGCACCACCAGCGGCATCCCCAGCGCGCGCAGGCGTTCGCGCAGGTCAAGCAGGCATTCGCGCGTGACATCATAATGACGGCGATCATAATCCGGCGCGTGGATCACATCCGGCTCGATGATATACAGCGGCAAAACACATCCCCGCTGGCTAGCGTTATGGAGCGACGCGTGATCCTGCACGCGCAGATCGCGCTTGTACCAGACGATATAAATCGGGTCAATCATGGCTCAACGTGGGCCTGGCTTGGGCAGGAGTAAGCCCATCAACCCCGCCGCGACCGCCGCCACTGCCACGAATTGGAAGGTCACACCCAGCCCGATCACGTCCGAGACCGCGCCAATCAAGAAACTGCCCAGCGCCCCCATACCGAAGATGAAGCCCAGAATCGACCCCGACGCGAAGCCCTTAGCGTTGGGCGCGAATTCCTGCGCCAGCACGACGATGATGCTGTGCGCGCCGCCGCTCAAGCCGCCGGCTAAAATCGCTAGCACGAACGCCAGATAGCCATCGACCAGCGGCAGGAAGAAGAACATCGGCGCTGACCCGACCATACTGATCATGATGATCTTACGCCGGTCGAAGCGATCGGCGAGATTGCCCAGCACCACGCCCGATATTGCCGATGCCACCCAGAAGAAGCTGATGATCGCGCCATATTCCGTCGGTGACCAGCCTTTTTCCTGAAATAGCTTGGGGATGAAATTCACCGAGCCGGGCTGGGCGAGACTGCGTAAGATCACCAGCAGGGCGATGATGCCGAAAGGCGCGAGGGCTGACCACGAGATGCCAGACGGGCGCGCGCGGTCGTCGTTTTTGGCTTTGTCGTTTTTGGCTTTCTCGCCGCGTGTCGCCGGGATGCCACCGAACATGAGTAAGATGCTGGGGATAGCGGCGAACACCATCAGCAACAGCGGCATGACGTTTGCCGTGCCAGCGCCACGATTGGCAACGTCCAGCAACATGCCGACAATCCACGGCCCTAACCCCAGCCCCATCTGCCCCATGAGAAAGAAGAAAGCCGTATTGGTGGCAACGTGATCGTCGTCGGCTTCGGCGGCGTGCAAAGCGCCGACCGGATGCACGGCGCCGCTCCCTAAGCCCTGTAACACGAAGGGAATCAGCATCGCGATGTAATTCTGCGTCGTCACCGCGAGGAAGATCGCCAGCGCGAAGGTCACGACGACCCATGCTAACCCGCCCGCGCCAATCCAGCGCCCGCCGGTTTTATCAGCGCGCAAGCCGAAGAACGGTTGGGTAAACGCGCCCGCCAGTTGCTTACCGCTGATGGCAAGCCCGATCTGGGTGTTGCTCATCGGCAACACAGTCGCGCTGAGGAACGTCAGCACGACGATGCCCGCCGACATGAAGATGTCGTTGGTCATATGCCCGATGCCGACCGACCAGAATTTACGCGTCTTGGGATAATAGAAGGGAATGGAAGATTGCCGATCCTGTGATGCCATCGTCTTGTCACCTTGTTTGCCTACCAGAACATTCTATATCCTATGGCGACTGTATGAGTGATCAATGAGTATGGATATATTGGTCATATCTGTGCGCTCAACAGCCGAAAGGCACGTTGATATTGGGCACGTCGCCAATGTCGAACAGGTCATAGCGCAGGATGAGCGTGCCTGTCACCGGCAGGGGACTCTGGGTTAACTGCACGTTCTCGACTTCAGCAGTGATGTAAAAGCGCACGACCGCGTTATGCGCCGGCGCAACCCAAAAATCATGGCGCAGTTCCAGCAAGCGACTCTCATCGGTGAAGGTCACTGTCGGCAAGATCAAATGCTCCGGCGTGACATCGTAACGCCACACGCGCTCACCGTTAATCGTCTCAATCTGGGCGAGGGGGCGCGCCTGTGCGACCCCGCCGAGGACATCGCCCGCGCTCAAATCAGCCAGCAGGTTGGCATCATCGCCCGCGTTTTGCAGGCATACCTCATCGCGCACCAAAAACGCATCCGGCCCGAGGCGCACGCCCTCTAGCTGGACAGGATCGGACTCGCTTTCGAGATCATTATCAATGCGGGCGACCACGCGCCGCGCTGATCCCAGCTGGTTGTAGCTGACAGTCGCCTGTGTGCGCGTCGTCACCGAGCGCGATGTACGCGCGAACACGCCGTCGAAGCGGAAGGTCATCTCGTAACGCCAGCCGGGCAAGCGCGTCAGCTGATCGTCAATGCGTGGGAATGACACCGTATCGAAGCCGGCCGGCGGCGCATTTTCCGTGAGGACGAAGCCCGTCGCCACAGCATCAGGGTTGGCGAGCGTCGGCACAACCAGCGTATCGGCGGCGGGTTGGCACGCGCTCAGCACGATCAACCAGCACCAGCCATACAGCCAGCACGACACGGGGCGAGTCAGCAGTGATTTCATCGTATCCGATCCTTGAGTCAGCGTTCGACTTCTCACTATAGCGCGTGGGACGATGGCGCGGTAGGCTGAACTGGACACATCCGCCGTTAGAATATGGTTCAGATGACACGGCTCAGACTCGGCAAGCAGGCGCGTCGTGCCGTACAATACAGCGCAAGTGTTCAGACAGCGGGACGGTGCATCATGACGCGATCCATTCAAGACGAGTTACAAGCCCTGTGGGATGATCTCAACCAGCCAGAGCGCGAGCGCCAGCAGAGCGAACTTGAGAAACGCTTGCGCCAGCGCGCCCAACAATACGTCACCGCCAGCGACGACGTACCCGCCGATGCGGATGTCTACCGCCTCTTGACCTTCTCGTTAGGCAGTGAGCGTTACGGCCTTGACGTGAGCATCATACGCGGCGTGCGTACCGTCACCCGTGTGACGCGGGTGCCGGGCGTGCCTGCTTTTTATCGCGGCGTGGTCAATGTGCGCGGGCGCATCATCAGCGTGCTGGACTTGCGCCTGTTTTTCGATCTCAGTGTGCTAGATACACCCCCCCCGCGTGAGATTGTACTCGTCGAAGCGCATGATCTCTACATTGCGCTCGCCGCCGATCACATTGAAGATGTGCAGAACATCCCACACGCCGCCGTCGAGCCGACTGACGGCGATTATACGCATGGCGTGACGATGGGGCGGCTTGTCGTGCTGGATGGCGAGCGTCTCTTCCGCGACGAACGTCTGATTATCGAGCGCTGAGCGTGCGCTTCGGCGTACAAGTCTAAGCGCACTATTATCCAATTTCACGTATACTAAAACTGTGAGTAACTACTCAGCCCTCACCCTAAATCCCTCTCCTGATCGCCACGATGTGGCTAGGAGAGGGACTTCAACCGTGCTTGTCTTGAGGGCAGAAGCTGGCGTCAATCAATTGACCTGAGTAGTTACAACTGTAATGTATTATGACAAGGTTATGCCACATCAATGCGTAGAGGCTTGTGCTCCCCGTTATTATGTCGCTGGACCTGATGGTCATCGTCCGTTTTTTTTTAGTTGATAAGTTGAGGTTACTGGATTATGTCTCACCTAAATGCTGAAATTCGCACCGCCCTTGCCGCCTACGATGTAGAGCGTGCGCGCGAGCTATTGCGCTCGGCTTTGCCCTCTGCCGATGCCGAGACCTACTATCTTGCCGCGCAAGCCGCACTCGATAAATCGCAGAAGATTGCCTTTTTAGAAGAGGCGCTCGCGCTCGATCCTTTCTATCCCTCAGCGCGTGATGAACTGAATACGCTTCACAATCTGCCGGCCAAGAATCAAGCCAACGGCGAGATCAGCCCCTTGCTGTGGATCGCACGCCTGACGGCGAGCTTCGTGCTGGTGTTCGGCGCGGCGATGATTTTCGCCTTCAACACCACGCCCCTGTCCGGCGTTAACATGACCGGCAACCCGACTGACAACTTGCAACCCGCGCTGATGCTGTCCGATGTCAGTGGCACATGGTCGGGGCATATGTATTATCAGGGTCACAGCGTCGATTACACCATGACCATCACGCAGGATGGCACGGTAGTCAGCGGGCGCGCATGGAGCGTGAACGACGAAGGGCAAGCGACCGTTCGTATTCGGGGCACGTATGAGAACGGCATCCTCGATATTGAGGGCTACGATGGCACTTACGAAGGCTGGGGCAGGCTGTGCTACGTTGATTTTGTGCTGACGACCGGCGGCACGCACGAACATTCGCACGTCGTCGGTGACTTCGAGTCGCTCCCGAACGATGATGGCACCTGCTTCATCGACGGCGAAGCGATCTTCTTGCGCGACTAACACGCGACCGGCTCAGGCGTTCGCCATAATGGACGACGAAAGACTCGTGGGTCGTTCGTATCTTGCGTGGTCAAACGCTTTTTGTGCCCTTTTTTCAAAAAGGGAACGCCAAAAACTTTTGTTTTTTGAACGCTATGCGTTCAAAATAGACAAGGTCAAGGAACGACAGTTCCTTATGGGGGCGCGGGGGCAAAGCCCCTGCCATAAAAACCACGCGAAATCCTAAAGAACCAGACTCGTCAGGGTCATATATGTAAGGGCGACCTATAGCGCCCTCGTTGTGCTACGGGTTCGTTGTAGCAAACCCTTACAAGCATCAACTTGTTCGTAGCCCCGTCCCCAAGCGGGCGCTTGAGTTCACCCCCTGCCTGCGGGTACAATCGCCGTAACACCCCTTGAGCGATTGAGGCGCAATCTATGAGTGATGATTTAAAAGCGATCTTCAAAGCCGAAGCTGATACGTATATTCAGAGTATCAACGATGGCTTGCTCCAATTAGAACTGGCAACCGCCACCGAACGCGAAACACGCCTACGCGAGATGAACCGCATGGCACACAGCATGAAGGGCGCGGCGCGTGCGGTGGGCATCACCATGATCGAGACCGTCAGCCACTATCTTGAGGCGGTCTTCGCGAGCATGGCGACGCACGCACACCCCCTCACACCAGCGATGGGCGATACGCTCTACGACGGACTCGACGTGATTCAGGCGCATCTCGCCGACGCCCCGCCCGCGCAAGCAGTCATCACCGACGTGCTATCGCGCCTTGAACGCCTCGTCGCACAGGTGGAAGCGCCGCCGCGTGATCTCGATCAAGACTCGAGCGAGTTCCCCGCCCTCAGCGACGACTCCGGCGAGTTCGCGGCGGTCTCTGATGATCTGCTCAATATTTTCTGGGTCGAAGTGGGCGAGCATCTGAGCGCGCTCAACACCGCCCTGCTCAACATCGAGATGGCGAAAGATGCCGATAAACCCGCCCTCCTGCGCGAGATGAACCGCATCGCGCACAGCATGAAGGGCGCGGCGCGTGCGGTGGGCTTCACCGTGATCGAGACCATCAGCCACCACATGGAGGCGCTGTTCCAAGCCGGCCTCAGCGAGGACTTCGACTTCACGCCGACGATCGCCGACACGCTCTATGACGGACTCGACCTGATCCAGAACGTGGTCAACGGCGACCCCAATCAGGAGACCGTCGTCAACCGTGTGCTGACCGACCTGCAAGCCCACGTCTACGGCGACGACCCCGACGCGCCCCTCAGCGGCGATGACCCCGTGCCATCCCCAAGCGACACGCCCACGATCACGATCCCGCCCGCGCTGATGACCAGCACCGTCGAGATGGGCGCGACATCGACAGTCATGATGCGCCCGCCCGAAGACACCGTGCGCGTCTCGGTGAATAAGCTCGACCAACTGATGGCAGATAGCAGTGAACTGCTGGTCGCACGGATGCAAGCCGAGCAACGGCAGGCGCTCTTGCGTCGTCTGCGGCAGGATCATGCGCGCTGGCAACGGGAATGGCGGTCGGTGCGCGCTTCTTATATCCGCCTCGCGCGTCGCCTCCAACAGCAGGAGGATCAGCTCGCGGATGAGATGGCGACGCTCTTTCGCTTTTTAGAGGCGAATCAGCAGTATCTCACGGAGAGCAACCGCCAACTGGCGCAACTGGGCAACCTGCTGGCGCAGGATAACATGCAACTGGCGACACTCGCTGACCAGCTACAGGACAACGTTAGTCGCCTGCGGATGATGCCCTTCGAGAACGTGATCGGTGGCTTCCAGCGCATGGCACGCGATCTCGCCCGTGATCTGGGCAAGCGCGTGCATCTCGATATTGTCGGCGCAGGGGTCGATATTGATAAGACAGTGCTGGACGCGCTGAAAGACCCGCTCTTGCACCTGCTGCGTAACGCGATCGACCACGGCTTAGAGATGCCGCACATCCGCGAGCAAAAAGGCAAGGCACGCGGCGGGTATGTCACGCTCAGTGTCGAACAGCGCGGCAGTGAGATCAACATCCGCATTGCCGACGACGGGCAGGGCATTGATGTGCGCGCGATTCGGCAGAAAGCAGTCGAGCGCGGCATCATCACCGCGCCGGAAGCCGACGTGATGAGCGACGACGAAGCCCAAATGCTGATCTTCCATTCGGGCTTCAGCACAAGCCAGAACGTGACCGCACTCAGCGGGCGCGGGCTGGGCATGGACATCGTGCGGACACGGGTCGAGGGTTTGCGCGGGCGCGTCCACGTCCACAGCGAGCGCGAACAGGGCACGAGCGTCACGGTGACGGTGCCCGTGTCTTTAACGCGCCTGCG
Source organism: Anaerolineae bacterium (assembly GCA_034437755.1). Classification (GTDB taxonomy): domain Bacteria; phylum Chloroflexota; class Anaerolineae; order Aggregatilineales; family Phototrophicaceae; genus JAUZRW01. Next base: position 6,774 of record DAOTTV010000186.1, on the reverse strand, counting down.
CGTGATCCTGCTGGAAATCGGCGGCGAACAATACGCGATTCCGTCGATCATGGTCGAGCGGATGCAGACGCTAGCAAGCACGGCGATCTTCACTGCCGAGGGGCAGGAGATGATCACGCTCAACGATCGCCCCCTGCCGCTGGTCTCGCTGGCGGCGGTGCTGGATGTGCCGCGTACAAACCCGCGCGATGATCGCGTTCACGTCCTCGCCCTGCAAACGGCTGATCGTGCGGTGGCGTTCGAGGTTGATGCGCTCATCAGCGAGATTGAGATTGTACTCAAGCCGCTGGGGGATGAACTGGCGGGAGCGCCCTTCGTCGCTGGTGCGGCTTTGCTGGGGACGGGCGCGGTCTTGATTGTGCTGGATGCGAACGATCTCGTGCGGCGGGCGACGGGCATGGGGATGGTTGTGCGCCAGCGCATTATGGCACGCGCGCCAGAAGTCGTCACCCGCACGCGGGCGCGGATTCTGGTGGTCGATGATTCGATCACCACGCGCACCCTAGAGAAGAATATCCTCGAGGCAGAAGGCTTTGATGTGGTGGTGGCGATTGATGGCGTAGAAGCGTGGTCACAACTGCCGGAGATCACGCCTGATCTGGTGATTACCGATGTCGAGATGCCAAATATGGACGGCTTCGAGTTGACGCGCCGCATCAAAGCCAGCGCCGATTTCCAGCAGATGCCGGTGATCCTGCTCACGTCGCTCAGCCAGCCCGACCAGCGCGAAGCCGGTTTAACCGCCGGTGCCGATGCGTATCTGGTCAAAAGCCGCTTTGAACAGCGCGACCTGCTCGATACCATCCAGCGCCTGCTCGCAGGGTGAGGACTGAAATACCGTCCACGCTATCATGGGGTTATAGCCATGATGCTAAATTTTCAGGTAACTACTCAGGTAGAGTCTTCTTGTGAGGTTTCACCCCACGCCCCAGCAGGGGATGTCTCCCCTGCACCCCAGTTTTGCCGACCGCAAAGCGTTCGGCGGGGACAGGTTCAAAGGACGATCGTCCGTTGTGGGGGTTCGGGGGCAATGCCCCTGCCACAAAAACCACGCGAAATCCCAAAGAGCCAAATAGACTACCAAAATCAAAAACCCCACACAACATCTGTGCGGGGCTAAGTCAGTGATGACTCCGGGAGGACTCGAACCTCCAACCAATTGATTAAGAGTCAACTGCTCTGCCGATTGAGCTACGGAGCCATTTTAGACTGTCATTATACAGATCAAGCGCCGAAATGCAAGTGTTGGTCGGCGCTAGCAGAGAGTTAGCAGACGGTTTGAGTTTGTCTACATGTATAGACAATTAATAGACAGCTCCGAAAGATATTGTAATATTATAAGGGAATAGAGCTACTGTTGTTGAAATAGGGGAGTCTATTATGTCGACTGAGATGTATAATCCATTGGCGCTCATCATCGAGGATGATGCTGGCTTGCGCCATAGTCTGGATCTCACCATGCGCGAATATGGCTTCGCTGTGCAACTGACCTGTGATACGCAAGACGCCCGCGCGCTGGTCGAGCAGAAGATGTTCGATGTGATCGTGGTCGATCTCAGCTTCGGCAATCAAGAGGGTGTCACTCTGCTGGAGCGGGTGCAACATCGGCGCACCCTCAAGCACGCGCTAGTAACCGTCCTCGCGCCCGATAAGGGCGCCACCGACGGCCTCGTGCGTCCGGTGCATCAAGTCTTGATTCAGCCGATTTACCAGCACGACTTACGCTACATGGCTGATCGCCTGATGCGAAGCCTCAACGCATCCTTGCACTGAGGCCTAGCCTTCATAAGCCGGGATAATCCAGAAATAGCACCTCCAGCGCCATGCGAACGCTGGCGTTGGTTTTCAGCGTCTCTTGGAGCATGTGGCGCGTGGCACGCAGGGCTTTCAGTGCGGCGGCGGTATCGACACCGCGCTGGAGCAGTTGTTGCATCGCCACCAGTCGATCACTATGACAGGGCTTAATCGGGCTCTCGGTCGTCAGCAATAGCACATCGCGCCAGTACGTCTGCCACATTTCCAGCAGATCACGCACGGCAGTTTTGTCTTTACGCGCGAGCTTGTCCAAATCTTCAGCAATGGCGAAGCGCTCGACGCGCCTGCCCCTCAGCACATCCTCTAGCATCTCCAGCATATCATCGCGCTCGTTGAGAATCTGCTCATTGTAGAGCGCGTTCAACGCCCAGCCAATACGCCCACTGCTGAGGCGTGCGAGCCACGTCGCGTAGTCGTCGTCCGCGCCCTCAGATCGCAACACGTCGGCGACGAGGGCTTGTGACACGGGGCGCAGGGGGATCAGCTGACAGCGGCTGGTGATGGTCGGCATGATGGTCTCGGTCGAAGGCGCGAGCAGAATCAGCACCGCGTAAGGCGAGGGTTCTTCCAGCGTTTTCAAGAGTGCATCCTGCGCTTGAGGACGCGCCTGATCGAAGTTCTCGAAGATGGCAACGCGATAGCGCGAGGAAAAAGGCTTGAGCGCCAGCGCCTGCGTCACGGTGCGGATGGCATCAATCTTGAGCGCACCGGTCTTTTCATCCTGTTGCGAGTAGAGCATATCGGGATGATTACGGCTAGCAATGCGCTGGCACGACGCACAATCGCCACAGGGACGTTGATCGGGGTCATCGTGCGTGCAGTTCAGCGCCATCGCGAAGGCGTGCGCCAGTTGCATCTTGCCGATGTCGCGCATACCCGTTATCAAATAAGCGTGGCGATTGCGCCCATGCGTCATGCTCTTGCGTAAAAATTCAACCGCCCAATCGTGCCCGTAAATCGGCCAATGATGTTGTGAGTGTCTCATGTAGATTGTCCCGCGTGTTTGGTCGTCTGTGCTATAGTAATTGTGTCTGAATAGCTAGAAAGATCAATCATGGTATCGCCTATTTTATCGCGTAAACGCTGGAAACTCTACGCGCACGATCAGCATATTGTCGTCGTCAACGGTCAACGCGAGCGTTTCGTGCATCCGCTGATGAAGGCCTTTATCTGGGCGCTGTACCTGCCACAGTATCCCACCGCGTCGATCGAAATTCGCATCGGCGATAAATACAAGCCGGATGTCGTCGCCTTCGATGCCGATGCCGGCATCTATCAGCGTAAGATGCCCAGCTTCTGGGGCGAGGCGGGGCGCGTCGGGCGCGATAAGATCAACTCGCTGGTGCGCCGCTTCCCTGATACACATTTCGTGATCGGCAAGTGGGCAACGCGACTGAATCCGCATGTAGAACTGGTGCGGACAGCACTCGCGGACACCACGCGCAACGCCCCCTTCGACCTGATTAGCTTCCCGAACGAGACGCGACAGTGCGTCGATGCCGATGGCAACATCACCATCAGCTTCGACGATGTTGAGTGGGTGCGCCTCGACGAATGACCGATACGACCGCCACAAGGAGCGAGACCCCATGACCGACGAGCCGACTCTGATTCTGCCGGAGACGGTGCGCCGCCGCTTAGACCCGCTGATGCTAGTCGCGCGCAACATCCGCGCCGGTAGCATGAAGGGCGAGCGCCGTAGTATCAAGCGCGGCACAAGCATCGAATTTGCCGATTATCGCAATTACACGCCCGGCGATGATCTGCGTAAGCTGGACTGGAACGTCTACGCCCGCCTTGAGAAGCCCTACGTCAAGCTACTGGAGGACGAAGAAGACCTCGCCGTGCATCTTATGCTGGACATCAGCGCTAGCATGGACTTCCCGACGGGTGCCGGCGACGAGACCAGCGACGAGGCGCACAACAAATTGCGCTATGGGCAACGCCTGCTGGCATCGCTGGCGTATATGGCGCTGAATGCTGGCGATCGCCTGATGTTGACGGGCTTGAACGATCGTGGCTTACAACGCTTCGGGCCGTCACGCGGTAGGGCGCAGGTGATTCCCATACTCCGCCACATCAAGACGTTGAACACGGGCGGTGTCACAGGCTTGAACCAGCATCTGCGCGATTATGCCCTGCGCGAACGGCGGGCAGGGCTGGTGATCGTCATCAGCGATATGTTCTCGGCAGATGGTTACCGCGATGGCTTGAACGCGCTCCTGGGCAAAGGGCATGAGTTGTGCTTCATTCATCTGCTCGCGCCCGATGAAATCGAACCGACGCTGACGGGCGACCTGCGACTGGTCGATTCCGAGACGGGTACCGCGCAGGAAGTGAGCGTCGATGATGCGATGCGTGCCCGTTATCGCCAGCGCGTGACCGACTGGATGACGGGCATCCGCGATGAGTTACGGCGCAAGGGCGCGCACTACCTGCACGTCCGCACGGATACGCCATATGAAAAAGTCCTGCTCTATGACCTGCGGCGCATGGGCTTGATTAAATGAGGCTCTTTGGGATGTCGCGTGGTTTTTGTGGCAGGGGCTTTGCCCTAAGACCCATGAGCTTTTGAAAAAGCTCAACCAAAACTTTCACAGCTTGCTTTTTCAACGCAATTGCGTTGAAAACAAATGGTTGCAAAAGGCGTACGCCTTTTGCAGGGTGTGGGACAGCGTCCCACTTTGGACAATGTTTACATAAGGAGCTTGACCACGCGAGATACGAAAGACCCAGAACCTTAAATGATTGCCCTGACGCGCTTGTTATATAATAGGGTAAACGACCGTTCCAGCACATGAGGGAGAGCCGATGCGACCTGAGACATACGACGACAAACCGAAGAACCGATCGCCCCTGCGCGTGATCGTCAACGGGTGGGGATGCTTCCTCGCGGTGATTATGCTCAGTCTGGGCGTGCTGATCGGGCTGTTAGCGACGATCTACGCCGCGCCGACGCTCTTCAACATCGACGCGACCGAGACGGTCATCGCTGAGCGCGAAGCCTTCCTCGCGGCGACGGACATCGAACTCGACCAGCGCGAAGATACGCTCGACAATCGCGCGACCCGCGCCAGCATCGCCCAGCAATCGACGCGCACCGCGCTGGATAACGCCGCCTTCTTGATCGGGCAGACGGCGACCCAAGCCCAACGCCAGCAGAACGCGACCGGCACTGCGACCGTCGCGCAGGGCAACCAGCGTCGCACACAGATTGCGCTCGATTTCACGGCGACCCAAGCCGCCTTCGACCAACAAGCGACGCGCATCACGCTCGATCACCAGAACACACAAGCCGCGATTGATGCCAGCAACAGCGATGCGGGCATCGACGCGCAATCCGTCGCCGTGACCCCGACAGCGATTGTCACACGCACACAATCCACCACGCCGACGCGCACCCGCATCCCGACGGGCGTGCTGTTGCCACCCAGCGATACGCCCTCGCCCGTCACGACATCAATCGACCGCCGCTTTGGTCGCTGGCAGGGGACAGCCGCACAATTGCGCTTTTACGCTGATGCCGACTGGCAGACCAGCACCGACCCCACCGGCATTCGTGCGACCCGCGCTGGCGCGTGGCTCTTGCTAGAGAGCGACGCAATCACGCAGATGGACGTGACAATCGCGCCGGCAGTCGTCATTGATAGCGAGTATTACGTGCTGTTCGGCATCGATACAACGGGCGGCTATGCGCTCCAGATCACGGCGGAAGGGCTATCCGCGCGGACAGTGACGCTCTACCGCGTGACCAACACAACTGATCTCGCGTATCGCCTGACGACTGCCCAGCTTGAACGCCTCGATCAGGCAGAGATTGACCAATTGCTCAGCAGTGAGACACACATCGCGTGGGCTGTCGATAACGGGATACTCAGCGTGTTGTTAAATGACTCCGTGATTTTGCAGACGGATGTCGCAGACCGTTTGTATACAGGGCAAATCGGGGTACAGTTGCCACAGGGAGCGGTATTACAGCGCCTGACAGCGCGACAGTGAGATCAGTCACAGCCATCGAGCGATTGTGAGAGCAGTGTGCTGTCGCAGGCATCGCACAGCCACATTTTCTGGCGGGCGGGCATCTTCAGCTTGGCGGCGACCCGTTCGGGCCATTCTTGCACGCCCAGAAACGTAAATTGTGTCTGTGCGCCGCAGGAGGGACAAACGCCCTCGCATGTTTCACGTTCTACTTTTGCACTCACGACCATCACCATTACCTTTGTCATGTGCTTTGTAAGCTAGATAATGGGCTAATGGTACACCATTTACATCAGATTATTACAAGTTGGGCAACAGTGTTAACAAACTATAACCGTTAAAGGCTTAACGTTGGGGGATAAAAACGACTGTTGCTAGTATTCGCCCCCCACGTCATTACCACAGGCGATCACTCAGCCTTAGGAATCGCCAGAATCGCGTTACCAGATGCCGCGTAAATCACGCCGGTATCCGTATCGGCGGTGACATCGCTCAGGCGTTCCAGCAGGCTTTCATCTGCGATGCGATAGGCGGCGATGAAGGTGCCGGCGGCGGTCGTCTCGTACAGCGTGCGCGAGGCGCGACTGCTGAAGAAAAAGACCGTCTCGACGCGGTTGTTACTCAGATACATTGCCTCTGCACCCACCTGATCGAGTTCTAGCCCCTGACGGAAGTTACCAAAGACGAAGGGTTCGGGGTCGCCGTCGAAGTGCGCGGTCACCGTGCCATCGGCATACAGGATGAAGACTTTGCCGGCGATCGGTTCAATCGCGCCAATCGCAAAATCGACCGCATTTTCCAGATCATAGCGCAAGGTGCCGAGGAAGTATTCTTGTGGCGGGTTGCCGTAATTGTCAGTCGCGCCTACTGGTTGATAGCGCCAGATTTGATCGCTACCGTTATCCAGCACGTAAAAATTCACGCCGAAGAAGGTGATGCGCGTCGGGTTGAGCCAGTTCTCCGTGCCGAGGATTTGCTGGG
>DAOTTV010000185.1:0-3864 GCA_034437755.1 Anaerolineae bacterium | reverse complement strand
GGCGAAGCACGGCGGGCGCGATCCGCGGTCGGGGTCGGGCCTCGGCTTAGCGATTTCAAAACAGTTGCTCGACCTGATGGGCGGGGACATCTGGATGGAGAGTACGCCGGGCAACGGCAGTACCTTCTGGTTCACCATCCCGCGCTATCACGGGCAAGACCAGGACGCGAGTTCCACACAGGCGCACCGCACCGTCAGCGTTGCCGCCCTCAACCAGCGTGACCAACAAACATCAGAAGAGGTAGAATAATGCGGATTTTATACGTCGAAGATAATCCAGCGAACGTCTTTCTCGTCAAGCGTGTCGCCAAGATGGGCAATCACGAAATTATCAATTACATCGATGGCGGCGAAGCCTTGCGTAAATTTCCGGAATTAAAGCCCGATCTCGTGCTGATGGATGTTCAACTCAGTGGCGAGTTAAGTGGCCTCGATGTGGTGCGTCGCCTGCGTGCGGATGGCTACACCACACCGATTATCGCCGTCACGGCTTATGCGATGGTTGGCGATCGTGAACGCTGTATTGAAGCGGGATGCAACGATTATCTGGCGAAACCCTTGCCGATTCCACGCCTTGTCGAGATTTTTGAGCAGTATGAAGCGACGACGACAGCGCCCGCCAGCACCGATGATAATCGTGACGTTACGCCACCTGCGCCCATGACAGATAACACATCTGAAACCCCCGAAAACGCTGTAGAATCAGCAGAAACCCATAGTAGTGGCGAGCAACAAGCCGAGCAAAACGAAAAAAGTGAAACATCGCAAAATACCGCTTGAGCATCACGCGATTAAGTCGGCATCTCTGATTGTCATCTGCCAATCATGCGTCTTACTTATTTGAAAATAATTCTTTAAGTTATAACCTTTTTGGAGGCTATTATGTCAAAATATAAAGCCCTAATTATCGAAGATACCAAAGCGAACCGCATCTTCTTCGAGCGGTTTATCCTCTCTGCCGGTTACGATGTCATCAGTGTCGAGACGGGCAAAGCCGCCCTCGATCAAACCGCTGATCTCGCTGACCTTGCGCTGGCAATCGTCGATATGGAAATCCCCGACTCGAACGGACTCGATATGACGGCTGAACTGCGCGAACGCTTCCCGGTGTGTTGCATCGTTGTCGCCACCATGCACGATGAACGATCGCTGATGCAGAGCGCCTACGACAAAGGGTGTGATGTGTTCCTCGTCAAACCGCACGGTTTCATGGACTTGTTCAAGAAGCTCACCAGCGACGGGAGCGCACACCTGCACCAGAATCGCCCCTTTGTGATTGATAAATTCGGTCTGCGCCCTTTTGAGCTAGCGGTGACCTAAGCGCATCTGCAACGCCGCCGCTTGTACAGAAAATTCGATCACGTCATCCCCGCTCGCCGGCTCGCCATCGAGATCAATCGGAATGCGAATCGCCTGCGGACTGATGACCTTGACGTGACGCGCACGCTTGACCTTCACCTTCGGATTGTGGATGTGCGTCCCTTTGTAGATCGTCGGGAAGGCACGCATCAGTTGATCGAGCCGCATCTCTTCGACCAGCACCACATCGAATAACCCGTCGTCGATGGCAGCGGCGGGGGCGACCAATAAACCCTGCCCGAACGAGCGCCCGTTGGCGACGGTCGCAATGTAAACCGCCCCCTCGTACCACAACACGCCATCTAGCTCGACTTGTATCCGCTGGGGGCGATAGCGGGCAAGGCTGGTCACGATCGCGCGTAAGAACGTCCACGGACGACGTTTCGCCGTTGCCTCGACACGCCGCGTGACATCGTTGCTGATGCCTGCGCTCGATATATTGAGAAAGTACCGCTGTGTCTCCTGATAGCTCACTAAGCCGACATCGACCCATTGTGGCTCGGATTGCAAGAGAGCGATCACTGCTGTGCGCGTATCCAGTGGCAAGCCGATGCCCCGCGCCCAATCGCGTCCAGTGCCTGCGGGCAAGGCCCCAAACGTGAACGTATGCTGTGGATGACGCTGGTTATGGCGCATGATAGCGTTGACAATCGTATTGTTCGTCCCGTCACCACCGACTGAAATCACCTGATTGATACCACCTTGCATCGCCTGTTGCAAGCACAGCCCGACATCATCGGGGCGTTGGGTCATCATCATCGCGTAATTTGGCAGGAGGTCGCGCACAGTCGGTTCAATGTGGACCCATGCCTGCTGTGCCGTGCCGCCTGCCGCGTGCGGATTAACGATGAAGAGCGTCCGTCCGTCGTCCATCGTATCAATCACGCGCTGTGTAATCGCCCTTGATGACCCACTTGTAGGTCGTCAGTTCTTCCAGCGCCATCGGGCCGCGGGCGTGTAATTTCTGCGTGCTGATGGCGACTTCGGCACCGAGACCGAGCGCGCCGCCATCAGTGAAGCGCGTACTCGCGTTCCAGTAGACTGCCGCCGAATCGACGCGATTCAAGAAACGCTCGGCAATGTCGGGCGCGTTCGTCAGGATACCGTCGCTGTGCTGGGTGCTGTGCTGGCGAATATGCGCGATCGCCTGATCGACATCCGGCACGACCTTCAGATTGAGCGTCAGGCCCATCCACTCGGTGTCGAAGTCGCCGTCTGCCAGTGGAGTCACCGCCTCATGTGCGCCGACGATCGCGTGTGCCAGTGGCTCGGCTTTGAAGGCGACATCGCTCTTGGCGAGATGTGCGACGACTTGTGGCAAGTACGCGTCAGCAATGGCGCGATGTACAAGCAAGGTATCGAGCGCGTTGCACACCGCCGGACGCTGGGTCTTGGCATTGTGGATCACGGGTAGGGATGCGTCTAGATCAGCCGTTTGATCGACGTACAGATGACACACGCCCATACCGCCGATAATCACCGGAATCGTGCTGTTCTCGCGGCAGAATTGATGTAAGCCTGCGCCACCACGCGGGATAATCATATCGACATACGCATGTAGTTTGAGCAATTGCCCGACGTAGGCACGGTCGCGGCTTTCGATGTATTGTAGGGTGGCGGCGGGCAAACCGGCTTGCGTCAGTGCTGTTTGTAGCACGCGCACCAGCGCAAGATTGGTGTGCATCACGCTCGTGCCCCCGCGCAGGATGACGGCGTTGCCGGTTTTCAGCGCCAATGTCGAAATATCGACAGTGACATTCGGACGCGCCTCATAGATCACGCCCAACACGCCCAGTGGCACGCGCCGCTTGCTGACATCGAGACCGTTCGCCAAGGTCTTTTGATCGAACACACGCCCGACTGGATCGGGCAGTTGGGCGACGTGGCGCACGTCAGCCACGATGCCCGGCAGACGACGCTCGATGTCCATCCGATCGCGTATCCAGATCGGGTCTGCGCCTTGCTCGCGTGCCTGCTGTAAATCGCGCTGATTCGCCGCGATAATCTGCGCGGTGTGTTGTTCAATCGCGTCCGCAATCCTCAGCAGAACGTCGTTTTTTTGCTCGGTAGATAAAGCCGCTAGCTCGAACGATGCCGCGCGTGCCTGCTGTCCCAGCGCCTGCATGTTGATGTCCTGTACTGCGTCGACCATAATGCCTCGCTCCATATCGTGCCTACTTACGTTTGCAGTACCCGATTATAACACGTACTGGCATGATGTCGCGCGTTCATCGCCGCACTCGTCAGGCCACTGAAGGGACTAAGGCGCACTTCAGTGGGGTCAGAGCCACGTTAGATGGCTTCCCCACAGCACCTACTTAGCCGCGAGCTTGCGGCGGAAAAGTGATGCTAGTAATTTAAACATTTCGTGTAACTACTCAGGGGCGTTGCCCCCGACCCCCCACAAAGGACGATCGTCCTTTGAACCTGTACCCGCCGAACGCTTTGCGGTCGGCAAAACTGGGGTGCAGGGGAGACATCCCCTGCTGGGGCGTGGGGTGAAAC
>DAOTTV010000184.1:0-7308 GCA_034437755.1 Anaerolineae bacterium | reverse complement strand
ACGGCGTTATAGCGCATATACAGATTGAAAGTCGCGAACGACGTGATTACCAGCAGGGTGATTATCAGCAACATGCCGACGACGACCCACGTCGGCGCTTTGGTGGTTGGGGACAAATTTAAGTTATCGAATGCCACGCGCGTTTATCCTCATGCCAGATGAGCAAGTTACGCCCATTATAGCGCAAATAGCGACATGATGGGCGCGATTCCAGCAAGTTAGGCGGGTGCGTCCTCATCGCGCAGGGCGGTGTCGTCTTCGGGTTCAACGTAGGGCGACATACTGCCGGTGGTCGAACCGAGGTCTTTCTCCGGCATCTCCGGGACGGAACGCGGGCGGTCAGCATCGCGTTTCCGCGCCAATTCGCCTTCAAATACGGGAATATCGCCGGTTTTATGAACACTATTCTTGCGGTCTGGCATGGGTGTTTCCTTCGCAATGTACCAATGGTTTGTTACCTTGTACTCAGTCTAACACATCACAAACCTGTTACAGGATAAATATCCTGTAAAAATAGGAGGCAACACCGAAATTCCGCCGCAAGCTAAAGCATCGCGGTCAGGTGGTGCGGCGGGCAAGCCATCTGAAGTGGCTCCGACCCCGCCGGATAGGTTTTTCAGCCCCTTTAGTAGGCTTACGATCTTGCTAGCCAGAGACTTTAGTCTCTGGTGAAAGGCGATTTTATACCGTAGCTGTAGCAAACCCTTACATTTTGCTGTACTTATGACCCTGACGAGTCTCTCGTAGTCCCTATGCAATCCAGCCAATTGGTTAACAGGCGCAAGCCACCGAAGCTGTGATACAATCAAACCCGCGATTAGCCGGGCACGAGGAACACGACAATCACCATGCCAAAATTAATTTACATCACGCTTGCTCGCTTCCCGACAGAGAAGGCGCACGGTCTGCAAATCGTGCAAAATTGCGAAGCCTTCGCGGCGGCGGGCGATGAAGTTGAATTGTGGGTATCGAGCCGCTTTACCAGCCACGACTTACGACAGGTGCGCGATTATCACGCGCATTATGGCGTGCGCCCCACCTTTCGTATCCAGCGCGTGGCGGGCATTGATCTCTACCCCTTGACGGGCAGCCATCCGCATCTTGAGCGCATCGCCTTCTACGTGCATACGCTGAGCTATTTGCTGTTCCTGTGCTTGCGCTTGCTGGTCACCCGTGCCGATTACTACTATAGCCGCGATGAATACGTGCTATACGTCCTGCGCGCGTGGATCGCACGCGATCAACTGGCATATGAGGCGCATCTCTTCGCGCAGACGGGACGCGGCGCACATCTACAGGCGACGGTGACGCAGGCGGTCGGCAGTACGATCGCCATCACGCCCCGCCTGCGTCAGGATTTAATCGACCAGCGCGGGGCTGACGCACAACGGGTACTTGTCGCGCATGATGGCGTACGCGCCGAGCGTTTCGCTGATTTGCCCCCGCTGGCAGAGGCGCGGGCTGAAATCGGCTGGGAACAGACGCGCTTCATCGTCGGTTTTGTCGGTCGCCTGCACATGATTAAGCAGGATAAAGGCATCGGCACGCTGATCGACGCAATCGCCCGCTGTGATGGGGTGACGCTCGCCCTCGTCGGCGGGCCGGATGCGATGGCGGAACAATATCGGCAACAGTGGCTCGCGCAGGGCTTGCCCGCGTCAGATTTCCGGTATGCGGGTCAGGTCGCGCCGGGGCGCGTGCCGTTGTACTGTCGGGCGTTTGATGTCTGCGCGATGCCGCATCCCTTCACCGCGCAGTATGCCTATTACACCTCACCACTCAAGCTGTTTGAGTACATGGCAAGCGCACGGGCGATCGTCGCTAGCGACCTGCCCGCGTGGGCGGATGTGGTGACGCATGAGCGCGATGCTCTGCTCGTCCCAGCCGGCGACGTGACCGCGCTGGCAGAGACGATTACGCGCTTACAGCACGACCCCGACCTGCGGCATCGGCTGGGCAACGCCGCCCGTGAGCGCGTGCTAGCGCAGTATACGTGGCAGGCCCGCGCCCGCGTCATCCAAGCCCATCTCGATCAAGCTCGCGCATCAAGCCGGAACACCAGCACCCGCGCTTGAACATCGGCAGACGCACTGCCACCATCGACTAGCATCAGGCGGTCGGCGTGGTAGATGCCGTCCTGTGGTGTGTACAGGCGTGTATCGTCGGGGTCTGCCAGCAGATCAGCAAGCGACGGCGCGTCGTCGCCCGCGGGATGATCGCGATGGAACAGGAACACCGGCACGCTGTCGTAATCGTAGGGCAAGCCCGCGTCATCGTGTTCGACGGCGGGTAGGGCGTAAGCGATACGCACGCGCCGCACCACCCAATGCGTATCCGGCGCGACAGTCATCTGCGCGTAAACGTGACTCTCGACCACACCTAGCACAGCCATCGGCGCGAGCGACCAGCCCCACTGCGCGATCAGCGCCATCTTCTCGGCAATGCTCAGCGTCTGCACCCACTCGCTGACGCGATCGGTGGCGCGTAATCCGCGATAACGCCCCCCGCGATAATTGAGGCGATGCTGGCGTGGATGGCGCGGTGTCGTCCAATCCGGCGGCAGTGCTAACGGGCGCGTGGATGCGTCGCGTTCGTCGTATTGCGCGATGATCGCCCCCGTGGGCGCGATGCGATACTGCGCCAGATAATCCGCATCGGCATACAGCACTTCGACCAGCAGTGCGCCCGCGTCGGATACGCCGAGGATAGCCCCCGCCCCGCGATGGGCGAGCGATATTGTAAGCTCGTGTGTCAGTTTCGTAATGGACATAACAATTCGGTATTAAAACCCCTCGATACATATGAAAAGTGTTATGAATTCAACGAACAATCATGACGGATGGCACGACAATTGTTATACTCCTGATAACCAATTACCGTGAAGCAGGGTTAGCTGTGATATGAGCCGTAACACATCTCTACACATGAGTCACCATGCTGAAGGGTCGCCCGATGGATGGGAACGCCGAGAACCGAGCAATCCGCTGAAAACATCGACCGTACCCGCCGTCTATGATACCGCAGAAGCGAAAACAGGTGATACCGGATCAATACTCGTGGTAAACTTAAATGCAGAAGGGGAAGACGATGTATCCACCGATGGACAGGACGCATCATTAACCAAGGAAGAGACAAAAACCGAGATGCAAACTGACCCCGTAGCAAACCACGATTACGATACAAGCCGACCGATATTGATTGTCGAAGATACCGTCGAGCTAGCTGAAGTGATACAGGCGACATTAGAGGGCATGGGCTTGACTGCCGAATATGCCACCCACGGCGAACACGGCATGGAACGCTTGAAAGCGCTCGACCCGCAGATTTTACTGCTCGATATTGGCTTACCCGATATTAGCGGGTGGAAGATGCTGGACATGATTAAAGCGCATTATGATGATGACGAAGACGCGATGCCGACTGTGATTGTCATCACCGCTTATGGCGACCCCGCTAACCGTCTGATCGGCAAGTTGCAGAACATCCACAGCTATTTAATCAAGCCCTTCACGCCCGATCAAATCGAGCATATCGTGCGGATGGCATTGCAAGGCAAGACACCCGATAATCCCGAAATCGGCGGTGAAGAGACCGAGCACTGAGCCGGATGGCGATCGCCCTCATGCCCCACATCACAACCCACCGTATAGCGCCGCTTGTAGCATTATGTGTACTCGTCATCAGCTTGATTGCCAGCCTGCGCCTCCTGCCAGCGTCCGCGCCCGCGCCGCGTGCCACAACCGCCGCGCCCCCAACCCCGACGCTCATCCCGCAGACCGCCGACGTGCGCGGATTCATCCAGCGGGGCGAGTATCAAGTCGCGCTCTACGTGATCGAAACCCGCGCCCAACGCGAGGGCTGGACAGCCGAGCGGCACGCGCTGGCGGGTGATCTGTGGGACGACATCGGCGACCAAACACGCGCCATCGCCCACTGGGAAGCTGCGACGCAACTGCTACCGGATGTCGATCGCTATCAACGGCTGATTACGGCGTATATTGAGCGCGGCGCGTGGGACTTAGCCCATGACCGCCTGCATGACCTGCTGGCAAGCGCGCCAGAAGATGCGTGGGGACTGTATCACATGGGCGCACTGCTCGCACCATCCGCGCCCCGACAAGCGAGCGATTATCTCCAGCGCAGTATCGACCATGGCGAGCGATACGACGCGGACGCACGCGCCCTACAAGACGCGATCGGCACGCGCTATAACGATCCACTGGTGGCGGCGCGGGTCGGTGCAGTGCTGGCGAATCAACAGGCGTGGTCACTGGCAGAGCGCGCCTTCCGACAGGCGACCGCGCGCAACTTCCCCTATCCCTCAGCGATGGCACAGGTCGCCGTCATGCGCGCGCAACAGGGCAAAGACGGGCGCGAATGGTTGAACGCCGCGCTGGTCTACGCGCCGGATAACGCCAACGTGCGCTTCTTCGAGGGGGTCTATTGGCGCACGCGCGAGGATTATGCCGCCAGCGTCGATGCCCTGCTGACAGCGATCACGCTCGCGCCGAATAACCCGACCGTCTTTGCAGAACTGGGCAACACCTATCGCACAATGGGCAACCTGACCGAAGCCGAATACTGGTTGCAGGTCGCGCTGACCACCAGCGGCAACGATCCGCTGATACAGACCGCGCTCGATCGCCTCTATGACGAAGAAGCCTTCTTATTGCCGCAGGCGTACTTGGCGTATGCGTGGCAGGAGCGCGATGTCGATGATCGTCCGGCGGTGCTGGCGGCACAGGGCTGGGCTTTACATCTGCTAGGCGAAAGTGCTGAGGGGCTAGCGTTGATCGATCAAGCCTTGCGCGCCGATGCTGATAACCCGCGCGCGCTCTTCGATAAGGCGCGGATTCTGCACGAGACCGGACGCGATGACCAAGCTCGCGCCCTGCTGGGGTCCTTATTGACGCGCAACGACTCCTACGCGCAAGCGGCACAACGCCTGCTCGCGCAGATCGACGCTAACGCGAATTGACGCGCACAAACCACACAAGAGACACCCAAACCATGCCATCGGTGATCCGATGGCGGGCAGGTGTCCCCTGGCATGTTGTTGAAGCGACGCGAAGGACGCTAGTTGACAAGGGCTTCGGGATGATCTTTGAGGTGGGTTTCCATCGCACTGTCGATGATTTTATGGATGGTTGCCCGCGCTTGGTTGACATTGTAATCTGGCAACAGCGCGAGTTCACGGGCGAGAGCTTTCAACACCTGATCGCGGATCTGGGTGTCGGTATTCGTTAACTTGTGAATGCGTTCGAGCCATGATAAATCGCGGAGAGCCTGTGCGAGTTTGCTGGGGTTACGAGATTTGAGTGCTTTCTTAATCTCGGCTTGGCGCGCCCGATAGTCATCTGCTAATTCCTGCGGTTTTGAGGTCATCACACGTTCGACCAGTTCGGGATCAGTCATTGCCGGTCGGATTTCGTCTTCATCGAGTGCTTCGACGGGGATCATCAACGTGTAACGATCGTCATTCATTTTGATGCAAAAGTACTCACGTTCTTCACCTTCAAACATCCGGACACGCCGTTCAATCACTGTGCCTGCACCGTGACGGGTGTGAACCACTTTATCACCGGGCTTAAACATCGAGATTGTCCTCTCTGTAACTATTCGATTTACGCTTGTGATCTGGAATGTAGATGAGTTACAATGTATATAACAAATGTTATAGTCTGACTTGCACCCCGCGTTTTGTCCGCATTGACCGATGATTGCCGGACAAAGACTGCCTGTACATCTGTAATCACTTATATTGCTTGTCTATCGCGTTGAAGTACACCATTCCATCATCACAACCCCCAGTATATCACACATTTATTAAAAGAAAATAAGTGAATGGTGCTATCCCTGCGACTATGTTAGCGGCTATGCTAGCATACAAGCGCGAATCCCGCATGAGATTGGAGTCATGCGGGGGTATCATCCGTGTCAATCTTGCGGACGACATCGCCGGTACGTACCACCCCACCGCGTATGACACGGGTGTTGATGCCGCGTCGCCGTTGCGCCCGCCCAGCTTTGGAATTGACGAAGCGCGTGGCATCGCTCCCAAAGCGCATCGTGAACTTATCACAGCCGGTATGCGGTTGGGACGACACTTCAAGAAGCACCGTGCCGATCTGCAAGCGTTGCCCCGCAGGCAGGTTATCGACGCTGAGATCAAAATCCACAAAGAGTTGATCGCCCGCCAGTGGCCAGCGCGACTCGTCGGGGGCGATCAGCGCGATGATGCGCCGGTTCATGATCGTCACCTGTGCCGCCGGATCAGAGCGACCGTCAGCGGTGTGTTTGCTCCCGCGTGTGAGCCACGTATCCCCGACTAAGCCGACACGCGGGTTGAACGTGGCTTCGGTGACGACTTCGCGCGCATCGACCGCCGGACGACGGACGATCTGATCGACCGTGCCCACATCACGCGGCGATGCTGACATCTCGTCGTAGGCGGCGGTCAGTTGTGCCAGTGTCCGACGCTTGACCGTCGTCATCGTCCGAAGCTCCGATCCACCAGCCGCATGATATACACCACCAGCATCGCGCCGAAGATGCCCGTGACGAAACTGCCAAGCAAGGATTGGGTGAAGCCCGCGAAGCCGAACCAGTTCAAGACCGTCGTGCCGACCACGCCGCCCAGCAGACCAAGCGCCATGTTACCAGCAACGCCGTAATCTTCGCCACGAATGATGTGCCCGGCGACGTTGCCGATTACCATCCAGAAGAAGACCGTCAACACCAGACTGACGATGCCCATCGCTGGGAAGCCCAGCGCCGTCGCCAGCACGAACATCAAAACCAAGAAAACGATTTCCATGTGTCATTTCACTCTCTACTACTCAATTGCTAAAGGATGCCACTTTTTACGCCACAAGCTGAAGCATGGCGGCTACTTTGTGTGGCGGGGAAGCCATCTGAAGTAGCTCTGACCCCGCCGGATAGGTTTTTCAGCCCCTTTAGTGGGCTTACGATCTTGCTAGCCAGAGACTTTAGCCTGTGGTGAAAGGCGATTTTATACCCCTTAAAAACATTCGTGATTGGTAACTACTCAGCGGCGTTGCCCCCGAACCCCTACAAGCTTTTGCAAAAGCTTGATCAAAACTTTAACTGTGAAAATCTTCGATTTTCACAGCGTTTCGTTCAAGAACGGGTCTTAAATGACAAACGATAAAAGTTTTTGTTCCCTTTTTGAAAAAAGGGTGGGGTATGGGGTGAAACCCCATGAAATTGTCCCCAGACCTGAGTAGTTACGGGATTTGTTTGTGCAATGTGTCAGAAATGGCGCGTGGGTGCTGGCTGTGGGGTATG
>DAOTTV010000183.1:0-68565 GCA_034437755.1 Anaerolineae bacterium | reverse complement strand
GAGACGGTGACGATTGTCAACACGTTGATTGCCGACTCGATTGGTTCTGGCATAGTCTTCGGCAACACGGGATCGACTGATACGACGGTGACGATCACGAACAGTACGATTGCTAACAATAGCAACGATGGGATTGATTTCTTCGCTTCTACGGGGCCGACGATCACGCTCAACAACAGCATCGTGTCTTTGAATACAAACGATGATCTGGGTGATCCGTCGCTGGTGACCGATAATAACAGCCTCGTCGGTGGCACGCCGGGCTTCACGAATGCCGCCGGTGGTGATTACACGCTGGCTATGGGCAGTCCGGCGATTGACGCGGGCAGTAATGCGCTGGTGCCGCTGGATACCTTTGATGTTGATGATGATACTATCACGACCGAAAACCTACCGATCGATCTGGATGGCAATGATCGCGTGCAGGATTTGGTCGTTGATCAGGGGGCGTATGAAACGGGTGAGACAATAATTATTGTTTTCCCGATCGCGCCCACCTGCGATGCGTCACTCACGGTCACGGAGGGCAACGTTGGCATCGCTAACCTGAGCGCGACAGATGCCGATGGTATCGTCAATGGGGCGACGATTAACAGTGGCGGGGTGAGTGGGATCAGCATTGCCAATCTCACGCCAGCGACGACGACGGGCGGTACGTTAACGGCTGACCTGCGCGTTGATGCAACGGTGCCTGCTGGTACGTATAACGTCGAAGTGTTGTTCACTAACAATCAAGAGCAGACGGCGACCTGTACGGTAGCTGTCACGGTCGAGCGGACATCATCCCCGCCGCCGGGCGATGACCCTGCACCGCCAGCAGAGGAATTGTTACAGCAAGTTACTGAATTGCCAGCGACGGGTGAGACCCCGTGGTGGCGCAATTGGGTGCTGATCGCTGTGTTGCTGGGGGGTGGCGCGCTTAGCACGCTGGGGATTGCGCGTCTCTTACGTCGATGAGATACCTGAGCCTCGTTCTATTCATAGGATGAACGGGGCTTTTTCTGATTACTACATAAAATATCTCATCATACTAGTGACTGTTTGACCGATAATTGTACCGAACATTACATTAAAATATGTTTAAATTTTTAAACTGGTACCATGTACGTATTTAATCTATCGTAGATTACATATATGATTATAGATGATGCATGGTTTATAGCATGTGCTTATCATTTTGATGTTGATGTAAGCAACTAGATGACCTAAGCATCTTAACATCACCCTACTCTACAGTGTACCTAGTACACAAGCATTACCCTACTCTGACAAAGCCCCCTCTGACCCAAGAGGGGGTGGCGTTTTTCAGGCATCATTGTCTGGCTCGCTGTCGATGAAATGCTGAGCGAGATGCCATACATACCACACGACCAAGCCCAGCACGACAAGCCAACCCAAGCGATCGAGTACGACTTTGACTTCGGTATAATTTGTGCCGAGGATGTAACCGGCGACTGCGAGAATAATTGTCCACAGGAGCGAACCGAGCGTCGTTAGTACGAGGAAAATGCCGAGATTCATACCGCTGATGCCGGCAGGTATCGAAATGACCGAGCGCAGACCGGGCACCATGCGACACAAGAATACTGCCCAGCGACCATATTTCCGCATCCATGCCATCCCACGACGAATATCATCCGCATCGAAGCCGATGTATTTCAGATATTGATCGGCTAAATGCTCGATGCGCTCTAGACTGAGGCGCGTGCCGAGATAATACAGCGGCAGTGACCCGATGACCGTGCCGGCGGTCGCCGCGATGATTACACCGATGATGTTGAGGTCGCCCGTTTGTGCGGTGAAGCCCGCGAAGGGAATGACAATCTCTGACGGAATCGGCGGGAAAACATTTTCGATGAAGGTCAAGAATAATACACCGACGTACCCGATGGCTTCGATTGTCTGTCGCGTCCAGTCTGTCATGGCTTATCTGTCCTCGCTATGCTTTGTGTATATTCAGCATGGCAAATGCGCTTTAGAACAACGTGAATGCTGTGTGGTCGGGCGGGTAGTGTTTGGGTGTTGGTCTGTCCCATATGCGCCTGTGTCACGCTCGCTGGGTGTTTAGATATTCTTACACATTTTTAGGACGGTTATGCTGGCATGACAAGTTGTAAGAGTTGGCGTACAACTATCGAATGTCCATCTGTCGTGATATATAATGGCCGTATATTTGTAACCTGAGGGAGAAACGACGTTATGCGCTCGCGTTATCGGTTTTTGGCTGTCATCGGGCTGATGAGCCTCGTATTTATTGCGACACTCATCGTGTTGGCACAGGTGACAGATACTAACCAGGATTCGATTTTATCGCCGCTGGATGCGATGTACGTGCTCAATCGTGTTGATCAAACCAAGACGATCGACAATGAAACGGCAGATACCAATCAAGATGGGCGCATCACGGGGGCGGATGCCGTCAACGTGCTGACGGCGCTCGATGGGAACGCCTTGCCGACGGCGAGTTTCTCGTTTTCGTGTGCGGATCGTACCTGTTCGTTTGATGCGAGCGCCAGCACTGACGATATCGCGGTGAATGCGTATCAATGGGCATTCGGCGATGGCACGACGACCGAGACCAGCAACAGCCAAATCGCACATACCTTCCCGCCCGGTGCGACCTACGATGTTATTTTGACTGTCGTTGATAGCAATCAAGCGACTGCCAGCGCGATGCAGACTGTGCAGATTGACGTGCAGAACGAAACGCCGCTTCCCTTTGTGGCTGTCTCGTGTGATGGCTTGACCTGTCTTTTCGATGCGGGCGGGGCTTATGATATTGATGGCAACATCGTGCAATACGATTGGAATTTAGGCGATCGCACGACGGAAACCACCAGCACGCCGACCGTCGAGCATACGTATACTGTCGGCAGTACGTACGTCATCACCTTGACTGTCACCGATGATAGCGGCGCAACCGCGACCACCGAGACTGTCATCGACATTGGGGCAAATTCAAGCTTCGACGCGCCGACGGTCGATCTGATTTATGCGTGTGATGGCTTGTCGTGTAGCTTCAATAGTGGCGGCTCATCGGATGCGGATGGCATTCAGGAATATGTATGGGATTTCGGTGATACGGCGGGTGTCCTGCGTACAACGGCGGAAGTCGTCGTCCACACTTATTCGTCCTATGCCGATCAAACGCTGATCTTGCAAGTGGTCGATACCGAGGGCACGATCAATCAGCGTGTGGAACGTCTGACGTTTAACGAACCACCGCTAGCTAATTTCTCCTCAGCTTGTACAGATTTGACGTGTACGTTCGATGCCAGTCTCTCGATGGATAATGACGGGTTCATCGTGGAGTATCAGTGGAACTTTGGTGATGGTAGCGCGACCAGCACGACCAGTACGCCGACGATCACGCATCGTTTCCCGAATGCGGGGACATTCACCGTTGAGCTGACCGTTGTCGATAACGAGGGCGGGGCAGGTAGCGCACAGGAGGCGCTCACTTTCGCGGGCAATGAACCGCCCGTGGGTAACTATACTTTCGCCTGCGATGGCTTCACCTGTAGCTTTGATGGCAGTAGCTCAAGCGATGATGGGTCAATCGCGGAATATGCGTGGGACTTCAACGCGGATGGTTTATACGATGCTGAGAGTACAGCGCCGACCGCCGCTCATACCTTCCCGGCAGTGGGGGTTTATCGCGTTTATTTGCAGGTGACAGATGATCAGGGCTTGGCGACCGAGTTCTACCGTGATCTGGATTTCACTGGCAATCAGCCGCCGACAGCGAACTTCACATATAGCTGTACTAATGCTGTGTGTAACTTCAACGGCAGTGCGTCCAGTGATCCGGATGGCAGTATCCAACTGTATAGCTGGGATTATGATAGCGATGGCGTACACGACTTCGAATCGATCTCGCCGCTGGCGACGCATACCTTCCCGTCCCTGGGGATTTATACGGTGACGCTCACCGTGCGCGATGACTCGCCCCTGACCGAGACCGATTCGATACAGGTGACGATCAATGCATCCACTGTCGGCACGGTCACCGGCACTAGTTTGACTGAGTAAGCCCGCATTAAGGCGCGGATAATGGGTGGGATTTGTTATCATTGTGTCAAAATCAGATAAAAATGATAGAATTCCACCCGATACCCCACACAATGATAGAGTTCGACTTGTGAAAACGTGGGTATTCTATTACACTTAATAAATGTGTGAGATATACCAAGAGTTAGGGTAAACAGATATGACAAAGAAACAATGGGAAGCACCGAAGTTGGTCAAGTTGGCACTGCGTTCCACGGCATCTATCGGTTTTACTGATGCGACGGAAGGCACGTTCACGACAACTACCACATACTTCTACACAACGCCAATGACCTATATTGGCTACGAAAAGACGAAAATGAGTTTCACCAAGCTCAAGATCGTGAGCTAAAGCAATTACATGCAATGATGCTGGACTGATGTTTGCTATATATTTGATAGTGGGTCAGTTCGGCAGAGTTCAAGCCTCGCCGCACAGCGTAACAGGTGCGGTTTATTTATTTTAGTAGCGGGTGATCAACAACAGAAGCATTTGCGTGAGGCGCGTGTTGCATGCTGGAATCAAAAAGGGGAGAAAATTCTCCCCTTCGCCTTTGCCTTAGCAGTAATCTGCGAGGTATTCCTCGGTCGCCTCAACGCGCTTCGGGAAGAACGCATTGTCTGGATAGTTACTTTCCAGACGCTTCCATACCACCAGTGCGTCGGCTTGTTCCTGGCATTCGTTGCCAGCTTTCAGATTACTTTTGACTTTCAAACCATTCGTCTTCATGATATTTACTCCGTATGTCGTAATATTCAATGTGTTTTGTCTTGCTAAGACATCTACAATATAACACATGCGCGTTGATTTTTGCTACACTTTGGCGTAAAACTAGATAGGATTTTTACAATCTATAATAATCACGGTATGACGTAACATGACGGCATTTATCTCTTGCTGATTGCCGTGCTTGAACCCGACAAAGATCGATTAACCTTAATAAACAGACGGAGCATTGCTATGTATGGTGTACAGGGATTTGGCTCGATGATGCACGACCGCCTGCGGGTCGACTCGTACGTGAAAGCCTTAGAGAAACACGTTACGCCGGAGACGGTCGTCCTCGATATCGGGACGGGCACGGGTATCTTCGCCTTCGTTGCCGCCGGCTTAGGGGCGAAGCACGTCTACGCCGTTGAACCCGAACCTGCCATCAGCGTTGCTAGCGAGATCGCGGTGGCGAATGGTCTTGCGGATCGTATCACCTTCATGAACACGAAATCCACCGAGGTGACCTTGCCCGAAAAAGCCGATGTAATCGTCGGTGACCTGCGCGGTCTGCTACCCTTCATCAATTACAACGTGCCGTCTTTTATCGATGCGCGCGAACGCCTCGCCAATCCCGACGCGGTCTTCATCCCTCAGCGCGATGATTTGTTCGTTGCGCCGGGCTATGCTGGTCACTGGTATGCTAAGCTGGTCAAAGCCCCGTGGCGTAACCAACCCTACGGCATCGATATGTCGGCGGGGGCGAAATATATTATCAACACCTTGTCGTCCGGGCCCCATCATCTGCGTAAAGGCGAGGTATTGCGCGGCGACCCGCGCAAATGGTGCGAAATCCACTATGCGACAGCGACGACGGCTGATTTTGACGGCCACAGCGAGTGGACATTCACCGAGCCGACGACCCTCAACGTATTTGTTCTCTGGTTCGATGCGACCCTCACCGATGGTATCTGGTTTACGGCGAAGCCGGGCGAAATCCGCGAAGATGCGGTCTACGGTCAGATGGGGATGCCCCTGCCAGAAGAGATCGAGATTGAAGCAGGCGATCAAGTCGCGCTCGATATTAGCGTGAAGTTGATTAACAACAGTTATGTGTGGGCATGGCATACGACCATACGCGGCGATGATGGGCAGATCAAGCATCAGTTCAAGCAGACGAACTTCCACAATATCGCGATCAACATGAAGCGTAATCTACAGAAACAATTACAACAAGCGGATTTGCAACTCTCGCCGCAGGCAAAAGCCGATAGTATCATCTTGCAGGCACTGTGGCGGCGTATAGCGGTGGCGAAGATCATCGAGCGCGTGCAAAATGCTGACGTGCTGGGGGATCAGGATGTGGCGCGTTACGTGCAACAGCGCGTGGCGGAGTATACACTTGCGCCGGAAGAAGTGGTCGAGTAAGCGATGACATACACCTATCGCGCACATGGTTTAATCATCGCCGCTGAATTCGAGATTCCGCAGTGGCAACCGACTGTCGGAACGCCGGATGTGGCGATCATCAGCGGCGATGTGCCGCCAATTACGGGCGATCAGCCTTCAGTGTACTACCAGCGCACGCCGCAACAATTCAAGTTGCGCGTGCCCCAGATCGCGCATTACTGGGTCTGCGATGGCGAGCAGATCATCGTACAACCGGCTGATAACGCGGATTGGGATGTCGTGCGCCTGCACCTGTTCCATGCGCCAATGGTGGCATTGTTGCAACAGCGCGGGCGCATCGTCTTTCATGCCAGTGGCATCGTGCGCGATGGGAGTGCGCTCCTCTTCACCGGACTTTCTGGCATCGGCAAATCTGCGCTTGCCGCACAATTTTATCGCGCTGGCTATCAGATATTGGGCGATGATGCGATTTCAGTCACCGTCGATGGTGACGGGCAAGCGTGGGCTATTCCAGCCGAGCCGTATCTACAAGTGTGGAACCGAACCGCGCGTTACTTCAAGTGGGATGCTGAATCCTTGACCCCTGTGCGCGCCGACCTCAAGAAATTTTATTTATCGACGCGCCCCACTTATCGCGAGCAAGCGGTGCCATTGACGACGATTTATATGCTGTCCCGTCAGAACAAAGCGGAATTCCTCGTCGCGCCGATTCGCGGGTATGCCAAGATTCAGCGTTTGGCGCGGCAGACGCATCTTTACACGCATTTTCGCCTGTTAAAGCAAGAGGGGCGCGTCTTCGCTGATATTGTCAAATTCGCGCCGCATGTACCGTTTAAAGAGATTAATCGCCCGCAATCCCCGCTGATGCTGGCTGAACTTGCCGAAACGGTGGAGTGGCTGGAAATTGGCGACCCTGATCGACCTATAAGCTACACTAATACCTCCGATTAGGTGACACGTCTCATTATGTGGGCGGGGCATTCGTACAATGTATGAATGTATGGTGAAGTGATGAGGATCAATCATGGCAACACAATCTGTTCAACCGCCCGCCCGCGAGTTCAATATCCGCGATTATCTGCCATTTTTAGATTGGCTGTTGCATTATGATCGTCGCCACCTATCTGGTGATGTGATTGCCGGAGTCGTCGTCGCGGTGATGCTGGTGCCGCAGGGCATGGCGTATGCGATGTTAGCCGGCTTGCCGCCACAGGTCGGGCTGTATGCGAGTATTCTTCCGCTGATTATCTACGGCTTGCTCGGCACGGGACGGGCGCTCGCCGTTGGGCCGGTGGCGATGATGTCTCTGCTGGTTGCGAGTGGTATCGGCGCGCTTAACCCGGCGACGACCAGCGACTATATCGCGCTGGCGCTGGCACTCGCCCTGATGGTCGGCGTGATGCAGGTCGTGATGGGGGTGTTGCGCGTCGGTTTCCTCGTGAACTTTCTCAGTCATTCGGTCTTATCGGGCTTCACGAGCGCGGCGGCGATCATGATCGGCTTGAGCCAATTGAAGCATCTGCTGGGCTATGACATCGCCCGCACGGAACACTTGCACGAACTGCTGTGGTTCGCGCTACAGGGCATCACACAGACGAATCTAGCGGTGCTGGGGATTGGTATTGCGGGTATTGCGGTCTTGCTCTATTTCAAGTTTGCGCTGGGCGATCAGTTGATGCGCTGGGGTCTCTCGAAGTCGATCGCAATGCCGCTGACTAAAATCGCGCCGCTGGTGATTGTGTTCCTCGGCACGGTTTTCGTATGGGTAACGGGCGTGCATCAGGCGGCAAATGTGCCGATCGTCGGTGAGGTGCCGCAGGGCTTGCCGCCCTTCGCCTTGCCGCCCTTTGATCTGGCGACTTTTCAGGATTTGTTGCCGATTGCGATCACGATTGCGGTGGTCGGGTATATGGAGAGTATCTCAGTCGCGAAAGCCCTAGCCAGCAAAAAGCGGCAGAAAGTCGATGCCAATCAGGAATTAATTGCGATCGGCTCAGCCAATATCGGCGCATCGCTGACAGGCGGTTATCCGGTGGCGGGTGGCTTCGGGCGCTCGATGGTCAACTTCACAGCGGGAGCGAATACCGGTCTCGCATCGATCATCACTGCCGGCTTGATGCTGGTGACGGTGGTCTTGCTCACGCCGCTATTTTACTTCTTGCCGAATGCGATCCTCGCCGCGATCATCGTTGTGGCGGTCAGTTCACTGGTGGATGTCGATGCGTTTTTCCACGCGTGGCGCTATAGCAAAGCCGATGGCTTATCCCTGCTGATTACGTTCATGGCAGTGCTGGAACTGGGTATCGAGACGGGTATCTTAGTCGGCGTGGCGGTATCGCTGGCGGTGTACCTGTGGCATACCAGCCGACCGCACATTGCGATCGTCGGGCGCATCAGTGAGACCGAAGAATACCGCAATATCATGCGCCATGAGACGCAGACGCACCCCAATATTCTCGCTCTGCGCGTCGATGAAAGCCTGTACTTCCCGAATGCACAGTATTTAGAAGATGTGGTGCTGGCGCAGATTGCTGATAACCCGCGTATTGATCACTTTGTGCTGGTGTGCAAGGCGGTGAATTTCATCGATACGACGGCGCTTGAAGTGCTGGAAGAACTGAATCACCGTCTGGCGGATAACAACGTCACGTTTTATATGGCAGAAGTCAAAGGGCCGGTGATGGATCGCCTGCAGCGGATCGGCTTTGTCGATGAAATCGGAGCGGATCGCTTCTTCCTGACGACGCATGAAGCCTGCGAGACATTGCGCCACCACGTGAGTTAATTGAGCAGACGCAAACGGGCGACTCATACGACGAGTCGCCCGTATTGTTGATGGGGTGATATACGCCACTCAGTCGCGCACGTTCGCCGCTAATTCGCCGATTTCCTCGCCGGTCGCGTTCGGCAGATAGGCATAATCTGCGCCGAGCCACTCGGCGAGTTGGCGGGCTTCGCCTTTGCTCAGATAACTGCGCTTAGTATCCACGATCATGACGTGCATCCCGCAATCCTGCACATATCCCGCTAATTGCTGGAGTTCTTCCTGCGGATCGTTGCCCGCGGTGAAGGGGATGTTGCCGCGTCCGTCGGTCAAGACGACGGCGACTGTTTGCATGATGCCGCGCATCCGCGCTTGCTGGGCGACATCGCCGGCCGAGATCAGGGCTGAGGCGAGCGGCGTGCCGCCACCGGTCGGGAGCAGATCGAGCGCGCGCTTAGCGAGTTCGACGCTTTGGGTCGGTGGCATCAGCAACTCGGCTTGGTCGCCACGAAAGGCGATCAGGGCAACGCGATCGCGCTTGACGTAGGCTTTCTCAAGCAAGGTATGGACAGCGCCTTTCGCCTGTCGCATGCGGTGTAAGGCCATGCTCCCGCTAGCATCGACCAGAAAGCAGAACAGCGCCCCCGCTTTGTTGCGATATTTCTTCACGCGCACGTCTGATAGCTCTAGCTGGACGCGCCGATCATCGTCGGGGTTGGCGCGCTGGCGCAGTTGTTGCCACGGTGCGGCACTGCGAAGCGTACTCACCACGTCGATGCGCCCTTGCGTGGGGTTGCCCGGCACACTGCGGATGTGTCGTCCGCGTTTGGCTTCGGTCGCCCCGCGTGAGCCGGTCTTGCCCCGTCGCAAATTCTGGAAGGGCAGTTCTTCGAGATCATCCGGCAGTTCACCCGTCAACGCTTCGAGGATTTCGTCCGGCGGCGGCATGAGTTCGTCCGGTGGGGCGGCTTGCTCGGTGTCGTCGTCGGTCTCATCGCTATCTGTCGGCGGCGGTGGGTCGTCCGGTGCTTGTGCGTCAGCCTCTGGCTCTTGGGGTTGTTGTTGGGGCGGCGGTGCATCATCTTCGGGCGGTGGGGCCGGGATTTGCGTCGCACGCGGGAGGATGACCAGTTGCATGGCGGTCTTCATGTCATCTTCATTGACTTCGTCGCGTAGGTCAGCGGCGGCAGATGCACAGGCGGTCATCACGGCGAAGTTATCGGCACGATGCCCCTCGACCCCGTATTGCAAGGCGAGCAGGCTCAATTGTTCGATCTGCGCGTCACTGATCGTCACCTGTGGCAGTTGCTCACGGGCGGCGAGAATCAGACCGCGCAGGAATTGCGTGTCTTCTGCCCATGTGGTACGCGCTTGGTGCAAATTGCGCCGTAGTACGGTTGCGCGGTCGCTCGCGCTCAGCTGACCGGGGAGCGATGCGATCAAGCCGAGACGATCGATCAGGTGCTTGCGCGGCATCCCTTCTGCCGGATCATATGAGCCGATCAAGCTGAAGTGCGCCGCATCGCGCAGGCTCACGCCCTCACGCTCTAAGTTGACGACACCGTTATCGACCACTGAGAGCAAGAGATTGGTCGTCGCGTCTGTCAGCAGGTTGATACCATCGACGTAGACGACACCGCCATCGGCTTTAGCGAGGATGCCACGTTGCATCACGAGATCGCCAGTGCGGAGTGTGGCTTCTAAATCTAAGCCGCCCAGTAAATTCTCAGCATCAACGCTCGGCGGTAGTTCGATGAAGGGCGCGTCGTCGTCGTCCAGCACATCACGGATGCCCCGTGCCAAACTCGATTTTCCCGTCCCCGCTGGAGCCGATAGCACGACTCCCCGCAAGCGCGGTTCGATTGCCAGTAAAATCAATGCCTGTTGTGCTAGTTCTAAGCCGACTAATGCCGGAAATGGGAGAGTCGTCGTCACAAGAGAGTTTGCTCCTCGTATGCTTGGTATGGCGGATGCGGATGACAGACGATGGTCGCTCTGTCATCCGTCATGATTATGATGGGACGTGAACACCTTCGAGTTGATCTTCAAGATTGCCGTAGATGTCGCGCAATTGGTCGAGCATCTTGTCGTCTGCATCCCAGAACCCACGTGCGGCGGCTTCGAGCAGGCGGCGGGCGATGGCGGCGGTCGCATGCGGATTCGCTTCGCTCATGCGGGCGCGCATCGCGTCGTCTAGCAGGTAGGTCTCGGCGACATCGACATACACCCAGTCATCGACTGCGTTGGTCGTGGCATCCCAGCCATAGGTGTTGCTGACGCGCGTTTCGATCTCGCGCACCCCTTCATAGCCGTGATCGAGCATCGCTTCATACCATTTGGGATTCAGCATCTTCGTCCGCGATTCGAGCCGTACCATCTCTTCTAATGAGAAGAGGCGATCACTCTGCGAGATTGCGTCGGCGACCATCACCGGCGGGCGTTTGCCGTTGAGCTTCTCGACGCTCTTGGTCACGCCGCCCAGATATTCGTAGTAGTGATTGACATCGCTGATGCCTAACTCGAAGCTGTCGATATTCTGGAAGGCGGCATCGACGGTGCCCAGACTGCGCTCCATGACATCGCGGGCGGATTGCCATGTGCCGTTCGGCTTGTAGGCGTAAGATTTACGCATCAGGAAGGTGTCGCTCAGATCGTCGTCGCTCTCCCATGTACTGCCATCGACCATGTAATTGACGTTCGCGCCGTAAGACCCGCTGGCGTTACAGTAGACGCGCGCGGCGGCATCATCGAGCGTGATACCTAGGTCGTCGGCATGGGCGAGGGCGTGCTTGCGGACGAAATTCTGATCGAGTGGTTCGTCAGCGTGGGCGGCGAGGCGCACAGCTTTATCGAGCAAGCCCGCTTGATGATGGAACAGATCGCGGAAGATGCCACTGACGGTCATCACTACGTCGATGCGCGGTCGTCCTAGTTGCTTCAACGGGATCAGGCGCACGTCCGTGATGTTGCCGAGTTCGTCTTCGATTGGCTCTGCACCTAGCAGGTACAGGCATTGCGCGATGCCTTCGCCATCACTCTTGAGGTTGTCCGTCCCCCATAGTACCATCGCCACGCTTTCGGGATCGGTGTTCTCTTGATCGTGCAGACGCTTGAGCATCTGCCGCACAAGCCCTTTCGCGGCGTTGATCGCCATCGGGGTCGGGATGCGATAGGGATCGAGCGCGTGGATATTGCGTCCGGTTGGCACGATGTTCTCGTTACGGACGACATCATTACCCGGCGAGGGCAGGATATAGCCGCCATCCAGCGCGTGCAGGATATTGGCAATCTCCTGATCGTGGATGATGCGATCCATCAGATCATCGAGCCATTGCCACACGTTCACCAGCAAGCCCTCAGGGATGCCGACTGCTTCGGTGATGTAGGCATCGAGCGCGCTGGTATCCAGTTCGGGGTCACGCGGGGCGCGCACGAAGCGCGTGATGATCTCGTGCATCAGCCCGTTGATCTCTTCCCAGCGTGCTTGTGTCGCGGCAGACGTCTTGAGGGTGTCCTGTAATTTGCTGTACTGCCAGCCTTTTTCGCGGGCGATCAACACGGGCAAGGGTGGGAGCTTGTTGGTACCGTTGCTGTGTGTACCACCGTTGAACGACGCGACCAGTATCAGCATATCGATGATTTCGGCTTCGGTCGGGGCTTTACCCAGCGTATGCAAGCCCAGCGGAATCATGCGACTCTCGACTTGTATCAACTCATGGCTGAGCGCTGTGAGATACGCGCTGTCGCTATCCCCGTCACAGTCTACCGTGATGCCCAGTTGATCAGCTTGCAGGCGAATATCCGGTAGCATGTTGGGGTCTTGCCGTTTGTAATACTGATCGATCGTATCTTTCAGGCGACGTAAGCCTTTATAGAGCCCGGCTTGTTGCAAGGGCGGCACCATATAGCTGAGCAGAGTCGCCGCGCCCCGGCGCTTGGCAATCGACCCTTCGCTGGGGTTGTTGACGCAGTAGTAGTAGAAGTTCGGCAGTTCGCCGATCAAGCGCGTTGACCAGCAATCCGCACTCACGCCGACCTGCTTGCCCGGCATGAATTCTAGCGCGCCATGCGTGCCGAAGTGGACGACGGCATCGGCATCGTAGATATGATTGAGCCATGTATAGAACGCGGCAAAGCCGTGATGGGGCGAGGCATTCGTGCCCATCAGCAGGCGCATCGGGTCGCGCTCATAACCGAAGCTGGGCTGAAGCGCCACGAAGACGTTGCCGAATTGCGCGCCTAAAATGTAAAAGTCGCGCCCGTTGGTCAACAATTCGCCCGGGGCGTGTCCCCAGTATTCTTCGATTTCGGGATACCACGGGAATAATTCGCGGTATTGCTCCAGCGTGATCGTCGCGCCAACGTTGCCATCCGTGCCGAACTGCATGTGATTGCCCTCAGCGACCATCTGCCGCAGGGTATCGACATCGGCAGGAATGTTTACCTTGTAGCCTTCGTCTTTGAGTTGTTGCAGGAGACGATGCAGACTAGCGAACACGTCCAGAAAGGCGGCTGTCCCCGCATTGCCCAGATTCGGCGGGAAGTTAAAGAGGACGACCGCCAGCTTCTTGTCGGCGTTGGTTTTGTGCTTCAAGCGGATGCGCCGCGAGACGCGCTTCGCCGCCTGTGATTGCTCGGGTTCGAGCGCGATGAAGGATTCGTTCGTGTGGGTCGGCCCGCCGAAGATCACAGGTTCAGCGATGCCGTCCAGTTCTGGCAGGGCGATATTCATCGCGACCTGCATCGGATTCAGCCCGACGGAGTTGCTCTGCCAATCTTCGACGCGCTGGAAGCCCAGCGGAATCATATCGAGATAGCCGACATCCATCTGATGTAGGGCTTCGACTGCTTGTTCTGGGCGCGTGCCAGCGGGGCCGCCAACTAGCGGGAAGCCCATCGTATTCAGCATGACATCAGCCTTGGGCAGGTCATCCGCGCCACTCAAGAAAGTTTCGATCGCTGGACGGAAATCGAGCAGGGCGCTGTAGGTCGTGCGCGCTTCGATGCCCTGTGCTTCGATGTCACGAATCAGATGATCGAGATGGGTGGTGTTGCCGCTGAGGATGATTGCGCGTTGCGTCAGCAAGCCGGCGGTGCCGTTCCATGCCCCGGCAACGCCGTTGGCGATGGGTAAGCCCTGTGACTTGCGCCAGGCGCGATAATCTTCGATGGTCTCGAAGGGTTCTGGCGCATCGGGATGATAAATTGCCAGATCCGGATATTCGATTGCATCGAGCACTGGCACTTGCCCCTTGAAGCCCGGCACGTAGCGCTCGATGAGCAAGAGCATCTGCCGTTTGAGATTTTCGGGCGAGCTATGGACGAAGTAATCGTGCATGGCGATGAAGGTATGCAGATCGCGCATCATGCCCGGCACGTACTTCATGAGCTTGGTCAAATTGCGAAAGAGTATGGTCTGTCGCTGACCTTCGGCTTTGCCTTTCTTGGGGCGTAGCTTGTTCATCCAGCGTTTGAACAAGCCCGGCTCTTCGTCCTCTTGCGGTGGCTTGAGCGACAAATTATTGAGGCGGGTTTGATAAATCAGCGCCGGATTGCTGGTGATGATGCAGGTCGGCGCGTCCGTCTGGCTGAGGATGCGCTCCATCGGGCGCACATGATCTTCGCCGAAGATCATGCCACCGAAGATGACATCCGCCGCGAGCACATCGCGCTCGAAGCGCGCCCAATCCGCGTCACTGTGTAGGGTCGCCATGCTGTACAACCCGAGGTTCAGCTGGATGTCGTGCTCATCGCGGATCATGCGGGCAGCGGTACGAATGGCGTTGTTATGTCCGCCGTCCATGGTAATGTAAACAAAGTTTATCTGTTGCATAGTATCTTTCTAACTCTCTATTGTCTCGGCAATGGCGCGTTTGACGCGCTCGTCGTCTCCCACTGTTTCCAGCGGGTCTTTACGTAGGCGATGCAGGAGCGCCAGCGTCGATACAGCGGCGATATCCTGACGGGTGGTGGTCGTGCGCCCGTCGAATGCCGCCATCGCTACTGCCGCCCGACACAGGGTCAGTTCGCCGCGATGACCATCGACTTCTAAGCGCACACAGAGTTCTGCCGCCGTTTCGATCGTCTCATCACCGAGTTCGACATCCGGCAGGAGTGCTTTCGCCTTGTTCAGTTTGCGTCGTAGTTTGTTCTGTTCTTTTGCCCATGATTTGGCGAAACCGATCGGGTCAAAGTCGTATGCTCGCCGCCGCCGCACGATCTCCACGCGCGCTTGAATATCATGAATGGTGGTGATGCGCGCATGTAAGCCGAAGCGATCGAGCAATTGCGGGCGCAGGTCGCCTTCTTCGGGGTTACCACTGCCGACCAGCACGAAACGCGCTGGGTGGCGGATGCTAATGCCTTCGCGTTCGACGACGTTCACGCCGCTGGCCGCCACGTCTAACAGCAGGTCAACCAGATGATCTTCTAGCAGGTTCACTTCGTCAATGTACAAGAACCCACGATTCGCCCGTGCGAGGAGACCGGGCGCGAAGGTCTGCACGCCATCGACCAGCGCCTTTTCAACGTCCAGCGACCCGACAACGCGATCTTCGGTCGCGCCGAGTGGCAGGTCAATCACGGGCACGCCGCTGGTCACGGGTTTACGGCGCGTCTGCTTCCCTTGGCAGTGCGGGCATAAGGGCGAGGGGTCTTGTGGATCACAGTTGTAGGGGCAATCCGGCACCGTCTCGATTTCTGGCAGGAGTTGCGCCAGCGCACGAACGGCGGTACTTTTGCCCGTCCCGCGATGTCCCATGACCATCACACCGCCGATTTGCGGGTCGATCACGCAGAGTAAGAGCGAACGTTTGAGTTCGTCCTGCCCGACGATCGCCGTGAACGGAAAGACCGGTCGTTCCTTCGATTTTCGGGTACGACGTTTGCGCGGTTTGGCTTTCGTACCATTCATCTCGGTTGTCATAGTATCCCTTAATTTTGTCTGTACTTGTATTGATTGTGTGTTGTATCGCTTACGGATCGGTCAATCTGTCTTAACAATCACGGTTGAGATTTTGTGTTAATAGATAGCCTGATGGGCTTTTTCATGCTCGGGTAAGAGTGCATAATATTTGCCGACGATTTGTTGCATCCACTTGGGCGCGATGCTGGCAAACCACCAGAATGTCGCCCACATCGGCGGGAACTTGTAGCGATAGAAGGCATTGGCGAAGGTCGCACGCCGCGCGAGCAAACGCCCGAGGCGATGCGAGATCAAACGCTCACGATACTGGCGAAAGCAAAAATCCTGACGGGCGAAGGCTTCATCCAGCGTCATCGCGGCGATTTCGCCATATTCCATGGCATACGAAATCCCTTCTGCGAATAGCGTATCGACACCGGCGGCATCGCCTGCTAGCAGGACGCGCGGGCGGGCGAAGGTCGTCTGCGGGTTGAACCAGCGCACCGGATGCCCCTTCAGCTGTTCGTCGGCTAGCGTCACGCCCCGTTCAGCCAACCAATCGTCAAAGGTCGTCTTTAGGTTGCCATGTGGGAGTCCCTGTCGGCGCGGTGCGATACTACTATCGAAGATGCCGCGATTCATGTGGGGTTGTTCGTTGCGATAGGTCGGGAAATCCCAGGTGTAGCCCTGTACACCGCGTGTCACACAGGTGAAATCGAAGAGGGCTGTGCGCGTTTGCCACAGCGGGTCGGCATCACCATCTACCGGCGTGACGACACTCAGCAGGCGCGCTGTCGACTGTGAACTTTCGAAGCCTGCTTTGCGCCGCACAGTGCTGTTGGTGCCATCTGCGCCGACGACGACTGCGGCGGTATAGGTGCCTTTGTTAGTCGTCACGCGCACACCATCGGCAGTGACGGTCAAATCTTGTAGGCGCTCGCCGGTGTGCAAGCAGAGACCGCGCTCGGTCGCTTTTTCGGCAAGGGCCTTATCCAGTTCATAGCGATGATAGATACGCATCGCCCCATTATGGCGGACGGTGAAATCGCGCCCGTTGAGCCGGAATGCCAGTTGATCAATGGTCACTTCTGGCACGTCAAGCTCGATACCGAGGCGATGAAGTTGTTCATCACCGTGAACGGTCATACCGCCGCCACACAGCTTATCCCGCGGGTATTCCTGCGCTTCGATCAAAAGGGTATCCGCCGCCAGTGCCGGGTTACGCAATTGCAGGTGTAAAGCTGTCGCAACACCCGCAGGCCCGCCGCCGATAATGATGATTTGATAGTGGTCGGATACTGTCATGTCGGTTTACCAATCTCCGTATGTGATTTTCATGATGAAACGGCGCTTGACCGTTTGCTTGTTGTCTAAATCACTCCAGATATTACCAGCAAAGTCGCGCAGATGAACGAGCATTTTGTCGAAGATCGCGTCCGATAGAATCCAGCTTTCGTTATCGAGGCGTTGTTCAATCATCGCGAGGCGATCGTTGGCGCTCATCGTCTGTTCCCACTCAGCGACGACCACTTCTTCGCTGTGTGTCGCGCCGAGTTGTTCTAGCACGTCGGCTTTGCTGATGCCGGCGGCGGGCGGCATCAAGGCGGGATCAAGGCGGACGGCGTGCATCCGCAGTTCATTCCGCAAACGTCCGAAGACTGATTGCGGGTCAACCCAATCGTTACCCTGTATGAACACGCCGTCTCGTTGTAGCACGCGCGCAATCTCTGCGAGGACTGTCTGCCACGCATCAGCGAGATGCAGGACATGAACGGCGATCACGATGCCGAAGCTATGGGCGCGGTAGGGCATGTGGTGCATATCTGCCTGTGTGACGCTCAGCGCGTTGGCGGCTTCGCCGAGCATCTGCGGCGACAGATCGAACCCGACGACACGCGCACCGGCCTGTGCGATCGGCTTGGCGATGCGACCGGTGCCGATGCCCATCTCAAGCACCGGACGGGTGCCGGCGCGACGGGCGATTGCATCGCCGATCGCCTGTGAGACGTGGGGTGGGTGGGCGCGTTGCTGGTTGTAGAGATGGACGATGCGTTCATCAAATGAAAAGTCTGTGGACATACTGCCTGTTCCTCTTGCTTCGGTACGTGCGACTACATGTGGGGGATGGCGTGTATACCATCCCCCAGACACGGACGGATGTGCGTTTAGCTCATGCTTGCTTCCATCGCGAGGATCGTATCATCGCGCTTCAGCGTCGTTTGATGCACGGTATGGAAGCCCTCAACGCTGATCGTGACGAGGATTAAGCCTGCGACCATCATACCTGTTGCTTCTAGCCCGAAGATTACGAAGTAAGCACTTGCAGGCGAGAGTAAGCCGGTTTCGATCAAGCCAGTGTGTAACACGCCGCCACCGAAGGACGCGACACCATTACCGAAGGCTTGCGCCATCCCCCACAGCCCCATATAAAGACCGGTTGCGCCTTCGACGGTCATATCCATCATCATTGACAGAGCGCCAATGTTGAAGAAGCCGGTGAAGAAACCCATGAAAGTCAGCGAGGGCTTCACGAGGGCTTCATTATGTGTCAATGCCGCAAAGGCGAGTGTCGCCATGCCTAATGCTGTGCCGATGGTGCCGACCAGCGCGATGCGACGTTTTGGAATCTTGAAGATCACGCTCACAGCACCGATGATCATCATGCCGATCAGAACGCCACCGCCCCATGCCGGTTGGAAGCTCGCGGTTTGCTCGGCATTCATGCCGAAGACTTCGCCGCCGAAGGGTTCGAGGATGTTGTCTTGTAGGAAGATCGACAAGATCGAGACGAAGATGAAGGCGAAGAAGCCCCATGCCTGCTTATTCTCGCGCAGGACGGTGGTTGCGGCATGGATCGGATTACCTTCAGGCGCAACGCGTCGTGATGTTGCCAGTGCTTCGCGCAGTTCGTCGCCGGTCAGGCGTTTTTCAATGCCGATCACGCCGATTGCCGCCGAGATAATCACGATGAAGGGTGTCAGGTTGTACAGGCTCTGCATATCAGCCGGGTTGTATTCTGGCATCACTTGCCCGAAGACCACCGCCGCGATAATCGTGCTGAGGATCGTAAACGTCCACACGACCGAAATCACGCCACCGCGTGTTTCAGGGCTGGTGACTTCTGCAATGAGTGAGTGGTGCGAGTCGCCCATGATGGCGATACACACGCCGAAGGTGATTAAGATGCCGAAGCCAGCGAGATATGCCAAGCCCGAGCCTTCGCCCATGCCAAACGCGACCGATGGCAAGCCCAAGAAGGCGATACTGGCGATTGTCGCCGCTATCAAGAGGTAAGGTGTGCGCCGTAGCCCGAAGATCGGGAAGCGATCGGCAACGCGCCCCATAACCACCTGGAAGGGTGAGAGCGCATAATGAATGGCGAGCATCGCCGTCACAGCGACGGCTGTCACGTTCAGTTCGTGGATAGTGACGAAGTTGAAGTTCACGGTCAGCAGGGCGAACATCCAGCCCACGCCCAGTTTCGGTAGCGCCAAGCGCAGAGTCTTAACTACAGCGGTCAAGAAGACAAATACTTTCGATACGATATTCATATTGGTGAGTCCCCCAAACGCACGAGTATTGTCGTGCAATGATAAAAAGTTACAAATATTAAGCGATTTACAGGTTTTCCCTGATGCTGTTTCCCTCGTTTTGCACTTACAATGTAGATGATGGGCAATATCTCTTAACGAGTTTTTCTCTTGGTTTCATCTGTATCTAATATAACATCTTTTTTGACTGACCAAAGTGTCATAAATCACGGTATATAGTCATCAATCCTTCATAATCTGCTCATTTATTTCGAAAAAACACCTCAATATTACGAATAAATGTCATAAATCTATATAAAGTCGATGTGCCTTTTGTAGATTTTTTGTATTTTATGTAGTTTAGTACTAGTTTGCTGTGACATTCGTAATGCATACTTCCCCTAGCCCCCAAATTGTCTCAAAAACGTTTATACTGTAGATGTTTTAACAGTTTTGGCAGGTATTTAGCGGTTTCCGCGATGTAAACGTAGGTCATTGACCAAGCATACAGTCACACTGCTACTTGCCCGTCCCGAAGAGTATTTTTGGAGGGTTAATTGATGAGAACAAGTCAACCCACTATATTACGCCTGAGTGGTTTGCAGTTGGGTGTTCTCGGTGTTGCACTAATCGGCACGTTTCTCAGTGTCGTTGGTCTAGCAACCGATACCAGCCACTTTCTCCATATCTATCTAGCCGCCGTGCTTCTCTGGACAGAGATCGCGATTGGCTGTTTGGGCATCATGATGCTCAATAATTTGATCAACGCGAGCTGGATGCATGTGTTGCAAAGATTTGCAGAAGCTGGTGCAAAGACGCTCCCACTGACGTTCGTATTCTTCCTGCCTATCTTGTTAGGCATGAGTTCACTGTACCCATGGGCTGGCGAAGCGGCATCTGAATTGAAGCTGGTTGGTGGCAATGAGTTCTACCTACAGCCGGTTTACTTTGCTATTCGCACTGTCATCTATTTTGCTATCTGGATTTCACTGGCATACGGATTATCGTACATTTCCACCAAACTTGATGAACGCGAGGACGAAAGCCTACGCAAGCAAGCGCGGAAGATCAGTGCGCTGGGCATTGTTGCTTACATGCTCACCACGACTTTAGCGGCTTTCGACTGGACGATGTCCTTGACTCCGGAATGGTTCTCCAGCGCTTACGGCTGGCTGACCTTGAGCCGCATCGTATTGGTGGCACTTTCATTCTTAATTCTCGTACTAGCGGCACATTGGTCACGCGATCAGTTTCGTCCGCATGTTAACCAACTGGTGATTAACGATCTGGGCGCCTTATTGCTCATGACGGTACTCGCTTGGGCATACATGAACGGTATCTCCTTTGTGGTGATCTGGTCGGGCAACGTCTCGTACTTTATCGATTGGTACGATTTACGCATTGTCGGCGGTTGGTCAAGCCTGACCATGCTGGTAGTTGTCTTGAATGGACTGTTGATTTTCTTACTGCTCATCCCGGGCTTAAAACGACAACGCATGGCTTTGATCGCGCTGGCGGCCTTCGCATTTGCCTTGCGTATCGTCGAGCTGTACTGGGTTGTTGTGCCGGCATCGCCACAAGCGGATGCCCCGGGTGCATGGTGGATTGCTGGGCCGATACTCGCTGTGAGTGGCTTCTGGTTATTCTTGGTGAATTACTTGCTCAGTCAACAACCGCTGTTACCTGCCCGTCACCCTGTTTTGGGCGATGAGCAAGAGGTTGTTGGCGCGGCGCGAGGAGTTGAAGGCTGATGACACACGTTCACAAGCCGACTATATCGCGAGACCGCGTTCGTTTACTCGTCCAGCATTGTAGAGAGATGGGTTACTGATATGTCACAAATCTTTGAACCAGCCGCCAATACAGTCGCCAAATTGAGCTTATTGGTCGGCGGGCTACTGACTGTGATCGCTGTTGGCATGATTTTGATGCACACATGGTCACCCTATGCGATACAGGGGCATTATGCCGGTATCGCCGTTGCCCAACCGGTGCGCTTTAGCCACGAGCTACACAGCGACCAACTGAATATCAACTGTATGTACTGCCATCAGGTTGCTGAAGTCTCGCGTTATGGCGGGATTCCGGATACGCACACATGTATGAGTTGTCACTCGCAGATTGCAACCTATAGTGAATTGTTGCAACCGGTGCGCGATAGCTATGCAACGGGCGAAGAACTCGTGTGGCTCAAAGTCCACGATCTTGCTGAGCATGTGTACTTCAACCATAGCGTACATGTGAACAACGGCTTCGCCTGCGAGACCTGTCACGGTCCCGTGAACGAAATGCCGCAAGTCTGGCAAGCAAATAACATGAATATGGCATGGTGTCTAGAATGCCATAATGCACCTGAAGAATTTATCCGACCGAATGAGACACGTTACGAATTCGGTTACGAATATCCTGAAAATCAAGCTGAAGTTGGTCAACAATTAATTGAAGAATACGGAGTCAACCCGGAAGGCTTGGCGAACTGTTCAACTTGCCACCGTTAAGTTATAGGAGCAGATTGTAGTATGTCAACAAACGAAACTAAGTGGGATCATAAGCAGTGGCAAAGCCTAGAGGACTTCATCGATGATGAGGATTTTGAACAAGTCATGCGCGCCAAATTCCCGCGTGAGACCAAAATCCTGCACGAAAGTGGCATGAATCGTCGTGATTTTATCAAACTGATGGGCGCGTCACTTGTGGTTGGTGGCTTAAGCCTCTCTGGTTGTGCGCCGGATCGCTCGGAGCAAGAAGAAATTTTACCCTACGTGCGGATGCCGGAAGAAATCGTCCCCGGTCAACCGATCTACTTTGCATCGACCATGCCCCTGAGTGGTTATGGCACCGGTGTTGTGATCGAGACTCATGAGGGGCGTCCGCATCGCGTCGAGGGCAATTCGAATCATCCAGCATCGCTGGGTGGCGCAAACATGGCGGTATTGGCTTCCGTACTAGAGTTGTACAACCCCAATCGCGTGAACGAAGTACGGCGCGACGGGCAAAGCAGTTCCTTTGCTGAATTTTTACAAGAATTTGACGAGGCTGTCGCGAATTTAGGCGATGGCTCTGGTCTGCGGATTTTATCTGAGAAGAGTAGTTCGCCGACATTAGCGAAACAAATTAATGCTTTGCTCGAGATGTACCCCAATGCCAGATGGTATCAATATGATACGGTCGGGCGGGAAAACGTCTATGCTGGCGCTCAACTGGCATTCGGCGAAATCGTCGAGCCGGTGTACCAGATCGACCAAGCAGATGTGATCGTCTCGCTGGACTCGGACTTCCTGATGACGATGCCCGGCAACGTGCGCTACGCACATGACTTTGCCGCGAAGCGTCGCATCCGTGTAGAAAACGAGGCTACGATGAACCGCCTCTACGCGGTCAACAGCACGCCGAACAACACATCGACCGTGGCTGACCATCACATCGCCATGAAGGCGAGCGAAATCGAAAACTTCGCGCTAGCACTCGCGAATGCGGTCGGCGCTGAAGGTGGCGAGGCTGTCGAAGGCGATTGGGATCAAGCGATTTTCGACGCAATGGTCAGTGATCTACAAGCCCATAGCAGTGTGGTTATCGTCGGTGATGAACAACCGCCGGCAGTCCACGCACTCGCACATGCCATCAACGCGGTATTAGGCAGTGCTGGCGAGACGGTAACCTACATCCCGCCAGTGCTGACGAACACCCATGACAGCGTGACGCAACTGAGCGACTTTGTCGGCGATATTTCGTCCGGTCGTGTGGATGCCGCGTTCATCATTGGTGGTAACCCGGCCTTCACCGCACCAGATATTCCGCTGTCGGCGGCAGTCGGGCGCGTGCCGTTCTCCGTTCGCATCGGGATGTATGACGATGAAACAGCTGAGAACGCAAGATGGTACTTACCCTATTCAACTTATATCGAAGCATGGGGCGATGTTCGCGCTCATGATGGCACGGCTAGCATCATCCAACCGCCAATCGGCGCGCTGTACGATGGCTCGATGTCAGAACTGGAACTGATTGCACGTTTGATGCAAGATGACCGCTCCGGTTACGAAATCCTGCTCGACTCATGGCGCGAAGACTATAGCGGTGACGAGAGCTTCGATGCCTTCTGGCGACGCTCGTTACACAACGGCGTGATCGCTGATAGCGCACCCGACCCGGTGCAACCGTCACTCAGTGGCAGTTTTGCCAGCGATGTCGCCGACGCGCTCATCGGCGCGAGCAACGACTTTGAGGTGATTTTCCGCCTTGATCCGCGCATCTACGACGGGCGCTTCAGCTATAACTCGTGGCTACACGAGATTCCGCACCCGCTGACGAAGATCACGTGGGACAACTTCGCAATGATCAGCGCCAATACTGCCGATGCTTTGCGCCTCGATAACGAGCAGATCATCAGCATCACTGTTGGCAATAACATCATGGAAATCCCGGTCTACGTCGTGCATGGTCATCCCGATGATTGTGTCAGTGTGGGGCTTGGCTATGGACACGGTATCAGTGCTGATTTAGACGCGGGCGAAAACTTCAACGCTTATGCGCTACGACCGACGACCGTCGGTTGGTTCACAGTGGCATCGGTGGAGCGGACGCGCCGCACTTACAAACTCGCCCGTACCCAGAAGAATATGGAACTAGTGGGTACGAAGGCTGTACGATCGGGCACGCTGGAAGAATTTATCGAAAATCATGAGTTTGCCGTCACTGGCAGTTATAAAGAAAAAGATGGCGGGAGCTTCCTCGATGAGACGATCTGGCAACAAGAAGTTTTGGAAGAAGGCAACCAGTGGGGCATGTCGATCGATCTGACGACTTGCATTGGTTGTAACGCCTGCATGGTCGCCTGCCAGTCCGAAAATAACATCCCAACCGTGGGTAAAGAACAAGTGTTACAAGAACGTGATATGCACTGGATCCGGGTCGATAGTTTCGTTGATGAGCATGACGAAGATCGTCGCAACTTCCAACCGGTGCCGTGCATGCACTGCGAAAACGCCCCGTGCGAGCAAGTTTGCCCTGTGCAAGCCACTGTTCACGATCACGAGGGCTTGAACCAGATGATTTATAACCGTTGCGTCGGGACACGTTACTGCTCAGCCAACTGCCCGTACGGTGTACGTCGCTTCAACTTCCACGATTACACGGATGATACGCTCATCCTGCAAGAACAACGCAACCCGGATGTCTCGGTGCGCGTGCGTGGTGTGATGGAAAAATGCACTTACTGCTGGCAACGGATTAACCAAGGACGGGTGAATGCGTCGGTTGAAGACCGACCGATCCGCGACGGCGAAGTCCGCCCGGCATGCGGGACGGCTTGCCCGACACAGGCGATCACATTCGGTAATCTCAACGATCCGAACGCACGGGTCGTGCGTGATAAAGCCCAGCCAACCAACTACCTGTGGCTGGACGCAGAGCTGAACACGCGCCCGCGCACGACGTATCTGGCGAAGCTCTATAACCCGAATGCAGCCCTCGCGCCCGTCGAGACGAGTGAAGACGATGACTCGACTCAGAGTGAGGAGGAATAGAGGCAATCATGGCGACACAAAGTCAAAGTGCAACACC
The DNA here is from genome assembly GCA_034437755.1 of Anaerolineae bacterium. GTDB lineage: Bacteria > Chloroflexota > Anaerolineae > Aggregatilineales > Phototrophicaceae > JAUZRW01. The sequence continues at coordinate 43,639 of DAOTTV010000183.1, read as the reverse complement.
TAAGTTTAAGATCGGCAGTGTGACGGATGCTGTGAATGCCCCCATCTTCGGCAATACGCCTGCATGGTGGTGGATCGGTTTCCTCATTTCGAGCGCGTTACTCGCTGTGTTCATGATGACCCTCGGGGCGATCAGTGTGATTGGTGTCGGTTTATGGGACATCAATAACCCGGTCGTATGGGGGACAGGCATCATCAATCTGATTTTCTGGATTGGTATCGGTCACGCGGGGACGTTCATCTCAGCCGTGCTGTTGCTGATGCGCCAACACTGGCGCAGCGCCTTCAGCCGCTTTGCCGAGGCAATGACGCTCTTCGCGCTGGCAACCGCGGGCTTGTTCCCGATTTTCCATACGGGTCGTCCCTGGTTTGTGTACTGGTTGATCCCGTACCCGAACACGATGGGCTTAAACCCGCAGTGGACGAGCGCGTTAGTCTGGGATTTGGTCGCAATTTCGACCTACGGGTTGATCTCGGTCCTCTTCTGGTACATTGATCTCATCCCCGATCTCGCCGCTGTGCGCGATCAGGCGAAGAGCCGCCCGGTCAAGTTCATCTATGGCGCGTTAGCCATGGGTTGGCGCGGGGAATCGAGCCATTGGGAACGTCTGCATAGCGTCAGCTACATTTTAGCCGCGCTGGCAACCCCGCTCGTGATCTCGGTTCACAGTATCGTTGGTCTCGACTTTGCGATTAGTAACGTCGGTGGTTGGCATCACACTATCTTCCCGCCGTATTTTGTGGCTGGGGCGGTGTTCGCCGGCTTTGCGATGGTGATTATTGCGGCAGTCGGATTGCGGGTGCAGTTTAAGCTACAGCACTTAATAACGATGGAGCATATCGATAATGCGGCGAAGTTCGTCCTCATTACGGGTAGCCTCGTCGGTTATGGGTACTTGATGGAAGTGTTCGGCGCATGGTATGGCGGCCACACGGCAGAAGTTCTCGTTGCTGTCAATCGTGCGGTAGGCCCGTATGCACCGGTGTATGTTGGCATGATCTTTTTCAATGTCATCTTCATCCAGTTGCTATGGTTTAAGAGCATCCGGCGTAATACGACGTGGTTAGTGGTCATTTGTATCGGTGTGCTGATTGGTATGTGGCTTGAGCGTTTTGTCATCATTCCGGTGAGTTTGTCTTACGGGAACTCAGTCGCGATGTGGGAATTCTACGTCCCGACGATTACCGACTGGCTGACGATCATCTCGCCCTTCGGCTTATTCCTAGCACCGTTCTTCCTGTTTATCCGTTTCTTCCCAGTGTTGCCGATGTTTGAAATGCAACAGATACACTACGAGGAGGGACATTCATGAGTAACTGCTTATATGGTTTGAGTGCGGAATTTGATACACCTGAAGCCCTGCTGGAAGCGGCGAAAAAAGCCAAAGCAGATGGTTATAACGATGTGGAAGCGTACTCACCGTTCGAAGTTCACGGTATGAACGATGTGCTAGGGAATGGGTCACCGCTTTTAGGTTGGTTGATCCTCGCGGCATTGATTATTGGTGCGGTGGCGGCTTTTGGTCTGCAATATTGGACAAACGCCATCCACTACGTTCTCAACGTCGGGGGTCGCCCGCTCAATAGTTGGCCGGCATTCACGATTATCATGTTCGAAGGAGCAATCTTAAGCGCAGGTCTCGTCGCCGCAGGCTTCATGTTTGTGACGACCGGCTTGCCAGCACCTTACCACCCGATTTTTAACACGCGCGACGGCGATGGCATCTCTCGTAATCGTTTCTTCCTGTGCATACAGGTGACCGATGCCAAATTCTCGATGCGTGAAACCCGTCAGTTCCTCAAAGGTCTTGAACCGATAAAAGTGAGCGAGGTGACATGTTAAATCTAATGAAATCCGTTCCGCGGGCTAAGCAAATCCGTTTGGTGGCTAGTCTATTACTCGCTGTGTTGATCATCAGCGGTTGCGGCAATCTCCGTAACCAGCCGAAGCTCAACCAGCCGTATGACCCAAGCCCACTATTCGACACGGCGGCACGCGAACTTGATCCAAATGCGGTGCCAGTTGGCTTCCTCTATGTGGATGATACGCATATGTACTACGGCACCGTCAACGGTGAATACGCTGAGGGCTTCCCGATGCCGATCACCGACGAAGTCTTGCGCGAAGGTCAACGTCACTTTGATAGTTTCTGCTCGCCATGCCACGGTTACGATGGTGGCGGCGAAGGGATCATCTGGGCAGAAGGCTTCGGTCGTGTCGCATCGTATCATATTGATCGCTTGCGCGACGTACCCGAAGGGTATTTATTCGACGTGATTACGAACGGGTATGGCACGATGTACAGCTATGGCTCACGCTTAGAACCTGAAACACGCTGGGCTGTGATCGCTTACATCCGCGCCTTGCAAGAGAGCCAGGATGCGTCCTTCGCTGACCAGCCAGAACAATCAAGTGATGGGGAGTAATGGTCATGGCGATGATTGAAAAGCAAACCTTTAAGAATCAAGAAGTCGTGCTGGACGGCAATACCTACACCGCCTGCACGTTCGATAACGCGACACTCGTCTTCCAAGGCGGAGATGCGCCGAGCTTCAACAAATGCACGTTCCGTAATATCAAAGTGCAGTTGAAGGGACAGGCGGCGGCAACCACCGGCTATTTGGGTGTGTTGTATCGCAGTGGCTTACCGGATGAAGTCGAAGATGTGCTGGATAAGATCGAGGCAGGGGTACCCCTGCTCCCCGATAAGCCCGACCCGCCACCGGCGGTGAACACGGGTAGCAACTATGCACGGCTCGGCTTACTCGCGGTTCCCTTCATTGTGGCGACCGTGTGGTTTCTCGGGATTTGGGCGTATGGGCGCATCATCGGCCCCTTGAACACGCTCGAAGACGGCAATTTCCTCCAGACGGAGGTGTCCTTCGACCTGATCCCGGTTCTGCCCGAATCATTGGCAGAGAGCTACGACCTCATCAGTGAGGCGCAGTTGGAGCAGATTAACACCTTTGGCACGAGCGAAGACGGCACCTCGACCATTCCGGTCGAAGAAGCGTTCGATCGTGTGATCGCCCAATATGGTGGCGAGGCGAGCGATGATGCCGATAGCCCGGACGATGCCGAGATGGGATCGATGGGCAGTATGGCAGACGATGCCGATGATGCTGAGTCGATGGCTGATGACGGGGATAGCCAAGATGGCGAACCGGACATGGATGCCAGCGACGCGGCAGAAGGAGAGTCGGACTGATGGAACGCATCACTAATGTAACGTTCGCCAATGAGCAGATCGCCGTTGATAACAAGCACTTCAACGGATGCACGTTCACGAATGTGACGCTGGTGTACGGGGCGGGGGCAATACCCGCCTTCGAGAACTGCACCTTCGACAACATCTCGTTGGAATTCGCCGGCGCGGCTGACAAGACCTTGCAATTCATCAGCCGTCTATCGGAAAGTGGCTTCAACAACAGCGTCGAGACAATTTTCGACGCGATCCGTGGAGCATAACGCAGAACCTTAACTTTTGTAACCAATGAGCTACTCGCAGTGTTCGCACTGCTAGGGCTCTTATGGCGAGCGTTGTGTACGCGCCGACGGGGGAACTGATGCCGCGGGCATCAAAACGACGGACGGGCACATCGCAGGGTAACTACCCTAAACTGACAAATCATCTTATTTTAGGAGGCACATAATGGCCGAAGAAACAACAGTCGTCGTCACCGGTGAAACCGCCGAATACGAAAATGATCAAGTTCCGGATCCGTGGAAGAATCTATTCACGAATGAAGAGTGGTTCATGCATGATATCGTGGTGAAAGCTACCTACGGTTTTCTCGTGATCGCTATCATCGCACACACCTTGGTCTGGCTGTGGCAACCGTGGTTAGTCGCACAAGGCTAATCGTTCAATCAAATCTATTTTTTAAACACATTCATTTCCTTAGGAGGAAAGTATGAATCCTGAAGATCGCCCTATCCAATTCCGTACCGTGTTAATCCTTTACATCTTGATGGGTTTTGGTGTCGCACTGACGATCCACTTTATCCTGCTCAGCACCAGCGCATACAACTGGTTTGAACTGGCACTCGCTGGGTAATCCGACGTTGAAGCTCGATTGTCTTTGAGAGGCAGTTGTGGCGCATGATGACCGGTGGCGGATGGTAACGCGACATCCGCCACATGGCATATGCGACGGGGATGGCAATCCGCCACTGGGCTGGTTGCTTCCTCTCACATTCCTCGCCCTTTTAATGTCAAGTCGTAGACCGTGTTCGACATACATGGAAAGAAAGTGAGACGACCCTATGTCATCAAATAACATTATTACTGGAACAGTCATCGCGGATGATTTTCATATCAGGGGCGAACGACCTGTAGCTGAACGGGCGCTGGAAGGTGAGAGCGTTTCTCTGGTTGAAATGGAGGCGCACTACAAGAAACCGGGCGGGACATTGTTACACGCCGTCTTTGGCGCGGATCCCTTCGATTTCTTCATCGGCCGTTTCTATCTGGGTACCTTCGGCGTTTTATCGCTGTTTGGGATTGTTCTAGGCACATTTTTCTACTTTTATCAGGTTTGGATTGTCGAAGGCACATTCAACCTGCTTGCGGCACGTATCGACCCACCGCCGATTAGCGCGGGGCTGAGCCTTGTTGGGCCTGGCGAACCGGGCTTCATCTGGCAGTTGATCGTTTTCTTCGCCACCATCGCTTTTATCGGTTGGGCGTTGCGTCAGATCGATATTGCGCGCAAATTAGGCATGAGCCAAGAAATTGCGATTGCGTATTTTGCAGTTGTGTCCTCCTGGCTTACTTTACAATGGTTGCGCCCGATCGCGATGGGCGCGTGGGGCAATGGCTTCGCGCTGGGGATTACCCACCATCTGGACTGGGTATCCAACATTGGTTACCAGTACTTTAACTTCTTCTACAATCCGTTCCACGCTATTGGCATCACCTTGTTGTTCACATCAACCTTGTTGCTGGCGATGCACGGATCACTCATTTTGATGAATGCTAATCGCCCCTATACCCGCGAAGCGAACGAAGATGGTTTCTTCCGCAATTTGCTGGGTTATAGCATTGGCGAAATCGGCTTACATCGACTCTCATTCTGGGTCGGGACGGCATCGGTTCTCTTCTCGAACCTGTGTATCTTCCTCTCTGGGACGCTGGTACACGATTGGGTACAAATCTGGAATGTCTGGAATCGTATTCCGATCTGGCAAGGCACGGCGACGATGGGCGCGATTGTCGTTGGCGTTGTGATATGGCGCAGACCGCGCTCGGGCGGTGATCGCCTGATTACGACGGAAGAACAAGAATATCCCAAGAATGGCATCGAATCGACCACGATTCAGAACCCGATTCACGTTGGTTTCCTCGAGCGTCTGTTCGATCTCGGTCAAATTGGCCCGCTCTATGTCGGGATTTGGGGTGTCATTTCGTTGGCGGCGGGTGTAGTCACGTCATTCATCGTCATTGAACACTATCTGTGGGCTGTCGGTTACGACCCGGTCATGTTCCTGCGCGAGTTCTGGGTACTGTCGATTGACCCGCCACCGGCGGAATTCGGCTTAGGCTTCTCGGAAACGTGGCATGGAGGATCGAACTGGATCTTCGCAACCTTCTTCTTGCATGTGTCGGTCTTGGCGTGGCTTGTCCGCATCCAGACCCGTGCAGAGGCTGGCGGTCTCGGTAGTAAGCTGTCATGGGGTTTTGGTGGTGCGTTGTTCTTATACTTCGCTATTTACCTGTTCCGTCCGGTCATTATGGGCAACTGGGCACAAGCACCCGGTCACGGGTTCAAAGCGGTGCTGGATTGGACGAATCATGTCAGTGTGCAATATGGCAACTTTTACTATAACCCGTTCCATATGCTCTCGATCTTCTTCTTACTCGGCTCGACCTTGCTACTCGCGATGCATGGCGCAACGATCGTTGCAACATCGCGCTGGGGCAGTTATCGCGAGCTTGAAGAGATGGTCGCTGAAGGCAGTGGGACGCAACGCGCGCAATTGTTCTGGCGCTGGTGCATGGGCTTCCAGGCTACATCGAAGTCGATCCATGAATGGTTATGGTGGTTTGCGTTGCTCTGTGGTGTGACTGGCGGCATCGGCATTCTGCTATCTGGCACGCTGGTTCTGGACTGGTTCCAATGGGCGATTGATGCCAACATTGTTGCACCACCATTTTAAGTAGTTAACGACGGAGTATAGAACATGAGTAACCAAACTTCAAACGGAAACGACCAGATTAGGTTCTTGTTCGTATTCCTCGCGGTGACCGGCGTTCTGGTACTGGGTAGTTGGTGGGTGCTTTCATTCATCGTCGGCGTGACGCGCGTCGACGACGGGGCGCAAGCATACGACAGTCTCTCACCGATCTATGTTGATTATCAAGTTGATGTCGACGAGTGGGTGAGTGCGGAATCGTATCTCGCGATGGGGGCCTACCAGAATGACTTCCCGATGCCACAAAACGTGGAAGTCTTGACGGGGCTGACGACGCAAGAAATCAACGGCTACATGATGAACTATTTTGTCGCCGGTTTGCATGTCAACTGTACCTATTGCCATAATATCAATAACTTTGCGGCATATGAAGACGACGAAGCACCGCTCCCAACTGAACCGGGCGCTGTGCCACATCCGAACTGGTCAGAGAATAAGTATACGTCGCGCACAATGCTGTACATGACGCAAGAGCTAAATCGTGAATGGCTCGGTAATCTTGACGAAGTGACAGCGCTGAAAGCACCCTCGGGGTCACAGATCATCTGCGCGACCTGCCACTATGGCGCACCGCAACCGGATCATATCTGGTCAGATCAATTCCGGAATCGCGGCGCGGATTGGGTGCATAACTTGCCTGACGAAGAAGACTTTGCACGCTTGCTTGATGCCAGTACCGACCTGACTGCCGAAAATCAGGGCGTGTTAAATGTGAATGGTCGCACTGATATTTCGCTGGATACTGTCGGGTATCAACAACAAGTGATGTACCACATGAACTATAGTATGAATGTTGGTTGTACACATTGTCACAATGCACGTTATTTCCCCAGTCGGGAAGTACCTGCGGTACATTATTCACAATACATGCTCCAGATGAACCAAGCATTATACAATAATGAGGAGTACATGGAATCAATGAATGGTGTCGTGCCGAATTGCATCATGTGCCACAATCAAGCGATTATCCCGCCGGGTGCTGTGATCTCACCAGACATCATGCCCGACGCGCTCGTCGCAACGGATGATGACGAAGAGTAATCGTGAACAAGAACGACCGTGTTTGTCGAATGCTTCAGTCCGTATGTACGATCATTACGGACTGTCGCTCATTCGCCAGCGCGTGTGAATCATGAATATAGAAAAGACGGTTTTATGACAACTACAACCAAACCATCCGCACAGACGAACGAACCACCGGCAGTTTTGGCGCGGTCTATCGCCTTGATGAAGCCTGTGACCTGGTTTGCGCCGACGTGGGCATTCCTCTGTGGTGCTGTGGCGAGCGGCGTTGCTGGCTGGTCGCTAGCAGATGCCCTTCGTATTGCGCTGGGTATGGTGATGGCAGGTCCCGTATTGTGCGGGGTGTCGCAGGTCATCAATGATTACTTCGACCGCCATGTCGATGCCCTTAACGAACCTGACCGCTTGATCCCATCCGGCCTTGTGACAGTCAGACAGGTGATCGCCACGATTATCGTGCTGGTGCTAATCGGCGTCGGTCTCAGTTTGTACTTAGGGCCGGGGGTGGGAATGCTTGTCGGTATCGGTTTGCTATTGGCAATCGCTTATAGCGCACCGCCGATCCGGGCAAAGCGCAATGGATGGTTCGGCAATTCTCTGGCGGCTATCTCTTATGAAGGGCTAGCATGGATGGCGGGGCATCTGGCGTTTGCCGCTTTGACCCCCGGCAGTATCTTGCTGGCATTGTTATACTCGCTCGGCACGCACGGCATCATGACCATCAACGACTTCAAGAGCATTCGCGGCGATAAAATCGTGGGGATCGATACGATTCCGGTGTTATATGGCCCGCAACGTGCCGCTTGGCTGGTCGTGATCTTGATGAATACCGCCCAAATTGGCGTGGTCGCCGCGTTTGTCTTCTGGGGGCAGTGGCTGTACGCGGCTATTCTGGCAGGGGTACTCGTCGCAGAATTCCCGTTGCAACGCTACTTTTTAAAAGATCCGATGGAAAACTATCTGAAGTACAGCGCGTTCGGTGTGAGCATCTTCGTGATGGGCATGCTGGTCGCCGCAATTGGGTTACGCACGCTGGGGTAATATCCGTGCTGAACCCAACTAATCAATCAGGGAAAGGAGAAAGTTCCTGATGAAACCTATTCTAGTCGTTGGCGCATCCGTTGGTGGATCAACCGCCGCAAACACACTCGTACAAGCGGGTTTTCCTGTCATTCTGCTCGAACGTGATCTATCGTGGGTCAAGCCCTGTGGTGGGGCATTGCCACCGGTCGCCTTTGAAGAGTTCGACATCCCGCAAGACCTTATCTCGCGTAAAGTCTATAAAGCTGTCATCTATTCGCCGACTGACCGCGTTGCTGAGATCGAAGTTGCTGGTCTCAGTGATCGTAATCGCGAGGATGAATTCGTCGCGATGTGCCGCCGCGAAGATTTAGACCCCTATCTACGGCAACGCGCTGTTGATAACGGGGCTGATTTGATCGAAGGCAAATTAATCGAGCTAACCGTCATGGATGACGGTGTCGAGGCAACTTATCGTGATAAAGCAACTAACCGCAAAGAGACGATCTCGGTCTCGGCTGTCATCGGGGCTGATGGCGCATATTCAACCACTGCTAAGTTATTAGGGCTGGATCGCGTGCCGACCTGTGTCGCCATCCAAGAGCGCATCCGCCTGCCAGATGAGCAAATGGCGCGCTGGCACGATACAGCTGATCTGTATCTGGGCGAGGAAGTCAGCCCGGATTTATACTCATGGGTATTCCCTAAATCCGATCATATCGCGGTCGGTTGTGGGGCGGGGCCCGGCAAGACGCGCCACATGCGCGACTTCTTGTGTAATTTAAAAGAGCGCATCGCCCCGTATATCAAGGGTGGCGAGATATTCATGGAAGAGGCGCACGCGCTCCCGATCCATCCACGCAAGCAGATCGCGTTCGATCGCGTGATGCTGGTGGGCGATGCGGCGGGTTTAGTCGTCGGTACATCGGGCGAAGGCATTTATTGGGCGATGAAAAGCGCTCATATGGCAGCTGAAACCCTGATTAACGCGCCCGACCTGAGCGAGAAATCCCTGCGACGCTATCAGAAGCAATGGTGGAAAGAATATCGCACCATGTATCGCTTCCTCGAATGGTTGCAAAAGTGGGGCTATGGTGGCGAACGTCAGAAAGAAGTGTTTACCGATATGTGTCGTAATGAAGACGTGCAGACGCTCACGTTTGAATCCTACATGTACAAGCAGATGACACCGGTGCCGTGGTTGAAGCAAATACGCATGACCGCTGACATCGTTAAAGCACAAGCACGCCATTACATCGGGAGTTAACGATCATGATGCATCCACCACAGCTATTCTTCCCGATCATCTACGCGATGTTCATCTGGTGGTTTACCACAGGATTGATCATCGTCGTTTACGGACGCTCTGATCATTTGCAACGTCTGGGCTTTTTGGGCGCGACACTGGCACTACTCGTCGCTTTCATGGGCTTGCTGGCGGTGCGCGATATGACATCTGTACGGGCGGCGTATGTCTCGGTGACGTGTGGCATAGTGATATGGGGCTGGCAAGTGGCTGGATATTATATGGGCTTTATCACGGGTATCGCGCATGATGATGACTTGCTCTATCGCGAGCGCAGTCTGCCACGCCGTTTTGTGCTGGCATTGCGCTCGAGCATCTATCATGAACTGATGGCGGTCGGCTTCATTATCTTGTTGCTGGCGGCGACGTGGCAAAGCCCCAATCAATGGGGCGTGTGGATGTACATCGCGCTTTGGACGATGCACGTGAGCGCCAAACTCAACGTATTTTTCGGTGTGCGTAACTTCCGCATTGATTTTCTGCCGCGCCACCTGCATCACTTAGAGCAGCTGGCAGCCAAGCGCAAGACGAACGTATTTTTCCCGTTTGCGGTGGTGTTCTCGACCAGTGTCGTCGGCATGTTGATCTATCAGGCGATTGTGCCGACGGCGACAGCGACCGAAACTGCTGGCTTGTTGTTGATTTCGACGATGGTCACATTGGGCATTGTTGAACACTGGCTTCTCGTCTTGCCTCTGCCGGCTATCTTGTGGGGCTGGGGTATTCGTAGTATGCCGGAATCGCCACCGACGAGCGAGACGACCGTGCCGAAAAGCATTGAACCGATTGTTCGCGAGAAAAGTATAACGAAGGTCTCACAATGATGACATCTACCCGCCCCGCACACCGCACGAAAGACGTGTACACCATCGACTTGCCACATGCCGAACTTGTGGTCGATGTCTGGCAAGCGCAACAGCCGACTGACGCTACACCAATTCTATTGGTGCATGGCTGGGGCGGCACGGGGAACTACTGGAAGCAAACGGCTTTCGCCTTATCGGAGACGGCGACTGTCTATGTGCCGGATTTGCCGGGGACGGGACGCTCGCAACCGGTGAGCGAGGCGCAGAATATGTTCGATCAAGTGGCGACGATCGCCCACTTACTGGACGAATTCCAGCTGGATCGCGTGCAAATTGTCGGGCATTCAATGGGTGGCGCGATGTCGGTCTTGCTCTCGGCAGAGCAACCCGAGCGTGTCGAGCGATTGGTACTGACATCGTTGACCTTCTTCATGACGCGCGAGCAAGAAGCGATTTATGCCCGCGTGATGAACGCCTTTGAGCTGACGATGCGCTTTCGTCCTAAGTGGCTGGCAAAAGTGCCGGGGATGACGCGCGTCATGGGGGCGCAGTATTTCTATCGCTTGCCAGATGATGACGCCTTACTCCAACAGGGCTTACAGGATTATCTAGACTTGGACAGGCCGACGGCGATGGCTTGTGCCAAAGATGCGACTAATGTCCGCATTAAGAACGCGGGGGCGCATATCCAAGCCCCAACATTGCTGATTGCGGCACGTCAGGACAATATGATGCCGCTGGAAAATGTCAATTTCACGCTCGACATCATACCGGATAGTGATGTGTGCTGGATTGAAGAATGCGGTCACTTGCCGATGGTCGAGAAACCGGATGAATATATCGCCATTTTGCGTGACTTTTTAGTGTTATAAGGGGGACAGTCTTCATGTCAAGTTATACGGCAGAACAAATGGAAGCACGCCAGAAAAGCAAGTGGACAGTGGTGCAGATCATCCTCGCACCGCTACAATTCCTGACATTTATCGTCAGTTTCGGGCTGATCATCTATTACTTTCTGACGGGCAATGGGTATATCATAGCTAATACAAGCGTGCTGATTAAGATTCTACTGCTATGGCTTATCACGATCACCGGCATGTTTTGGGAGAAAGAGGTATTTGGGCAGTGGTTCCTCGCGCCGGAGTTTTTCTGGGAAGACGCGCTGAACGCGGTCGCGTTACTGATGCACAACCTGTATTTCCTGGCCTTGATGTTTGGCTGGTCAGAGCATGACTTGATGTTGCTGATGCTGGTGGCTTATATCAGTTATCTGGTCAATTTCGCGCAATTTTCCTATCGCGGACTCAAAGCACGTGAGCAACGCCTCGCGACTGATGAGCCGACAACAGACTTGACGGAAAGGACAGCGACCGTATGAAGACCAGCGCCGTTGTTATCCCACAAGCGAATCAAGTGGAACTGCAAGACGTGACGCTGAAGGCGATGGGCGCGGATGATGTGCGTATCGAAACGGCGTACACGTCGATCAGTGCTGGGACTGAGCGCATGTTATTCGCCGGGAAAATGCCGCATCCGATGTTGCAACTGCCCGTGATCCCCGGTTACGAGACAGTCGGGCGCATTGCCGCGACTGGCTCTGCTGTCACGACTGTACAGGTGGGCGACTGGGTGTATATCGGTGGCGCACAATGCTATGACGGCATCAATGCGGCGTGGGGTGGGCAATCGGCCCAGATTGTCGTCCCTGCCGAGCGCGTGATTGCCCTCAAGGGCATCTCGCCGCGTGTGGGCGTTTTGCTGGCACTGGCGGCGACAGCCTTACACGGTATTGATGTCGTCGGAATCGCGCGGGGGGCGCGGGTGCTGGTGATCGGGCAGGGGCCTGTCGGTCAGCTGGCGGCGCGCATCGCCAAACAACGCGGCGCGTGGGTCGCTGTGACGGACATCAACCCGACGCGCTTGGCGCAGTCGGTCGCTGATGAGATCATCAACGTGGGCGAAACAGCGGTGACGGATGCCTTGACCGAAGCGGTTGATGACATCATCGAGGCTAGTGGGTCAATGCAAGCACTGGCACAGGCACAGTCCTTATTGAGCGATGGTGGCACCATTGCTCTGCTCGGCTACTACCAAAAGCTAGAACTGCCGTACATGCCGCTATTTTTGAAAGAAGCCAAGCTACTGACGGCGAAAGAATGGGCACCCGGTGACTTAGACTGTTGTCGTGATATGTTAGCTGATGGGTCTTTAGACGTCGCATCGTTGTTGACACATGAATATCCCATCGCTGACATCGCAACCGCATACGAAACTGCGCTGAACGATCAAGCGTGTTTGAAACTCGTCCTGAATTGGGAGACAAGTTAATTTCAGAACGCAAGCCAAATAGAGGGGACACGATTTTATGAGTGCAAGAATGTTAGCAATTTACGGCAAGGGTGGCATCGGCAAGAGCTTCACAACATCGAACTTGACGGCGCGCCTCGCTTTCGACGGCAAGCGCGTGCTTCAACTCGGTTGTGATCCGAAGCATGATTCCTGTAATACGATCTTCGACGGTCATTCTCTGCCGACACTGAGCGAAGTCTGGCGCGAGCATAAGAACAACGGCACCGAAGACCAGATGAGCGTCGGCGATGTGATCTTCCGCAATGATCTTGCGCCGAATGTGCCGATCTTCGGGTGCGAGATTGGCGGGCCCGATGTCGGGCGCGGTTGCGGCGGTCAAGGGATTTCACACGGCTTTAAGACGCTGGAAAAACTGGGCATGAGCGAATGGAATCTGGATTATGTGGTGATGGATTTCCTCGGGGATGTCGTCTGTGGCGGGTTTGCGACTCCGCTGGCGCGGTCGCTGGCAGAAGAAGTGATTATCGTCGTCGGGCATGATCGACAATCATTATATGCCGCGAATAATATCGCCACTGCGGCGAAGTACTTCCAATCGATGGGCGGCTCGACCCAAATTCTGGGCTTGATCGTCAATCGCGATGATGGCACCGATACGGCGGATAACTTCGCCGAGGCGATCGGCTTACCGATTTTGACGCGCGTACCGCTGAATCATGACGTGCGCGTGCTGGCAGATTCTTGCAAGCTAGCGTTAGAAGTCGATGCATTCGACGATATTTTTGGCGATCTGGCGCATCGTATTCAAACGCGCGCGATCCAACCGTGCAAGACATTTGAACCGCTGAATTACCGGGAATTTTTGAACGTGTTCAATGCGTATGAACCGAACGGCGCACCGGTCGCGGCGACAGATAGCGATCTGTTCGGCGAGAGCCAATCCGCGAGCAAGCCGTATCTGCCCGATATTGACCTGATGCCCGCACGACAGGTGAACGTCATTGACCCGACCCTGCGCGCTGTGCAAGATGCAATCGAAGCGATCGGCGTGCATGTGACGGGGCTGGAAGATGATAAAGACGATGGCATCACGGTCACATCCGGCGCGGTCGAAATCCGCATCGGTGGGACTGACGATCTCATACCGAAGACCGCCTTCTTATCAGCCTTGCTGAGAACGGGGCAGGTATTCTCGCTGATTGACGTGCGTCACGTTGATGCACCCACTTATCGTTAGTAACAGATGGCATCGCACACGAGATAGAAAGATTGATTTTTATGCAAGCTGAGACCGATATCAACCTAAATGACCTGAATACAATACTCGTCGATAAGATGCGAGTGAAGCGCCAACCGGTGGCGATCACCTTTTGCGAGGATGGTGCGCCGGATGGTTACGAGGCAGTCAACGTTGTCGCGTGCCAAATCATACGCCTGGCTGAAGGCGGACGACGGATTTACGTCGATGCGACTCATCATGATTGCCGCGTCGGGCAATATCATCTTGGCTTAGAGCCGGATGCCGACGACTTCATCACTGACGGGCACTATTTGACGATGGCGCAGGGCTTCTTCACCGAAGCGGGCGCGAAGTGCAACAAACAACAGAGTTATTCTCTGCCGGATGGAACGATTAAGGCATTGGCGGCGGCGCCGCTCAATGATGTTCCGGATGGTGTTAACGTAGATTTACTTGTATGCGTGGTGACGGCTCAACAAGCCATGCAAATTGCTGGCGCGGCATCTGTCCGCGAGGGCACGTTCCCGCATGGGGAATTGGGTGCATCGGCTTGTTCGTCGATTTTTGCGGCACCCTGGCATTTGAAGAACAGCGTCTTCGCCATCGGTGATGGTGGCGGGCGCGCATTCAATCGGGTAGCAGTGGGCGAGATGTTCGTTTCGATCCCTCGTCATCATTTTCGCTACATCGTCGAACTCATGGAAAATTTTCGCATCGATCCGCAGAAAATGCGCGAAGTGATCATGCCATCCTATGCACCACAACAAGACGCACAAGACTGAACACAGATGGGAGTGAACATATGTATGACGTTTCGATACAAGGACTATTATTCTGCTGGGGGCCGTTAATTGTGACGGTGCTGGGCTTTGCTGCCTTCGCTTGGTGGACAGATGGCGATGCACGCCGGTCGTACCTGCGTCGCATTGACTTGCGCGATGAATGGGAAGCACCAGAAGTGCCAGAACCGGTGATGGACAAGCCTTTCGAGGCGAAGACACCCAGTAATGCCCGCGTGCAGGTGGATCCCACCCAGCGCAACGGCGGTGTAAACTCCAACGCATAGAGGGCGCTGGCTAGCTAACACCTGTAGCAATCGTTTCGGTGACGCGACGGTGGCGTGTACGTTCTGTACATCCCGCCGCTGAATGAACAAATCGAACATCCAAAAAAATCCATATAGGGCTTTTAGATTTATGAGTAATGACGCAAATACAACAGAAACACAAGCTAACGAGACCAAACCCTGCAACCTGCATCCGCAGTCGATGTGCCCGGCGTTTGGCTCACTCCGTGTGTTAACGCGCCTAGAGGGGTCACATCCAGTGATGGCGACCGATACCGGATGCTTGTACGGGTTGACCTTTGTCACGCACTTTTATGGTGCGAAGAAATCGATCCTCGCCGCGCACCTCGGCACTGAGGAACTGATGGCGGGCGAAGTGGTTGAAGGCACGCGCGCGGCGATCGAAGTTGCCGCGAAAGAACCGGGAGTCGAGTTGATCCCGGTGGTATCGCTGTGTGTCGCAGAGACCGCCGGCTTGCCAGAAGAGATGCTCCCCACGAAAGTCGGGGATGCAGAAGTCGTGCTGGTGCGCGTGCCGGCTTACGCCATCCACTCGCACCCCGAAGCCAAAGATGTCGCGTTGGAAGCACTTCTGCGGCGGCTCGGCACGAAAGAGGGCGACAGCCTCGCTAAGACCTTACTACTGGTCGGCGAAGTGTTCCCGGCAGACCCGCTGGCGATCGACAGTGTTCTGCGCCAGATTGGCGTGGAGCAGACGATTACCTTACCCGGACGCTCGATTGATGATATGCGACGGGCGGCGCGTGTCGGGGCTTTAGCGCCCTTGCACCCCTTCTACAAGAACACGATGGCGCTCTTCCGCGAATGGAATGTGCCCATCGTCGGTGGCGCACCTGTCGGCGCGAGTGGCTCATACGCGTGGATCAAAGCAGTCGGCTCAGCGATGAGTCTCGACCCCAAACTCGTCAATCAGGTCGCAGAGCAAGAGCGCGAACAAGCGCAAGCCCTGTTGAACGCGATGCCCTTATCGGGTCGCATCCTCGTGACGGGTTATGAAGGAACCGAGATGGCATACGCGCGCCTGCTGGTGGAAGCTGGGGCCGATGTACCGTATGTCTCGACATCAATCGGCAGTGATCCGCTGGTTTTACCGGACGAAATGTGGTTGAAATCGCATGGGACGAAAGAAGTGATCTATCGGAAATCGCTGGAACAAGATGTTGCCGCGATTGACGAATACCAGCCTGATCTGGTGATCGGCACGACACCGTTGGCGAGCATCGCGAAAGATCGTGGTATTCCGGCGCTGTACTTCACGAATCAGATGGCATCGCGCCCCTTCTTCCTCAGCGGGGGGATGGCGGCGACGCTGGATTTCATCAGCAAGATGCTATCGCGCAATGAACGCTACGAGTGGATGCAAGACTTCTTCGAGATTAAGGAGCGTGTCTAACTATGGTGAAGGTCATACGCGATTTACCGGAGACGAGTAGTTATTGGGCGGCAGTATGGGCGATTTGCCCGATGCCTGATGCTCATGTGATCTGTGATGCGCCGATCGGCTGTTTTAACTTAGTGGCGACCGCTGTGCCAGATTATACCGACGCAGTGCCGCATATCGAAAATATCACGCCGTCCGTCATCACAGAGAACGAAGTCGGCGGTACGGGCACGGGCGCGGCTGTCAAGCGCACCTACGAAGGCTTGCGCGATGAAGGCTTGCTGGATGGCAAGCAATTGATCGTCGTCTCGACCGCTGAGAGCGAGATGATCGGCTCGGATTTGTCCGATCTGGTCAAGACGCTCAAACCGGGCACGACCTTCTTCCACAGTGAGTCGCTCAGCGATGATGAGTGGGTCGGGCGTGACCGCGTGTTGCAGTGGTTGTGGGAAAACTACGGCGCACCCCACGCCGATGATGTCGAGGTTGAACGCGGCACGGTGAATATCATCGGGCCGACGTATGGGTGCTTCAACTCGCCGTCAGACCTGCACGAAGTCCGCCGCCTGATCGAAGGCGCGGGGGGGCGGGTCAACATGGTGTATCCCATGGAAAGCCGCTTGAGCGATACAAACCAACTGGCAAAAGCTGAGGTCAACGTCGTGCTATATCGAGAATTCGGGCATACCTTAGCCGAAACGCTCGCACGACCGACCTTACACGCGCCGATGGGGATGCAAGCGACGACCAAGTTCATCCAGCAACTGGGTGATTTGCTCGGCACGCGCCAACAAGCCGACGCGTTCATCGCGCAAGAGAAGCGCACGACTTTACAAACTGTGTGGGACTTATGGCGCGGCCCGCAGGGCGACTGGTTGCCGACGACGACCGTGGGCATTGTCGCCAGTGGGACCTACGCGCACGGGTTACAGGCGTATCTGGGCGACGAACTGGGGATGCCTATCGCATTCGCGGCAGAACGCCCGGCACCGATCAATGGGATGGATAACGAAGCCGTCCGGCAGGTGATCCACGAACAAGCACCGACCTTCGTCTATGGGTCGATCAACGAAAAGATCTACCTGAACGAAGCCAACGCCAAGCATACGAACTTCATCGCGGCGGCGTTCCCCTTGCCGATTGTCTGCCGCTCGGTCGGCACGCCCTTCATGGGCTATCGCGGGACGGTGCATTTGTTGCAAGGCATCATCAACCGCCTGTATGAGACGCTGTTCGACTTCTTACCTTTGGACAGCGCGTATCAGCAGGGCGGACAGCGCAAACGCGCATCGCAAAGCCCCGGTAACCTGCCATGGGACAAAGAAGCGAAAGCGGTGCTGGATAGCGCGCTTGAAAAACTGCCGTTCCTCGCCCGTATTTCGGCAAGTCGCGAGTTGCAAATGCGCGTCGAAGAACAAGCCCAAGCAAACCAGCTAGACGTAGTCACTGCGGCACTGGCAGAGCAAGTCCTTGCCGCCCAAATGGAATAGATTGAGACGATCATGATGAATGCCATGTCAAAACCGTTTACCACGCTTCTACGGCTCTTCCAACGTCTGCTGGACGTGTTGCTGTCGCCGCTGGATGCGTGGTTCAAAGGAAATAGTGATGTCCGCTGGTGGATCCGTGTGTTACGGCTGGGTTTGATTCAATTCGGGGTCGGGCTGTCACTCGCGCCGATTTCAGGTGCGTTGAATCGCGTCCTGATCACCGATTTGAACATCCCCGCAGTAGGGGTTGCGTATCTCATTTCGCTCCACTACTTCATCTCACCAGTGCGGGCCTTAATCGGCTATCGGTCTGATAAAGCACGATCGAACGGAGTCTGGCGCACGCCTTATGTGGTGCTGGGGGTCATGTTGACCTTCGGCGGGCTTGTCTGTGCGCCCTTCGCGCTGATCTTGCTCAGCGGGGATGGCATTCTCGCATTCTGGCAAGCGATGCTCATCTGTACAGCGATCTTCTTCGCTTACGGTGCGGGCATCAATATCTTAGAGACAGTCTACCTCGCTCTCGTCAGCGATATCACACCGCCCGACCAGCGCGGTAAGGTGATCTCTGTCCTGTGGATGATGCTGGTGCTAGGAACTGTCACGAGTGCGATTATCGTGAGCTGGCTCCTGCGTGATTACTCACACGTGCGCCTGATTCAGGTGATGCAAGGGTCATCGGTGATCTTTGTCCTGTTGACTGTGGTCGCGCTGTGGAATCAAGAACATTTGAACACCAACGGCACGATCAAATCCGACATAGAAGTCGTGCGCGTGCGCTCGTCCCTGTGGGAGTCTCTGCGTCAGCTGAGCGGTCAACGCGTGCTGAAGGGCTTGTTCGTCGTCATCTTCATCGCGACGCTCGCCTTCGCCACGCACGACATCCTGCTTGAGCCGTATGGCGGGGAAGTGTTAGGTATGAGCGTCTCGGCAACGATGTCGCTCACGGCGCTGTGGGGTGTGATGACGCTGGTTGGTGTCGCTGGGGCGGCTTTACTGCTCTGGAAGAAGCAATCTCCCGCCATTTTGATTGGTATGGGATGTAGCGTCGGCTTGGTTGGCTTTGGGTTAATCAGTTATGCCAGCCAAGCAGAACTTGTGAATTGGTTCCGCCTCGGTGTGAGTTTCATTAGCATCGGACGCGGGTTATTCCTTGTAGGTAGTATCATATTAGTGATGTCACTGGTCGATGTCAGTCACGCTGGCTTGTTCCTCGGTATCTGGGGCATTGTGCAAGCAATGGCGCAGGGCATCGGGGTTATCGGCGGCGGCTTGGTGCGCGATGTGACACAATACCTGACGGGCAATGTTGCTCTCGGCTATACCATCGTTTACGTCGGGTCACTCACGTTGCTATTCATCGTGTTGCTGGTACTGCTGTTACGCCTTGGTGAACAGCTGGTCGTCAGTGAAATACGAATGCCATGGGATGGCGCGGAAGAAATTCCAGCAGACCAACTCGTATTTTGATTAGTTTTTATTCATTAGTGAGGAGGATTATATGTCTCGTAAGATCCATATCCTACTGTTGACGGCTCTGCTATCGCTGGTTTTGGGTGGTTGTGCTGGTGGCGCATTCGGTGGCTTTCCATCGGAGACCCTCGACGTAGATAGCACGACAATCGTGCGTGAAATGCAATATTATGGACGTGGTGCAGAATTTGGCACGCCGTATGAAATCACCTTAACCGTGCCTGAGTCGTGGGTGGGGAACTTCATCACCGTGCAAACCCCGACGACGTTGACGTTCACGTTTGTCGATGACCTCGGTCGTCGGTCTGAGATTTTCTCGATCTATGCCTTGTCGCTGGATCAATTTTGGCAACAAAACGGCAGTTATCCGGGCGTTTTCACAAGCATCGGTAACTCGACCGACGGTACGTACTTTGCCTATCACGCCAATCCCTTTGCCTTTTATTCCGGCTTAGACGAATCGCGTTATCAGGCCTTCACTGCCGAAGTACCGGGCATTGTTGCTACACTTGAATGGATGCCACTGGATGCAGATGGCGTAAGAATGTATTAAAGGAGCATAACCCATGCCTGAATTAAACTTTTTTGAGTATATCCTAGACCCGATTTTCCTGATTCCCTTCGCGATCACGGCTGGTTTCTTCGCCCCGCTCGGGTGGAGCGTCCTCGTGACATGGCTGAAGAACGGCTACAAAGTGAAAGCCTTGCAGGAACAAGAGAAAGCCCGTCGTCGCGCACGCCGCCAACGCCGAGCGACCATGACCACCGATAGCAATAATAGTTAGCCTTCATTGGCTGAATAAGCTGATGGGTAGCAACGCTGTGGCGTTTGTTACCCCTTCTTATTTTATTCGACGGCGGTAGTCGGGCGATAGAGCAGGGCAAACGTCGCGACGGGTGTGTAATGGGGCATCTCATGCTTACCCGTGACGATAATCGACCCGCTACGAACCCACGCATGAGCTTTCATTTCTTCATTCTTCAGCGATACCCCTAGATACAATGTCGATGGAATACCGCGCATGCGTAGCATCTGTGCGCCGGCTAAGGCCCGTGGGAAGCAGACCGTCTCGCCCGGTAGCAGGGGCGCAATCCGATGAATCGCCCAGCGCACGCGCTCGATGCTGATTTGATGCGTCGTGATTGCTGTCTGTGGGGTTTCTTCGCGGGCAGTGCCGAGCCTCGGCGCAATGTGTTTGAAGGGCACGAGGCGCAGGATAACGCGCATGATAACCAGCCAGAATGCCGCCTCAATAAAGGTCAGATAATGCCACGGCATCGTTCATACTCCTCAACGTGATACACACGATAGATAACACATAACTGACGCTGTGACTCAACCTTGATCTTTCGTCAGGTTGATTGATTTGCGTTGGCGATGCTGAACCTGCTGATCTTGCAAATCCGCCCATTTTTGCAGTAAGCCCGCGATGTCGTCCGTCATGTGGTAGATATAAGCGAAGTCTGACCCCGGCGCGCTGGTCGGGCGCGTGCTTTGCTCGATGAGTGCGCGTTCGCTGAGCATCGTCAGGCAGTCAATATCGTAGGGGGTCAAGCGCCGTTTGCCCAGCGCCCGCGCCACGTTCGCACGGGTGACCCACGCGTTCCCTGCCGCATACACCACTTGTAGAATCTTGAGCTGATGCGGGGTCAAATCTTGAACGTGTTGATCAATCTCATGTAAGTTCATGCGTTGTGTCTCGTGATTGTCTGGCAGGTGGCTGTATTACGATGGCTAACGCGCTAATGTGTTCGCATTATATGGTAGCATCGTAGAAATTGCAAATACATCCTCTGCGGGCGGGGCTACGAACAAGTTGTCATGAGAACGCTTGGGTTCCTTCGTATCTTGCGTGCTTAAGCTCTTTTTGTCCCCTTTTTGAAAAGGCTCCTGTGTACACGTTGTGCAACGTGGGACGCTATCCCACACCTTGCAAAAGGCTCACGCCTTTTGAAACCATTCATTTTCAACTCTATTGCGTTCAACTCTACTGCGTTCAAAATGAACAAGGTCAAGGAACGACAGTTCCTTGTGAGGGTGCGGGGGCAAAGTCCCTGCAACAAAAACCACGCAAAATCCTCACATGGCAGGCGACCGGATGCGTTGTTTGTTGTCTTTATCTTCAAATTCTGCCTGTGCAAGCGACGGGTTGTCGCTACAATGGATGTGTTTTAATCGTCTGCAATCCACAGGATAAAAACCATTCATGAAATATCTCATCATTGCCTTGGGTGTTTTATCGCTCAGTGTTGGCGTGTTCATCGCGCAGGATGACGACATCACCGGGCCGGAACAATATCCAGCGGATGTCAATCCGCTAACTGGCTTAGAAGTCGATGATCCGACTATGATCGATCGTCGCCCGATGTTGGTTAAAATCGTCAATGCGCCCGATGAAGCGCGCCCACAGTGGGGCTTGTTTGAAGCTGAAATTCTGTGGGAATACTTGCTCGCTGGAGGCTATACGCGCCTCGTCGGCATCTTCCTCGAAAGTGATGCCCAGCACGTCGGGCCTATTCGCAGTCTGCGCCTGCCAGATTTCGAGCTAACGCGCTTGTACGGCACGCTGACCGTCACAAGTGGCATGTCGGACGGGACGTGGATTGAATTATACGCGGATGACATCATGCCCGATCGTATCATCGCCGGTGGTCAAGGGGGCGATGCGATGTATCGTGATCCAAGTGTTGATCGTTCCTATGATCTGACGCTCTTCGGCGATCTGGCGGGTTTACGGCAGGCGGCTCGCGAACTGGGGCGCGATGTCACGCCGGAGCCGATCACTGGCATGGCATTCAGCGAGCGCGTGCCTGCTGGCGGTATCGAGATGACCGCGGTCGATATTCGTTATGCCGAGACGACAGTGCGCTGGATGCATGACCCCGATCGTAATGTATGGATGCGTGCGACGAACGGTCAGGCGCATGGAGATGCGATCGCCGATCAGCAATTTTACACCGATAACGTCGTCATCATTGAAGAAGATCACCTGATTCAACCACAAGTGCGCGATCAGTACTGGGGCTATACCAACTTTGCCTATCGTACTAATTTCGTCGGCAGTGGACGCATTGTGCTCCTGCGCGATGGGCAAGCGATAGAGGGCGAATGGCGGCGTGAATCGCGCGATGATGATTTGCGCTTCTACGATTTGGCGGGCAATATCTTGCCCTTCAAGCCGGGGCGCACGCTGTTCAATCTTGTGCCGCGCTGGGTGGGTGGTTATCAGTTGATCTTTGATCCGGTGACACCTGTCAGCGGTACGGTGAACACGGCGAGCGTGAATTTGCGCTGGGGGCCGGGGACTGATTTCTCGGCACGGACGGCGGCTTATCTCGGGGATACTCTGCCGGTGATCGGGCGTAATAACGATGGCTCATGGGTGCAAGTCGCTGTCGAGGGCAACCCGCTGTGGGTGACGCGCCAATTTCTAGATTTATCAGCGCCGATCAGCGATGTTTTGCTGGTACGCCCGACAAACGAAAACTGAACGCTTTCGTATCTATTGGTAACTACTCAGCCCTCACCCTAAATTCCTCTCCCGACCGCTACTATGTGGCTAGGAGAGGGACTTCAACCGTGCTTGTCTTGAGGGTAGAGGCTGGCGTAAATCAATTGACCTGAGTAGTTACCTCTATTGAGCTGAAGAAAGCAAGCTGTGAAAGTTTTGGTTGAGCTTTTTTAAAAGCTCATGGGTCTTAGGGCAAAGCCCTAAATGGCTATTGCACACGTTCGACATAAGAGCCGTGTCGATTCACTGTGGTGGGGCATCCTGTGGTGTCGTCTTGGTCTTCACGGAATCGCGCTTGATCTTGGGCAAGTAGCGCAAGATAAATTCGCCAATCGGTGCGATGAAGCGCACGAGAGTCGGCCCAAACATGCCTAAAATAAGCACATACGCCGCCGCGAGAGGCGCGAGCATCGGTTCGTTCAAGGTCGAACCGGTGGCTAAGCCGGCGATCACAATCGAAAACTCGCCACGAATCGTCAGCATCGCCGCCGCCCGCTGTTGACCACCGATACCGATCCCCGCGCGGCGCGCCGCCCACATACCAGTGATGAATTTGGTCGTGCCGGTTACGATCACCAGTGCCAGCGCGACCAAAAGCACCGGCGGCAGGCTTGATGGCGTGATCTGCAAGCCGAAGAACACGAAGAAAATCGCGGCAAACAGGTCCTTCAAAGGTTCGATCAAGCGGTGCGTGCGCTCAGTGATGGGGTCAGAGAGGGTGATACCCAAGAGGAATGCGCCCACTGCCGCCGATACCTGCAATTGCTGGCTGATGCCTGCCGTCAGCAGAATCAAGCCCAGCACCGTCAACAGCAAAATCTCGTTGCTGTTATTTTCGATCAGTTTGCTTACGCGCTCACCTTGCGTCAGGGCGATAGCCATCACGACGATGACGGTAATGCCCGCCGTGCCCAGTGAAATCGCACCCGTGACCAGATCACTGCCGATCAGCAAGACAGCCATCAACGGTAGGTAAGCCGCCATCACCAGATCTTCAATCACGAGAATCGATAAGATGACCGGTGTCTCACGGTTACCGAGCCAACCAAAATCGGTCAAGAGCTTGGAGATGATGCCTGATGAAGAGATGTAAGTCACACCACCGAGTAAGAGGGCGGCGACCCAATCCCATCCGAGCAACAACCCGAATACCACACCGGGGGTCATATTCATCACAAGGTCGAATGTCCCTGCGGGGATGCCTGTTCGCAATACGCCTTTCAATTCTTCGCTGGAATACTCTAGCCCCAGCATAAAGAGCAATAGAATCACCCCGATCTCTGCGCCGAGTTCAACAAATTCTTTGGAGAAGTAATGTGGCAAGAAGCCTTCGTTGCTGAACAAAAGACCGACGATAAGATAGAGCGGAATCGGCGAAAGACCGAAACGAATGGCAAGCCGTCCTGCGAGGGCGACCAACAAAATGATGAGACCCAATTCCATGAAGAACGGGGCAATATTCGGATTTGCCGCGAGTATGACCAAGATGTTGTCTCCCTGTATTATCCGTGCATCATGTCATATGTTTTCTGGATACTGGCAGTCGTGCCGATGACGACTGCCGTATCCCCCGACCATAATTGGAAATCAGAGTGCGGGGCGGGGATGGTCTCGCCGTTGCGGATAACAGCGACGATGTTTACGCCTGTCTTGTGCAAGCCTAATTCGTTGATGCTGTGTCCGGCACATCCCCATTCCTGACTAATCGGAATCCAGTCAATTGTGATCCCAGAAATCGACTGTGCGAGATTGGCAAAGGCCTGCGTCACCTTCGAGCCGCCCAGCAGTTGCCCGAGTTGTGATGCTTCTGCTTCGGTCAACCGGAGCGACAGACGGCAAATATCGGGGTCACTCTTATCGTAGACGAGCATATCACGTTGACCCGAATGATGTGTAATCACGCCAACGCGCTCGCCGTTATCGGTATCAAACTCATGCCGAACGCCAATACCCGGTAGTTGTGTTTCTTTAATCTCTAGATGTGACATGATAGTCAACTTCCCTCCACTTGTACAACAGGCACAAAAAATATTTAGGTCTTACGTGAGAATAGTATAACCTAACAGTGAGAATTAAACAGATGAAAAATTTGTGGCTCTTTGGGATTTCGCGTGGTTTCTGTCGCAGGGGCTTTGCCCCCGCACCCCCACAAGGAACTGTCGTTCCTTGACCTTGTTCATTTTGAACGCGCAGCGTTCAAAAAACCAAAAACTTTTGGTGTTCCCTTTTTTCAAAAAGGGAACAAAAAGAGCTTGACCACGCAAGATACGCAAGACCCGATTTTGTTTATCGGTCGCTTACAAAGCATTATAGCTTGGCAGATGTGCTGACTCGCTGTATACTAGCGATGATCTTGCGGTCATGAATATATCCGTTCTGCACATGTGTTTCAGGACGAATATATTGATGACCACAGGGCACGACCAGCCTATATCGCATAGAGAAAGTGACAATAGCATGAAAATTACGTTCCTCGGTGGTGCAGATGAAGTCGGCGCGAGTTGTTCGCTGATTGAAGTGGCGGGCAAGCGTCTGTTGATTGATGCCGGTATTCGTATCTCACCAAAGTCAAATCGCGGTATCCAAAAAGATCAACTGCCGGATTTACAACCGATCAGCGCGGTGGGCGGCCCGGATTACATCCTTGTGACGCACGCCCACACCGATCATACGGCGGCACTACCGCTCATCATGGAGCAATATCCTCATACACCGGTGCTGATGACACGCCCGACGGAAGCCCTCGTGCGCGTGCTACAGAAGGACGCGCAGAACATCATGCGTAATCGCTACGAAGAAGAGGGCGAATTGCCGATGTTCGATGAAATCAGTGTCAACCGCTTGATGGACGCGATCCAACTGGTGGAGTTCAACCAGGCGGTGAAGCTGGGCGAGGGGCTACAGGTGACCTATCACGTCGCTGGTCACATTGCTGGCGCGGCGATGCTGGTCATCGAAAGCACTGAAGGCACGCTGGTGATGTCGGGCGACATCAGCATGAGCCCCCAGCGCACCGTGAAAAGCGTCGATGTGCCGCGTATCAAAGCTGATGCACTGGTGCTTGAGAGTACCTATGGCGGCAAGCTCCATGCGAACCGCGAAGCCGAAGAGAAACGCCTGATCCAGACGCTACAGAAAGTTACCGAGCGCGGCGGGAAAGTGCTGATTCCGGCGTTTGCGCTTGGGCGCTCGCAAGAGATCATTCAGATCATTCATGCGTTCAGCGATAAACTCGATGTGCCGGTATATGTCGATGGGATGGTGCGGAGTGTATGCGATGCCTATGCCCGCTTTGCCGATCTTCTGCCGGCGTTCACCGTCCGTCAAGCCGGTGACAAGCATCTCTTCTTCCGTGATAACGTGAAGCCCATTCGCAATCGTGATATGCGCGATGAAGTCGCCCGCAGTAACAGCCCGTGTATCGTCATCGCGAGTTCCGGCATGTTGACCGGCGGGGCCTCGGTGCATTACGCCAAGCACTTTGCCCGTGATGACTTCAACGCGATTTTCTTGACGGGCTATCAAGATGAAGAGTCGCCTGGGCGCTTTTTACAGCGTGTGATGCGCGACAAGGACAAGGGACAAACGCCGACCTTGCGCTTGGGCGATAGTAAAGTCCCCCTGCGCTGTGAGATCGGCACGTATTCGTTATCGGCACACGCTGACGAGAGCGAACTGATTAACGTCGCGCAGGCGTTTAAGCCGGATGAAGTGATGCTGGTACACGGTGACGAAGGCGCACGCCACAGCCTCGCCACCGGTTTACGCCAACGGCAGGTCATCACGACCACGCCGCGCATTGGTACCGAGCGCAGTTTTAATTTCAAATCGCGCCCGTGGGCAATCGGCAAAAAAGTGAGCAAAGGGAATCAGAGCGGCAACGTCGATCTGTTCAAGCTCTGGGAATCGCTGAAAGGGCAGGTGGGCGATTACTTCAGCGCGCGTGAGCTAGCACAGGCGTGGTGGGGGGATGGCGAACGCGCTGATGCCATGCAAGAACGCTTACAACTGGCGGATAACATTTACTTCGCGGCGGATTGGCGCAATAAATCGACCTTTCAGATCAAGAGCGAGATACAGGTTAAACGATCACAGCGACAACGGGCGATTATGCTGGCGAATCCGGATCTCGTCGGCAAGTTGGTCGTCCTGCGTAATAGCAACGGTCAACCGCGTTTAGCCGTTGTCGTCGGCGCGGATATTGATAGCTTCGATGCGAAAGTGCAAAACGCCAAAGGCACGCATTATCCCGCGGATGCGCTCTTATGGGTCATCGGTGATTGGGACGGTGTTGCCGGCGTGGATGGCAGTATCCGCACCCAGTTGAACGCTCTGCTGAAGAATGCCCGCGCTCATATGGATGAAGTGATTGACTTCCCGACGCGCAAAGCACTGGCGGCAGAAGAGCGCGTCGTGAAGCCTGACGACCTCTTACCTGATCCTCTGCCGGCGACGGTCGATTATCAAACCGCGTTGACATCGGTCGTGCTAGCACTGGCGGCAGATGGGGCAGAACTGGTACAGGATGGCTTGAAGCCTGTACGCGCCCTCGAACATGGCCCGCTGGAGCAAAATGAAGCGCGCGAACTGACGATGAGCATGTTCTCCGATGACGCACGTCTGCGAAAAGTGGGCATGGATATTCATCGCAATCGCCTCTTGCTTTATTTCGACTTCCCGCAGGCGGCACAGCGTTTATACGTCGAGCAGATTGAAGACCTGATCGAGCAATCGGGCTGGGATGTCAAAGTTCAGCCACAGGTCAATCAGCAGGCGCTCTCGGTCGCGCTGGATGAGTTGTTGCCGAAAGGGGTCGAGATTAGCAAAGGCCCGAGTTATTACATGGATAAGCGCGAAGTACAGGTAGAACTTAGCGGCATTGAAGATGAGTCAATCAAGGATGAGTTGACGCAACAATTTCTGCGCCTGACGGACTTCAAACTGACGGTCAGCGAGCGCCAACCGGTGAGCGTTGATGTGGAGGCGATCACCGCGACAGCAACCGGCGAGAAGATCGAGATCAATCAGGCATATGCGCTGATACGACAGGCGTTAGAACCGCTGGGCTTATACAAAGTCGGCTTGAAGCAAGGTCGTCTCTTGCTGACGTTCATCTCGCCGCAAGTCGGCTATCGTCATGCGGATACGTTCAAAGAATTGGCGCAAATCACCGGCTATGATCTGGATGTACATCCACACCCGAATCAGCAGAAGATCATGGAAGTGATGCGTAAGCTGGCGCAGGCGGTCGGGTGGACGATCAGCAAAGGGCCGAGCATTTACGTGGATCGTGCGACGATCGGTGTGAAGCTCGCCAACGAACCGGATGCAATCATCGCGGAGCAGGTCGCGCATGAGCTGGATCAACAGACCGGTTATCAGCTAGAGATCACGACCTGATCGCGCATTATCCGCGCTCAACCGGTTGATCATATGCGAGAAAGGGCTTGGCGGTGCGTCGTCTATCGCGCGTCTATCCTCTGCTTTTCAATCATGCGGATGCCTGGGGCATCACGTTTATCATCATCTGTGTGCTGTACCTGTTGCACGATGCGTTCAGCGTGCGGCACATCGGGCTATTGCTGGCGGTGACGCTGGCATACTGGTTCGGCTTTGCGGTCAATGATTACTACGACGCGCCCTATGACGCACACGATCCCCACAAAGCACGTCGGAATTACTTCGTACAGCACACGCTCGCGCCGATACAGGTCTGGCGCATTGTCTTGGTGGTGCTGTCACCCGTAGCCCTGATATTCGCTAGCTATGGTAGGCGTGGGATGGCTTTCTTCTGTTTGTCGGTGGGGGTGCTATGGGCTTACTCTGCGCCGCCGCTACGCCTCAAGAGTCGCCCCGTGCTTGATCTGGTGACACATGCGCTCTTCGTAGAGACGTATCCGTATGTGCTGGTGCATATCTTGCTGGATTTACCATGGTTGGCGATCGACATTTTACTGATCGCTTTCTTGATGTGTGCGTCGCTGGCGGCACAATTAGAGCAACAAGCCCGCGATTATGCGCTGGATGCGGCAACTGATAACAATTTTACGGTGACCTTCGGCAAGCCGGTGACGCTGTTGTTACTGAAGCTGGTCTCGCTGGGCTTGATCGTCGTCGGGGTGGGTGGGATCTCGCTGGGGGTCGTGCCCTTGTTTTTGTTGCCGCTGTTCGCACTGGGAACGCCGGCGGTCGTGCATCGCTTCTGGCGTGCGCCGGATACCCCGCGTCCTGAGCACCTGATCAAGTTGTCGATTGCGCTGGGTGTCGTCTATATGCTGGGTGTGGTCGCATATGGGTGGTGGGTTTGATGCGTCAGGCGGGCGATCAGTCTGTACGCTGAATAAATGCTTATATTATAATCAATATGTTCGCCAATTTTGAAATGATTTGGAGTGACCGTTTTTAAGTCGTTCACAAAAGCTCATAAGCCGTTATGCAAGGTCGGGCTATAGCCCGACCTTACCAAAAACCAGACCGTTTCTTATTTTGGCGAAGGTGTTGATAATGAATGTCAAATGAGTGGTAGGCTTGCTGGATAGCGAGAAACAATCGACTGGTGTATTCTCGTTGTTTTGTCGCGCTACCTGATGTGTTATCTGTTAAATAAATGTGGCTCTTTGGGATGTCGCGTGGTTTTTGTTGCAGGGGCTTTGCCCCCGCACTCTCACAAGAAACTGTCGTTCCTTGACCTTGTTCATTTTGAACGCATAGCGTTCAAAAAGCAAAAGTTTTTGGCGTTCCCTTTTTTCAAAAAGGGAACAAAAAGAGCTTGACCGCGCAAGATACGAAAGAACCATAAATGTATTGGTATGGAGTAGTCATCGTGACAAATTGGCAAAATTATCGTCGCTATGCGTGGTTTGTGGTGGCGTATATGATCTTCGTGATTTTGTGGGGGGCAGTCGTGCGGGCGATGGGGGCTGGCGCAGGGTGTGGTAATCATTGGCCGGCTTGCAACGGACAGGTGATTCCGCGTGCTGAGAGCATCGAGACTTTGATTGAGTTCAGCCATCGCTTGACGAGCGCGTTCGCCGGTGTGCTGGTTATGGTTATGCTAGGGTGGGCTTATCGCTTGAAGCCGCGCAAGACGAAAACGGGCGACAGCCGCTCGGCATTGCGCTTTTTGCGATTGATGGCTGTCATGACTTTCATCTTCATTCTGATCGAAGGCGGTATCGGCGCGGCGCTTGTGCGCCTCGAACTGGTTGAAAATAACGCCTCGACCTTACGCGCCGTTATGATCGCGATTCATCTGGCGAATACGCTGCTCTTGCTCCTGTTCAACGTCTTGACGGCATGGGTGGCGAACCAAGATGAGGTGCGCTTCAAAGCATCCGTGCCTAAAGTGGCGGCGATGGGCATTGCGTTGATTGGCTTCATGCTGATGAGTTCGGCAGGGGCGGTGACGGCACTCGGTGATACGCTGTTCTTATCGGGCGCGTTACATCAGGTGACAGACAATCCCTACGATCACTTCTTGATTCAACTGCGCGTCTATCATCCTGTACTCGCCGTGATGGTCAGCGTGTATTTGTTCGGCTTTGGCTATTATCTGTTCAATCGTCATAGCTCGTCACGCATCCACGATCGCACCCAGCAGATGATAACTCTCATCGGTATTCAGCTGGCGGTAGGCGTGTTGAATATTTTCCTACAAGCGCCGATATGGATGCAAATTCTGCACCTGTTCCTCGCGGATGCGCTGTGGGTGGTCTTGATCTTGCTCTCGGCGGAGATTTTCACAATGGCGGAGCAACCGAGCGATTTACCCACGACAATATCCGAGCCACTGCCAGCAGTCGGTGATTGAGCGCGATCAGCATCGCACACAATTACAATGAATAGGAGCGACTCGTAGTCGTCGCTCTTTTGTCTGTTCTATGTCATAATACAGGCGAGTGCCAATCAACGGGGGATATAGCACATGACAACACAAATACCGGGCCCATCCGCATGGCAAACCGTGTGGCAATTCATGCGTGATCCACTTCAGATGTTCAGCAATGCCCGCGTGACGTGGGGGGATGTGGTATGCTTCTCGGCTTTGGGCTACGAGTTCTACCAGGTGACATCGCCGACACTCGCGCATGATGTCCTGACGCATGATGATCTACAGATGAGCGTGATGATGGAGCATCCCTTTGTCGGTCAAGGACTGGCGAATAATATCGGCGATAGCTGGAAGCGTCAGCGACGTTTGCTCCAGCCGCATTTTCATCAGAAGGCTGTCCAGCACTTCGCTGATCGAATGGTGCAGGCGACGCATGCGCTGTCCGAGCAGTGGTCAGCGCAGGATCAGCATGATGTTCTGCCGGGTCTCGTGCGCTTGAATCATCAAATACTAGGTGCGACAGTCCTCGACCTTGATTTTAACCAGCACCCGCAGATGTTAGCGGCTCTGCGTACGATACGCCGCTATCTCAATCGGCGTTTTCAGGCGATTGTCACTATGCCGGAAGCGATACCGACCCCGCGCAATCGGGCCTTCAAGCGGGCGGTGGCTTTGTGGGATCAAGCGGTGAATGAGCGCATTGCAATGGCGGGCGATGAGCCGACGCTGTTGGCGATGTTGCGCCATGCTGAAGACCCGAAGACGGGCTATCGCATGACCGACGCGCAACTGCGCGATGAAGTGAATACGATCTTCTTCAATGGCTACGAAGACCCCGGCGCGACTGTCACCTGGGCACTTTACTTATTGAGCCAGCACCCACAGGTGCAAAGCGCGCTGTATCAGCACATTCACGATCGTCTTGGTGATCGGCAGGCGACAGTCGCGGATTTACGCTCTTTGCCGCTATTAGACAACGTGATTAAAGAGACGATGCGTCTTTATCCGACAACGTGGGCGGTGATTCGGGATGCGCGGGGTTCTGTGCCACTCGGTGATTACGTGATACCGGATGGGGCATCGGTGCAAGTGACGATTTTCTTGATTCATCGTCACCCCGATTATTGGGAACAAGCGGATAGCTTCGATCCGTCGCGCTTCGATCGTGCGTATCCGTCACAGGCGTACATGCCGTATGGCGCTGGCCCCCGTCAGTGTATCGGACGTGCCTTCGCTGATATGCAGATGCGGTTGATACTGGTGACCTTGTTGCAACGCTACCGCTTTGATTTTGTGCCGCAGGACGTGCAAATCAACGCGATGGCATCCCTGCGCCCAAATGATGGTCTGCGCTTACGCTTATACCCGCGCTCAGATCGGTAGTTGATCGTCGAGCAATTGGCCGGTAGCGGTGACGGCGGCATGCGTCGTGCTGTAGAAGTACTCGCGCCCGATCAGTTGGCGCATGTCGCCTGCCCGAATTTTGCTGTAAACGCGCCCCTTCAGCCCGACGATTAAGACGCGAATATCAAGCCGTGAGAAGTCACGAATCAACTGTTCCAGAATTTGAACGGCGCTGGCATCAATCGTATTGACAGCGCTACAATCGAGAATCAGATAGCGGACATCATCGCGCTGGCTGATCGCCTGCCGTAGATATTGATCGAGATATTGCGCGTTGGCGAAGTACAGGCTCTCGTTGATCTTGAGAATCAGCGTCTGCGGGATGGGGATCGTCTCATCGCTTCTGGCAACGTAGAATTCGCTGTAATCTTTGCGCTCTAGCTCGGTGATCTCTGGTTGTGCGCTCCGGTATAGATAAAGCGCGATCATCAAGCCGACCCCGAACAGGATACCCCACTGAATATTGACCAGAAACACGCCACCGACGGTAATCAGCGCGATGAAAGTCTCGATCTGGCTGTAATGCCAAATTTGGCGGAAATCATCGAGCTTGATGAGGCTGATAACGGATGTGAAAATGATCGCCCCCAGCACAGTACTGGGCAAATAGTAGAAAATCGGCGTGAAGAACAAGACCGTCAGCAGGAG
This sequence comes from Anaerolineae bacterium, assembly GCA_034437755.1. Lineage (GTDB taxonomy): Bacteria > Chloroflexota > Anaerolineae > Aggregatilineales > Phototrophicaceae > JAUZRW01. The sequence continues at coordinate 10,913 of DAOTTV010000183.1, read as the reverse complement.
CATCGTCGCCGCAATCATCGACGATAAGCCCGTTCGTGCGCCTGCCGCGACGTTCACAGCTGAGCGGCTAATCGACGTGGTGACCGGCATGCCACCGCTGACCGCCGATGCGACGTTCGACGCACCCATGGCAATCATCTCTTGATTGGCGTTCAGCGCCTGTTGTCGCCCCTGTGTGAGTGATTTCGCGGTCGAAATATCTTCCATGAAGCCGACGAAAGCGATTGCCACAGCGCCGATGAACAGCGCTTGCAAATCGCTCCAGATGAACTCGGTTGTCAGCGGGGGTAAGCCCTGCGGGATAGCGCCGACGACGCGCACGCCGACGCTCTCATCAAGGCGATAGGCATAGACCAGTAACGTCCCGCCGAGCGTGACCAGCAGGGGCGCACTGCGTGTGATGACGAACCGCACCGTTTTTCCTAATCGCAGGCGGCGCAGGTGTATGTCTAGCCGATGCTTGAAAAAGAGCAAAATCACAATGCTGATGAGACCAATCCCCAGCGTAACGACGTTCGTCTGGGGTAAGCCGCGCAACGTACGCCACAGGATGAGATGCGGGGATGACGAGCGTTCGATGCTGATGCCGAGCAAATTCGCCAGCTGGCTCACGGCGATGATGATTGCCGCCGCATTGACGTAGCCGACGATGACCGGTTGACTGAGCAAATTGACGATGAAACCGAGGCGCATGAAGCCCATGATGAGATAGACAATACCTAGAAATAGCGCGAGCGTTCCGGCGTAGATTAGCATTAATGCTGGATTGCCGTTGGCGAGGGGGGCGATGATCGAGAGCGTCATCACTGATGTGATCGCTGTCGGGCCGAGTGTCATGATGCCGGTACTGCCCAGCAAGCCGTAGACCAACAATGGTAACACGCTCGCGTATAAGCCGACGATTGGCGGTAAACCGGCAAGTAGAGCATATGCCATTCCCTGCGGTATCAGCATGACGCTGATTGTCAAACCGGCGATGATGTCACCGGCGAGATCGGCACGATCATAGGTGAAGAGCCAATCAATCGATAAGCGCAGGTCATTCGCCCACTTGCGTGGATGAAAATAATCAGCGATAACGCGTAAGATGCTGGGTGGGTCAAATCTCATAGAGATCAGTGCCTGATAATTTTGTCGATAGATCGATTAATACAGGCGCATTGTATCACGTTCGCATAGCAGAAACAGAGCAGGCTTGCGGCGTTTATTTCGCATAGTCACTAGAGACAAGATGCCATGAGAAGCCGTGTGCCAGCATGTACAATGCGCTCACGGGGTATACGGACATAAGAGTTTGTTGATAGATCTGAACAAATTGTCTGAAACATTGCAGACAATCTTGCATTTTAACGGATAGATGCACCATTTGCACATAGTTCCTTCAGGAGTGGCATATGTTCAAAAGCTATGTAAGGATCATACTCACAGTGTTTTTCGTTATGGCGATGATCATACCTGTGTTCGCACAGGCAGAGGGCAGCACAGACGAGTCATGCGAATTCGTCACAGTGTCCGGTGAGATTACAAGGACTGATGATGAATTCATCATCACCGATGTTGATGGCATGTCTTATACGATTGCGCCGGCATCTGCCTTTGTGGGCGATCGTTTGAGCGGAGGCGATGAGGTCACGCTGACGGGATGTTTGCTACCTGATGATATGACGATCCGCGCATTGAGCCTTGAAATCAACGAAAATGATGATGAAAACGGCGATGAAGGCGATGATGAGAACGAAGAAAACAACGAAGAGACTGATGAAAACGGCGATGATGCCGACAATACCGAACGCGGTTACTATTGCGATACACCAGATAGAAACCATCCAGCAGGCGACCGACTGGCGCAGGAATTCGACGCAGATTATGGCGATATCATGACGGCGTTCTGCGAAGATGGCTACGGCTTCGGTGAAATTATGTTGGCGTATATGCTCGCAAATGAAACGGGTGAAGATGTCTCAACCTATTTCGATGGCGAGAGCAACTGGGGACAAAAAGCGCGTGAAGCAGGCTTGAATCCCGGCGCTGTATTCTCCGGTCGTGCGCTGGGATCGCCGTGGGCTGATGATGACCGAGAAACCGGTCGTCCGGATCATGCTGGCCCGCCCGATGATGCCGGTCGCCCCGATCACGCTGGCCCGCCCGATGACGCTGGTCGTCCGGATCATGCTGGCCCGCCCGATAATGCCGGTGGTGGCAACGGCAACGGACGCGACGGCGGTCGCCCGTAACTCGATTTTTGAAAACCTTGGTGTTCTGGCATTTCGCGTAGTTTGTGTTGCAGGGACAACATCCCGCTAATATAAACCACCCGAAGCCCTAATGCGCTGTTTTTCTCGCATGATACGCGCCGCTATCGGCGCTGGTCGGACAGTGTGATGGGTTTGAGTTGCCATGCAAGCGCACCGATAAGCCCGCCAGCTGCATACCTTTCTGATAATCGGCATGTAGCCCCGGATGCTGACGCTCGGTTTGTGTGTCAGGCGTAGGTGTCGCTGTTTCTTCGAATGTGACTGCGCCCAATCCTTTTGTGTTTCATCGCGCACGCCCTGTGACCGTAGAAAACTACGCACCGCCTCGAAGATCATGTCGTGCCGACATAAGGCCCCAGCACATATGTAATCGCCGCGACTGCGGGATGGTCTAGCTGTTGCAAGCGTCTGATCGCCGCCACTTGATCGGGCAGACCGACGAACGCCAAGCGCCCGTCGAAGGTGGCAATCTCGCGCAGGATGACGTTAACGGGTACGGGCGCGTAGACGCTCTGACTCGCTTGCAGGATCGCCGCGCGCGAGCGCGCGATAATCGGTGTGCTTGGATGGCTCGTGTGGTTGCCGGGGCTGTTCTATGGCGGGTGGCGCGCTTATCGTCAGCGCGATCCTTATCTCGGCGGTTTCGTGCTGATCGCGGTCTTATTCTTCCTGACGCACGCGCTGATACTCCAGCCCTCGCCATGGCGCGGGCGTTATCACGTGGTGATGATCACCATCGGCGCGCCCTTGATGCTGTGGCTCTTCCATACGGAAGCCCGCTGGCGACAGCTCATGCGCTGGGTTGTCGGCGTGCTTGTAGTGATCAATCTCGGTGTGGTGCTTTTGACGAACCAGCGCAAACCGCTGATCGGCTCGGATGCTGTGCAGAATAAAGATCGCTTAGACCTTGTCGCCGACGCGACCTTCCACGCTCGCACGTTCATCCGCGAGTTTGAAGCGACCGTGCCCGCCGACGCGCTCGTTCGCCTGCACATCGACCCTCTGCCGGATAGCGACTTACTGCCTTATGTTGTCTTGTATCCGTACTGGGGGCAGACGCTCGATCGCACCTTGTTGCCCGTCAGCGGCACGTATACGTCGCTGGCGGAGCTAGCGACTGCGCCGGTGCGCTTGACTTTCGGCACATCCAGCCATCTGGACTATCCCGCCGCTGATTATCTGCTGATACAAGAGGGTGTACGCGCTACAATCACGGATTTTTCTGGCTTCGAGGAAGTTGGGAATACTATGGGGTATCGGCGCGGGGCGATCACGCTTTATCTGTATCGGCGTGTGGAGACCGTCGTGCCGTAGCAGGAGCATCCGCAGGACTGATGCTGTTGTCAGCGAGCTGCACCAACAACAGCTACACGCCTGCTGAGTACGCCTCGTCGCTCACAAGTGATCTGTGTGGGTGTTGTGGGTTTCGATGATTATTTCTATCGGATCAAGACGTGGAGTATGTGCGCGCAGGCGTACTGTACTCGCAGTTGTGCCGGCTTTCAGGAACAGCGCGGCTTGTCCGCCGACGAGCGCGAAAGGACTCGAGCCGATGACTTCAGCATCGCCTTCAAGCAGGGTAATCATGACAGGCTGGATGGCGTAGGGTAGGCGATTGCCATACTCATCCGTGATGCGAAAGACGAGCCGCGTCATGTCGCGTCCATCTGCCTGTAAATCTGTATCCTCGGCGTAAAATTCGAGGTTGCGCGGTATCCCATCCTGGCTGATGCGCTGTTCGGCGACTTCTTCGCCATCGATGAAACCGACGATACGCAGGGCTTCCCACTTGCTTCCCCAGTCTGTCCCCACGCGTGTGACTTTGATCGGCGGGTGTGGCAAATAGGGAAATTCATCACTCGCGGGTGTATAGCGATCTTTGAACTCGCCGCCGACGTACACGTCGATATAATCGACATTGGTCATGACGTAGAAGGGATCGACACCGCCGGCAGAGCGATCGCCCATTGTCCAGAAAGTTGCCGCTTGTAGGACGATTTCTTCGGCGGGCGATTTTTGACTGCGATAGAACCAACCCGCCCATTTCGGTTGACGGAACATATCCAGCACGCCGTGATAGCAGACGCGATCACCACTGCCGAAATCGCTGTGGGTGTTGTAATCAAACGCACACCACCCAATCGCCCCCGCGATACCGCCAGTTGCCATCGCCTGTGATTGAATCTTGGCGTGGCGCGTCATATGCTCGGATTGACGCGCTTCGTGGTCAAAGGCTTTGGTCGGGAACATATGCCCGTTGAATTCCGTGATGAGCCATGGGCTGTGCGTTGGTTCGATCACGCTATCGCTGAAATCGTTGTAGGTGTAGACATCTTCCAGAAATTCGCTATGGGGCCAGAAGCGCACGCCGCCCGTTTGCCGCGTCGGGTCAAGCTCATGGGCGAGGGCGTTCGTCCGCGTATAGAAGGCTGTGTTATCCCAGCTTTCGTTGATGCGTACCCCCCACAAGATGATGCTGGCATGATTCCAATCGCGTTCGATCATTGCGCGTACATCGCGCAGGGCGAGTGCTTGCCAGTCCTCATCGCCAATGTGTTGCCATCCGGGAATCTCCTCGAATACGAGCAAGCCGATTTCGTCACAGCGACGTAAGAAGGCTTTGTCCTGCGGGTAGTGCGATGTACGTACGATGTTGCATCCGTAAGACTTGATGAGATCGGCATCGCGTGCTTGCAAGCGACGTGAGACTGCCGCGCCCACGAAGGGATACATTTGATGGCGATTGAGTCCGCGTAGGAATACTTTCTCGCGGTTGAGATAGAAGCCATCCTCACGAAATTGTGCCGTCCGAAAGCCGACTGTCACGCTGTCATTGTCGATCGTGGCCTGCGCGTCGTCATGCTCAAGGAGCATCACACTGCAATCGTATAAGCCCGCGAATGGCGGATTGCCGTCCAGCGTCCACAGGTCACAGTCACGGCAATCTACCGTCAGCGTGACCTGTTCGCTTGTGTGTGCCGCGATCGTGCGATGCTGTTGGGCATCGCGCTTGCTGTGTTCGCTAGCGGCGATTGCTGTGTAAACGATCAGCGATTTTGCCTCATCGCTGGTATTGTGAATCCATACGTCGATCTCGGCACGGCGTTGATCGCTGAGCGTGTCTAGCGTGCGGACGCGGACGTTATGAATATGCACCGGATCGACATAGCGCAGGGTCACATCGCGGTAGATGCCGCCGAACACCAGATAATCGACACGCCCGCCGAAGGGCGGAATATCATGGCGCTCACGGCTATCGACGGTCACCGTTAATAGGTTCTCACCCTCATGATCGAGATAATCGCTGATGTCATAGCTGAAAGGCACGAAGCCGCCGCGATGTTCGGTGAAACTGTGCCCGTTGATGGTGACAGTTGCCGCGCTCAGCACGCCAGCAAAGTCAAGCATGACGCGCCTGCCGGCAGGGGCTTGGGGCAGGGTGAAGCGTTTACGATAGGTGCTGATGAATTGATACTCGTGATCGTCAAAGTTCTGATGCGGCAGTATCTTATTCGTGTGTGGCAGGATGACAGGCTCGAAATCGCTATCGGGTGCATCGATAGTGACTGCCTGCGGCGTGTAAAGCCAATGATGATTGAAGGGGTAGGTCTCGCGCATCGTCATCTCTTTCCTCGGGCTGTTATCGCGTGAAAGCCCTATTATTCACGGATAATACGATGCGCGCTATAGCGATTAAGCGTTAGACCACGATTATTCGATATGGCGGAACGTCAGCGAGATGTGACCGATTGTCAGCACATCGCCAGATTTGAGCTTGTGCGTCTGGATTTTGTCGCCGTTGGCGAGATACGTGCCGTTGGTACTGCCCATATCCATCACTTGATACCCGTTCTCGACGCGCACAAAGCGCAGATGCGACCGACTCACGCCTTCTTCTGGGATTTGGATGTCGTTGCGTCCATCGCGCCCGACTGTGACGCTTTCTGCACGCAGTGGATATTCTTCTGGCGCATGACTGCCGCGCTGAACTTCCAGATAATACCCTGTCAGGCGTGCGTCGCGCTCCGGTTGGGGGTCGCGCTCGCGCTGGGTTAAATGCCGTGTTGATCGCTCGGGTGCGGGTTGTGATGGGGCGGACGACTGGCGTTTGGAGGGTTCAAGCCGCGTCATTTGCACATCATCGCCTAGCACGCGCTGGAACTCGCGCATGAATTGTTCCCATGCATCGTGTTGATCGTTATAAGCGTTGAAGTCGTAAGCCTTGAGAATCATCAAGTGCGGGTGGGCATCGGTCGCGCGGAACATGACGGGATAGACCAGCACGCCCGCCCCCAATGCAACTGACCATTCATATGTTACGCGTCCGGATTCTGCACCTGCTTCGGTGATGATCGGAATCACGGCATCGCAATCACGAATGATATCGAACAGACTCAGCGACCAATCGCTTGCCCCGCGATGCGTCCGCACTTTGTAGCCCGCCGCTGTCATATATTCGCGCAGGGCATCACGATATTGTCGATCTTCGCGCGCGTATGAAATGTAAACCTGTTTCATCGTGCTATCTCTTATTTGTTGTCGTTTGTACTTATTATAGCAAAAGATCGCTGATGTGCTGTATCTGCCATACTCTATGCGAAAGATAAGTGAACGTCAGATCGTAGTGAAAAGTCATGAGTCATGCGCTATGGGGAATGCGTCAGGATTATATCAGCACAATTAAGAATTTAACTGATGTATATTTAGTTTAATGGTTGATGAAAACGCATCTTATAATCAGGCTAGGGATACCCTTAACCACTTTCGTAGACATGCTAAGATGATCTGTGGTTAAATGATCACATATTAGATGAGCATATTAAAGGTATCCGGATGAAGCCTATTCAACGTCATATTTTGTTTTGCAGTGGTAGCGATTGTAAGAAAAAGGGCAACAAAAAAGCCTATAAATACATGAAGAAGACCCTCAAGAAATCGAAGCAACCCTTCGCCCGTTGTTCTAAGACCAAGTGCCTCGGCGCTTGCAAACACGCACCGGTGATGGCTGTTTACCCGGATGGGACGTGGTATAGCGGGGCATCTTCTAAGAGTGAGATCGAAGCGGTGGTTGACGAGCATATTGTCGGCGGTCAGCCCATCGAAAAGCACGTATTACACCAGATGAAACCGTCGATCGTCGAAACCAGTTAAGCGATGTGGCTCAACGCAAAAGACCCCCACAGGGGCGGTCTTTTTTGATCTCATACTGTCTGTGCCTGCTTACAGCGTGATCTCAGCTTCCGCGCTTTCTTGATCACCCGCATTCGACGGCGCGGGCTGGGCTGGCGGCGTGGTTGCGGTTGCTTGTTCTGCGGCTTGCTTGGCACGCAACACAGCTTGAGCGGCGGCGAGGCGTGCAATCGGGATGCGATAGGGCGAGCAACTGACATAATCTAGCCCAATATGATGGCAGTACTCCACGCTTTGTGGATCGCCACCGTGTTCGCCACAGATGCCAATCTTCAGGTCAGGGTTCACCGATTGCCCCTTCTCCATGCCGATTTGCACCAATTGACCGACTCCCTGCTGATCTAACACCTGAAAAGGATCGTCATCCATCATCCCCAGCTTGACGTAACGCGGCAAGAAGCGACCGCTATCATCGCGACTGATGCCGAATGTGGTCTGTGTGAGGTCGTTCGTCCCAAAGCTGAAGAAATCCGCATGATCTGCGAATTGATCGGCGGTCAGGGCGGCGCGGGGTAGTTCGATCATCGTACCGATCTGGTATGTCAAATCGACACCGTAGCGACCGATGACCTGCTCGGCAACTTCTTCGACAATCTTGCGTTGCTTAGCGAGTTCGTCGCGCAGGGATACCAGCGGGATCATCACTTCGGGCTGAACGTCGATACCGTTAGCGACCGCTTCGCAGGCGGCTTCGAAGATTGCCTGGGCTTGCATACGCGTGATCTCGGGGTAGGTTGATCCCAGACGGCACCCGCGGAAGCCGAGCATCGGGTTGACCTCGCGCAGGCGTTCAACCTGGCGCATCAGTTCTTCTTTATCCCAGATTTTACGCAGAATCTCGTCAATTTTGTTGAAGCCGTCGGCATCGCGCAGGCTCAGCTTAAGCTCGTAGATCTCAGCCTGAAGTTCTTCGTAATCGGGCAAGAACTCGTGCAAGGGTGGGTCGAGCAGGCGCACGGTGACGGGCAAGCCATCCATCTCGCGGAATAGGTCGAGGAAGTCTTGCCGTTGAATCGGTAACAATTTGTCGAGCGCGAATTCGCGTCCAGCGAGGTCATCAGCGAGGATCATCTCGCGCATGATGGCTAGCCGTTCATCGGTGAAGAACATATGCTCCGTGCGACATAGACCGATGCCTTCTGCGCCGAATTGACGCGCAATTTCGGCATCTTGCGCGTTATCCGCGTTGGCACGCACGCCTAATTGTCGCACATCGTCTGACCAGCGCATCAACATCTGGAAATCGCCGCTCAAATCCGGTTGGATTGTCTCAACCTGTCCGGCGAGCACTTCACCCGTTGAGCCATCGAGCGTGATCCAATCGCCGCGTCGTATCTCGTGCCCATTGACTTTGAACACGCCTTCGTCGATGCTCAGTTCAATATCACCGGCACCGACGATACAGGGCGTGCCCATGCCGCGCGCGACGACGGCCGCGTGTGATGTCATCCCACCGCGCACGGTGAGGATGGCTTCGGCGGCGATCATGCCGTGATAATCTTCGGGACTGGTCTCGCCACGTACGAGAATCAACTGATGCCCATCGAGCGCGAGCGTCTCTGCTTCATCAGGATCAAACACGACTTTACCCGATGCCGCGCCGGGGCTAGCCGGCAAGCCAGTCGTCAGGATTGTGCTATCGGCATGCGGATCGATCATCGGATGTAATAGCTGATCGATCAATTGCGTGTCAACGCGCAGGAGCGCGGTCTCACGGTCGATCATACCTTCTTCGACCATCTTAACGGCGATATGGACTGCGGCGGTGCCAGTGCGTTTGCCGGTGCGCGTCTGCAATAGCCACAGCTTATTATCTTCAATTGTGAACTCAATATCCTGCATATCTCGATAATGCTGTTCGAGCTTGTGGGTAATCTCTTGCAGTTGGGCATACACCAGCGGCATTTCGCGTGCGAGTTCGTCGATGGTCTTGGGCGTGCGAATACCGGCGACGACATCTTCGCCCTGCGCGTTGAGCAAGTATTCGCCGTAGATCATCTTCTCGCCGGTTGATGGATTGCGCGTGAAGGCAACGCCTGTGCCGCTTGTCCAGCCTAGATTGCCGAATACCATGCTCTGCACGTTGACTGCTGTACCTAGATCATCTGGAATGTGATTGACGCGTCGATAATCTTGTGCGCGTCGGCGCATCCATGAATCAAAGACAGCCGCGATCGCCATCCGCAGTTGCTCCATCGGATTCTGCGGGAATTCTGTCCCGTGTAATTCAGCAAAGATGATGCGTTTATAACGCTCGATAATTTCTTCTAAATCTTTCGGCTCTAATTGGGTATCGTTGATAATCTTGTGTTGTGCTTTGTAGCGCTCTAACATGCGGTCGAAATTGTCACTGGGAACGTTCATCACAATATAGCCGAACATCGCAATGAAGCGCCGATACGCGTCCAGTGCAAAGCGGCGGTTCTTGCTGATTGTCGCTAAGCCTTCGACTGTTTCATCGTTCAAGCCGAGATTTAAAACCGTGTCCATCATTCCCGGCATCGAAATCGATGCACCGGAGCGGACGGAGAGCAACAGGGGGTCTTGGGGGTCGCCAAACTTTTTTTCAGTCTTCTTCTCAATTTCTTCGAGGGCTTGGCGGGCTTGTGTCCACATGCCTTCGGGGAATTGTCGCCCGTATTCAAAATAAGCGTTGCAGGCTTCGGTCGTAATCGTAAATCCCGGCGGGACAGGCAAGCCGATATTCGCCATTTCGGCGACATTCGCCCCTTTACCTCCGAGGAGTTGCTTCATAGAAGTGTTGCCTTCTTCGAACGCATACACCCACTGATGATCACGCTTTTCATACAACATGTATTTGACCTCAATATATGTTATTAAAATGTCCGTCAGTAGACAAAATTTATGAGAGTTGTATTGTAATACGCATCGCGCAAGGGATATTACCACAGATCGATCGAAGTTCCTGCTGATTTTTTATGCAGATTGTACGAGATGAATCGACTTCTGCTTACACATTGTGTATTAATCCCAGAATACGTCCTTCCCTTTTGCCCGCATCCCTGCTATATTGTTGATATATTTGCTCCATTCGTCTAGTGGTCTAGGACGTTGCCCTCTCAAGGCAAAAACACGGGTTCGAACCCCGTATGGAGCACATCCTGCCACAGCCTTGAAACCGCTGTGGCTTTCATTTTGGAACGCCTCTACAACGACGAACCGCTCCCCAAGAAACCTGTTTCTAATAAGACATCCGAGCGCATTCATCGCAATCGCAATATTCGCCAGCGTTACCAAGACGGTGAAACTATCGCCGACCTTGCACGAGCCTATAAGCTCAGTGACCAGCGAATTCATCAGATTGTCAACTATAAAAGAAAGTAAGCTGTGGGCGCGTGAGTGCGCCCATTTCCGTTATTTGCGTTTGTTCTTGAGGATTTGATAGATACGAGTTTTCGAGATACCAAAATGCTTGGCTAAATCGGGGACACTTTCGCCATCGGCATA
>DAOTTV010000182.1:0-22554 GCA_034437755.1 Anaerolineae bacterium | reverse complement strand
GCTTGCGCGATGAGCGCGTTATAGACCCGCCGTTCTTTTTCGGTATAGACGTGGGTGGTGGCGAATTCGACACTGATGAAGCCCTTCCATGCGCCACGGATCGTCAACGGGATGAACACGATTGAGCGCGCGTTCATGCTGGACATCAGTTGCAACAGGCGACTGCTGGTGATGGAGACTTGCGTCGTATCTTCGATGATGGTGATGTCATCCGGGCGCAAGCGATCGAAGAAGCGATACTTCGATAATTGCAGGCGTTCGCCCACAATATCGCGCTCGTCGGGACGCTCAATCAGGGCGAGATCAACCGCCAGGCGCACCCAGTCCGATTTCTGGTTGGGCAAGGTCTCCTCGAAGAGCCACACCTGCCCGCCCGCCGCGTCAGACGCAACGGTGATGATGATCGATTGTAGAACGTCCTCCAGCGTGTTGGCTTCGTTGAGCAAGCGACTCAACTGGTAGAGCGTCGATGTCTCGGCGAGCGTGGTTTGCGTCTCTTGGAAGAGGCGCGCATTATCCAGCGCCAGCGCGACACGCTCGGCAACCGATTGTAAAATCTGCTGATCGCCCTGACTGAAGTCTTGATCGTCGGGCAAATCGGCTTCTAGCTCGCCGATGACCTGCCCGCGAATAGTGATCGGCGCTTTGAGCTTGCCCGTCACGTCGGCACCATAGCGCCCTTCGATATTGGCGCGTTGTTCTAATTCTTGCCACGCATCGCGCGTCAGCTGGCTGTTGAGGCGGTCAATCTGGCGGATACGTCGCTCGGACTGTTCGCGTAGTTGCCCGTTGTAAATCGCAATCGCCAGTTGATCGGCGACGAGTTGATAAGTCGGCAAGTCGTCTTCGTCGAAGGCATCGACTGTGCGACTTTGAATATCGAGCGCGCCGATGATGTCCTCACCGATGAACAGCGGCAGGCCCATCTCCGCACGGGTATCCGGCAAGAGCGGGTCGAAGCCGTGTCGATCGCCCGCTTCGCCGAGCATGTTATTGACGATCAAGGCGCGTCCGTCGCCTGTCACCGTGCCGATCACCGTATCCGAGCCGACCGTGAGGCTGTGACCGCGCTCGAGCAATTGCGCGCCGGCTTCGCCGCGGCTATAGCGCAGGACAGCGTTCAGGCCTGATTCATCGACGAGGAAAACCTGCGCGTGATAGAAGCCCAGTTCGTTACAGATCAGGTTGATCGCACGCCGCACCAGCGCATCGAGATCACGCTGGACGGCGGTCTCGCGCCCGATGCGCCCGGCAACCTGCAAATCGCGATTACGGCGGCTGACTTCGGTATCCAACTGAGTCGTCAGGTCTTCGATGCGTCGGGTGAGCGTGTTTACCGCTTTGACCATCTCCCCCTGACTCGCTGAGGACTCCGGACGACGGAGCAGGCTGGGGCGATCATCCGCGACGGAGACGACCTGCAAGACCGACTCAGCTTCGGCAACCGGGATCAGCATCGGCGTAATCAAACGGCGAATGAGGAACACGCCTACCACCGTGACCAGCGTCGCCAGCGCACCGATGAAGGTCACGACGCTGACAGTGCTGGCATAGTACAGCAGGGGGTTATCGATGATGACTAACTGCCAACCTATACCGTAAACATCGGCGAATTGCCCGCGATCGCCCAGATAAAACTTCGAGTAAATCTGACCCGCCCCGGCACGCCAATCCGTCAGCACATCGGTGGTACTGCCCGCGGCATAGGCTAGCACATCTTCGTAAAAATCATCGCCGATGGTGTTGCCGCCGGTCGCTTCTAAGTTGCGGATGTAATTATCGCCAATTGCGCCACTATCAGCAATCACGCGCCCGCGTGCATCCAGCAATAGCAAGCGACGACCGGCTTGATCGCGCACGACCTGTTCATCATCGCTCAGCGCAAGATTAACGTGACCGAGCAGACGGTCTGCCGCAATTTCTAACTCGACAAAGCCCTGGACTGTGCCCGCATTGACGGCGGTGACAGGCGCAATCACTGAGAGCAGAGTGTCGGTGGTATCCGGGCGCAGGCGAAAATCACCGACGGCAATCTGCTGGATATTGTCGTTGCGGAGTTCTTCAAAGGTGCGTGTCGCGGTGAAGTCGCTGATCTGGTTCAAATCGCCTAGCGGTGTCGCCTGTGCGATGCCGTTACGATTGATGACTTCTAACTGTAACAGCCCATCGCGCGAGATATAACGCACGGCCTGATAGGTCTCAGGGTGGGCTTCGATCAGTGCTTCGGCGCGTTCCGTCGCGAGTCGATACGTGATCTGGTTCGACTCGTTGAGGAAGGCGCGCAAATCACGTTCATCGACGGCATTGCTCACATCGTCGCGCAGGGCTCTCAGATCATCTTCGAGGAAATTTTCCAGACGCTCTAAGCCGATCTGATGCTCATCTTCGAGGAAGGCCCGATCAGACGCGATGACCGCGCGAATGCCACTGAAGGCGAAGATGATGACTGCGACACTGAAAACGGGAACGACGCGCCGCATGATTTTTTCGACATATGGGTTATCGGTAACAAAGATATTTTGTGCCATGTGATCTCCGCATCAACAGCCTAATTTACGCTTATACTTCGGGTTGTTCTGATGGTTCGGGTTCGTCGCTCGGGTTAGTATGCCCGTTCACGGTTTGATCGTCGATTTGTAGATTGATCGCCACCTGTGGCGTGCGTAGGGCTTGCCCCACTTCGCGGATGGCCGTCTGCAAAATCTCTTGCACATCGGTGGTCGCTGTCAGCTTGGCGGCAATCTCGTTGACGATGCGCTCGCGTTCGGCGGTTTGTTGGCTATCTTGGAACAAACGCGCATTGTCGAGCGCGATCGCGAGACGATTCACCAGTTCTTCTGCTAGCAAGACTTTATCATAGCTGAATTCAGTCTCCGGCACTTCATATTCTACCACACCGAGGATTTCACCACGCAAGATAATCGGCACAGCAAAGGGCACGGTGTTGCGTTCGGTCACATCGCCGACGACCGGCTTATTGCCTTTGTAGACCGCCTGCGTCAGCGTCTCGAAGGCGTAGCCGGTATCGGTGCCGGTTTGCATCGCTAGCCCGCCGATGCGCTGGCTTCGGAGATACTGTTGCCATGCGCTCTGTGTCTCGCGGCGGCGGCTCTGCTCCATGTTGGAGAGCAGGCGCGCGGACTCTTCGTACAGGCGCGCATTCTCGATCGCAATCGTGACCTGGTCGGCGAGCGTCTGCAAGGCATTGGTCTGGTCATCATCGAAGGCATCGCGCTGGGCACTCTGCACGTCGAGCGCGCCAATGATCGTATCGCCCAAGCGCAGAGGGATCGCCAGTTCAGCGCGGGTCGCCTGTAAGAACTCGTTGCGGCGGTGGACATCGCTCTCGGCGGTATCGCGGGCGATAATCAGCTGTCCCTGCTCCGTGACTTGCCCGATCACGCTGACGCTACCGATGGCGAGCTTGTGCCCGCGTGTGAGCAATTCGCGCCCGGCATCGCCCGTACTCGCACGCAGAATCGCGAATTGTCGCTCGCGATCCAGCAAGAAAATCTGCGCGTGATAAATCGACGGGAAGTTCTCGACAATCAGACCGACGACCTGCGTCATCAAGCGGTTGAGATCGCGCTCTGCCGTGACGGTGCGCGTGATGTTCTGCGTCACGCGCACGTCGCGCGTCCGCACCTGCAAGCGCCGTTCCATGTCGTCGGTCAAGGTCTGGATTTGTGTCCGCATATCGACAAAGGCATTGGCTAAACGCCCGATTTCGTCGTTGCGGCGCGTGGACGGGATTTCGGTGGCGAAGTTACCGCGCACCACATCGCGCACAGCCCGCGTAATCGCTTCTAGCGGCGGGGTGATATTCTGCGTGATGAGCAGGGCACTCAAAAATACCAGCACGAGCGCCCCCAGTAAAATCGGGAAGCTAATACCGGTCGTATAACTGAACAATTGCTGGTTGACGATATTCGTTTCGATCTCCGTCACCAGCGAGAAGCGTTCGTCCTCAACGATGATCGGCGCATAATAGCCGATCACACGGCGACGCTCGCCCTGTACGCCGACATCGTATTCATCGACGTTGCTCGGTTGCTGGGCGAGTACGCGCTGTGCGCCGATGGATGTCACATCGACTAGCCCGCCTTCGATGACATCCGCCGGCGCGATGTATTCGTTGGTGCGCGGCAAGATGAGATACGCATACGTTTCTAGATTACCGATTTGCTCAGCGAGATTATCGAGGATGATCGCATCCAGATTGAGATCAAGCACCAGATACCCGACCAGCACGTCTTCGCCCTCGATCTCATCGAAGAGCAAGTTCACCACTTCGACATGCTGGCTACCGTCGTCGCGTTCTGTCACCAGCAGGGCTTGCGTATCCCGGATGAACAGCTCGCCGTTGACGGTCTGTTCTTCGATCAAGTCGCGCCCCAGACGATAAATATCCGACCCGCTCTCCTCTTGCAAGAGGCGGCTAAACGGCAGGGATTGATCGGGCGCGGTGACATCCGCATAGACGTTCACGCCTAGTTCCTGATTGCCGCGTCCGGGCGTTAGTAGCCAGATACTATTAAACAGGTTACTGGTAATCAACTGATCCTGAAACAGATTTTCGATCTCGGATACTTGCGCGATGCCGCCTGGCGTGTTCTGCAAGTAGACGGTCGTCATCAAGCCGAGGACGGCTTGGCGGTTAGAGACCGAGTCGAGGAAGATATTGATTTCGTTGAGCGCGGTGCGGAAGTCGTTCTCGATCGCCTCTTGGCGGCGTGCGCCACTGGCTTCGATGTAGGCTTCGAGGTTATCGAGGCTCAGTTGTGTGGCATAGCGATAGCTGGCGACAGCTAAAATGAGCGCCGGCATCAGTACCGCGAATAAAAATGCGATCAGCAACTTGCCCTGTATGTTAAAACTGAAAAATCCCCGATTCATGCTGTATCCTCAGTGTTTGATGATTGCGCGGTCGGTTGGACGTGGATGCGCGTCTGGATAGCTCCTACAACTTCGTTGAAGTTGTCTGCGGCTAATTTTAACACCGTTTGCACGTCTGTGGTACTTAAGAGCAGATTACCAGCCTCATTGGCGATACTCTCGCGCTGGGCTTGGGCTTGGCTCTGCTCGAAGAGCCGTTTATTCTCTAGCGCCAATGCCAGACGTTGCACCACACTCCGCAGGAGTTCTAACTGACGCTGACCGACGACCTGTCGCCCGGCTGGCACTTTGAAGGACATCGCGCCCAATACCCGCCCGCGAAGCATGATCGGCGCGGTGATGACCTGATGCCCGTTCTCAGTCGTGACCGACACATCGCCCGTCTCGAAGGCTGGTCGCAAGGTATCCGTGAGTTCGTAGCCAGCGACCGGCTCATCGCCCAACTGCGGGTTAAGATCGAAGCCGATGTATTCGATCCCGCGTTGCTCCAGATACTGCGCCCAGCTAGTCGCCGTTGCGCGTCGTTCGGCACGTTCATATTCGAGCAAGCGTTGGCGCTGGCGCTGGATCAAATTATTCTGCTCGGCGAGGTTCGCGCGCAGGTCACTAATCACCCGCGACTCGGCAATGGCGATCGCCAGCTGGCTTGCTAGCGTCCGCGCGATCTTCAAGCGTTCCTGCGTGACGGTCTGCGTATCTTCGCTCTGCAAATCCAGCACGGCGATAATGGTATCGGTATGATCGCGCAGAGGGATTGCAAGCGCGAGATTGATGCCCGGCAACACATGCCCGCGTCGCGCCTCGCTACTCTCCTGATCCAGCACGACCATCTCGCCCGTGCGTAGGGCTTCGTAGATGCCGCTGGTACTCGATAAGCCGAAGTCCGTATCAATATTGAGTTGCGAGCGACTCAAACCGCTGGAGACGCGCCGCCGCACTCTGTCATCTTCGACGAAGAAAACCTGCGCGAAGTTATACCCCAGATAATCACGGGCGATGTCCATCGCTTGTCCGCTGAGGTCGTTTTCGTCTTTATCAATGCCAGAGAGCGTGAAGGAATCCGACGCACGCTCGAGCGATAGTAAATCTTCGATCAGTTGTCCGGCGGCAACCTGAATGTTTGACCCGAAGATCAATTCGATCGACGCGATGATGATGAACACCAGCAATGAACTGATCGCCGTCGATGCCAGATTCGCACCATCGGGCGCGAAGGGCGGCACAAAGCCGAAGACCAGCACAATCGCGCTCGTGGCAATCGTCGTGCTGACCGTCGCGAAGCGCCCGAGCAACGTGCCTGCCAGCACGATTGGAATCGCCATCGAAATCATGTTCGACGAATCGATCGTGTTGACCTGAAAGCCGGGAATCGGGGCGACCACGCTGAGCAAGACCACGACCACCGCCGCCCCGCGATAATATCCGTTGCTAGCGGCAAAATATAAGCCGACTGCGAGCAAGGGCGCAACAATCGAAATCGCATCAACGATTGTCACACCTTCGCCAGCGAGCAGACCAGCGATGACCGGCGGATAAGTGACGAGAATTGCCAGCGGGATGATGATCGTCAGATAGATCATCAGCGCGCGCGCGCGGCGGCGTTCCAGCGTCTCGACGTAGTTGTAACGCGGCGTGAGCAAGCGGCTATTGATAAGCTGTAGCATTAGCTTGTGCCTCCGTTCGGGTTGGGATTGTCAGATCGATCATCCGCATCATCATCTTCGAGCGCCCCAACGCGAATCGTCGCTTCGTCAGCACCGAGCGTTTCTGTCAAGCCGCTGAGCGTGATCTTCAACAATTCATCGACGGTATCCGCCGTTTGATACTGCGCGACAATCTCGCCGATGCGCTGTTCTTGCGCGGTGGCTTCGTTCGTCTCTTCAAAGAGGCGCGCATTATCAAGGCTGACGGCGAGCCGTTGTGAGATTGCGCGGATCATATCGGCGATGTCGTCGTAGGTTTGCGCGTCACCGCTCTCGATCTCGATCGCGCCGATGACCTCGCCCCGCAGTTCGATCGGCACAGCAATCGTGTGCGAGTCGCCCACCTGCGATTGAATCGGGCGGCGACGACGACTGGCTTGCTTCATCGTCTCTGTCCAGTCGGCGTGATTCTTGAAGGTCTGATCGCTGAGTGTCACGCCGTCGATGCGGTGATCGCTGAAGAGATAATCCTGCCATGCTTGCTTGGTCAGCTGGCGATTCAGGCGTTGGATCTCGCGCAGGTTGGTTTCGGATTCGATGAAAAGCCGTTTATTCTCCTGCACGCTGTCGGCTTGGTTCTGGAACAGACGCGCATTGCGGATCGCCGTCGCTAGCTGGGTGGCGATCACCTGTAGCACGCGGATTTCGGTCTCGCTGAAGACGTTCGGACGGCGGCTCTGGACATCGACCGCGCCGATAATGCCTTCGTTATCCATGATGGGCAAGCCCAGTTCCGAGCGTGTATCCGGCAATAACTCGTTAAACGAGTGCCCGCCATCACGATCCGTATCGCGCGCGACGATCACATCGCCGGCTTGTGTCACCCGCCCGATGACGCTCGCGGCATTGATCGGCAAGCGATGGTTACGCGCTAGCATCTGCTCGCCGATTTCGCCCGTACTCGCCGTGAGATAGGCGTACTTGCGATCCTCATCCACGAGGAAAATCTGCACGTGATAAAACGCGAAGCGATCGCGGATAATCTCTGCCGCCCGCTTGAGCAGATCATCCAGCTCCAGCATTTGCGACATATTCTGCCCGATGTCGGCGCTAGCTTCGAGCAAGTCAGCATAGCGTTGCCGTTGCCCCAGCTGGCGTTCCAATCGTTCGGCGAACAGAAAGAGGACGCCCCCTAGCCCCAGTGGCAGACCGACATACAGGAGACTGGTTGAGAATACAGAGAGACCGATGGTGAGGGGGTCGGTGAAGTCGGACGCGATGTCAGCGTATGCGCTAGCGGCGTAGATTGCCATTCGTACCCCAATCAGCCCGAGCGCGAGCCAATAGGCAACCCCCCGAAATACGATCGCGGTGAATAAAGTCGCCATCATCACGAAGATCAAAAGAATATCGCTGGCATCGCCGCCTTCTGCTATATAGATGAGCAGAAGCAACAGAATACCGATTGAATAACCGATGACGCGGATATAGCGACGGAGCAAGGTCAAGGTCAATAAAACCAGCAGTAACGCGCCGACGCTGGTGATGAAGATCGCATCCGTTGTTGCCAGTGGCAAGACATCTGGCGGGGTCAGATAAACCAGAGCGATGAGTAAAGCAA
Source organism: Anaerolineae bacterium (assembly GCA_034437755.1). Lineage (GTDB taxonomy): Bacteria > Chloroflexota > Anaerolineae > Aggregatilineales > Phototrophicaceae > JAUZRW01. Next base: position 14,394 of record DAOTTV010000182.1, on the reverse strand, counting down.
TGAAGATGAACGAGCTGGTTGTGACAAACAACAGCATATTGCGTTTGACATCAGCAATCGGCTGATCCAGAGGTCGCGTAGATCGGATCATGATTCTGCTCCTGATTGACCGTTAGCTTGGGGGGTGCGGGCATCTTTGTCATCATCGGGCGCGCCGAGCCGGATCATCACGCGGTTGACCCCGAGCGTATCCGTAAAACTGCGGGCGGCTTCGGTCAACGTGGCTTCGATATTCGTTGCCGATTGCAGGCGACTGCTAATCTCGTTGATGAGCGTCTCGCGCTGGGCGATGCGCTGGCTCTCTTCGAGCAAGCGCGTATTCTCTGCCGCGAGCCCGAAGCGCTCGCTGATCTCTTGCAACAGTTCGAAATCTTCCGGCGTGAATTCGTCGTTTTCGTCCATCTCAAATTCCATCGCGCCGATCACCTGCCCGCGCACCTTCAGCGGGATGGCGACGACGCGCCCTTCGTTGACCAGATAATTTTGCTTGGCGGCTTCGGCAAGGGTTGATGTCCAGCGCGTGGCAGACGTGTTCTCGCCCGTCACAAGATCGACATTCAAGCCGACTTGATGGCCCTTATCGCCCAGATACTCCGACCAAGCACGCCCAATCAAGCGTTGGTTCAAGCGTTCGACCTCGCGCAGAGCCGAGCGTGTCTGCTCGGTCAGGCGTTGATTTTCCTCAACACGCGCCTGTGCCGTCTCAAACTGGCGAATATTATCAATCGAGAGCGCGAGGCTGTTGGCAATGGATTGGTAGGTCAGCTTGTCGAACTCAGTCAAGTCGAGCGATTGCTTGCTCTGTAAATCAAGCGCACCGATGATCTTATCACCGACCACCAGCGGGAAGGCGGCTTCGAGCTTGGTCTGTGCGAGTAGCAGGTTCTCTTTATGCACGCTCTCGTCTTGCTCGGCACGGGCGATAACTGGCTCGCCACGAAAGGTCGTCTGCCCGATGACGCTGAGACTGCCGACAGCGAGACTATGACCTTTTTCTATCAGGCGTTTGCCGGCCTCGCCCGTACTCGCCGCGAGTCGCGCCTGCACGCCATCCGCATCAATCAAGAAGACCTGCGCGTGATAGAACTGCGCGTAATTATTGATAATTAGCCCTAGCGTGGTATCCAGTGCCTCGCGTAGGGGGATACGCGCCGATGCCTGCCGCGTAATGCGCGAGTTGATGTCCGCCAGTTTCAAGCGTTGCTCGCCCTCAAGCTCAGTCGCTTCGAGGCGGCTTGTCCGCAGGTAACGGATGAAGAAATACGCCGCGCCGATGATGATCAGATAAATGCCTGTCGTCAGCAAGGGGACAGTCGAGTTTTGGTCTTGGAATAGCACCTGACTCAACTCTTGCAGAGCCAAAAAGACGAAGCTGACAGATGCGATAATGCTGAAGTCGCGTAGCTCGAATAGCAGTGCTGCCAGCAAAATCACCAGCGCAAACGCCATATACTCCGCACTCAGGATCACATCATCAAAAGCTACCGATACCAGCGATAAGAAGAGAATGACAATCAAAGATTGGCTGATAATCTGGATGCGCCCGGCCCGCACCAGCACAATCGTCACGAAGGGCAAAATACTTGCTACCCCGCCAGCGAAGAGCAACAAATAGTTGCCCTCTGCGAGTTGCTGTTGAAACACTGTATTATTGAACGGGAATACGAAAATCAAGAGAAAGGCGATTGCCGCTATGAGCCATGTCACCCCATAGATGGCCCGTGCTTTCTCACGCTCGATGCGCGAGTCGAGATGATCGGTCTTGAAGAACAGGTTGAGCAGTTGGTCGCGTGTCATGAGTCCTCCCCGTTTGCCGGAACATCCAGCCCAAGACGAATGCGGGCGCGCGTCGCCCCTAGTGCTTTGCCCAGTTCCGTCGCGGTGATTGACAAAATACCCTGAATTTCGGTCTGGCGTTGCAACTGGCTGATGATGTCATTCGCCAGCACTTTATTGCGGGCGAGCTTCTGGCTTTGTGTGTAAGTTTCTGCATTGGAGAGCGCGACAGCAATCTGGTTGCTCATCTGCTGGAAAGCGATGATGTCCGTCTGCTCGTATTGTACTTGTGACTTATTGCCGATTTCCATCACGCCCAGCACGACCCCCACCGAGACAATCGGGTAGGCCATCAAGCTCTGTAGATGCGTGATGCGCGGGTGCTTCCATTCCCAGTTGGCTTGCAGGGTTTCGATTTGTACGAGATCATGCGCTTGCCACGCTTTGTAGGCGACGTTGTTCGCGTCCTCAGCGACGACAACCCCCGGCTGATGGACGTGCTTCTCGCCTTCCCACATCTCCGCGACCTGGCGCAGGGTATCTTGAGTGCGATCATACATCAGAACGCTGATGTAATCCGCCTGCACGACGGTCTGCGTCGCCTGTAGCGACATCTGCAAGATGTCTTCTGTCTGGAAGGATGACATCATGCTCTGCGAGAATTCGGTAATCTGGCGCATCTTCTGCGCTTGGCTCTGGGATGTACGTAAGAGGCGCAACTTCTGCACGTTAATCGTGACCTGCGAGGCGATGGTCTGCGCGATTTCGACCGTTTGCTCGTCGAAGTGATCGACCCTTTCGTAATAGTCAAAGCCGATCGACCCCAGCAGGTTGCCCTCAAGGTCGAACATCGGCACGATAAAGACCGACTTCGCGCCCACGCCCGCTAGCGCCTCGCGCCCTAGCTCGTCGATGTAATCCGCCGCCGCAATATCAGGAATCAAGACGGGTCGGCGCGTCTCGATCAGCCGTCGCGGGATGCCACCATCCTGCCCTTCGATGAATGCGCCCGTCGCGCCGGTGTCCGGGGCTTCGGCGGCGATGCGCGTCACACCGCCTTCGGTTTGCAGGATACCGATGCCGATATGATCAGCATTGGTCAGTTGCAAGAGTACTTTGGCGGTGCGATCGAGCAGGGTTTGTTCATCTTGCTCTTGATTGGTGCTGATGATGAGATCGTTCATCGTCTCAAGCAAGGTCGCCTGTTGCTCGGATTGCTGGACACTGCTTCGTGAGGTCGATAATAGCGCCTGATTACGCAGGACGAGGCTAATCTGTGAGCGCATGCTCTCCAGAATTTTGGGCAGGCTGTCGTCGAAGGCGTGTGGGCGTGACCATGAGAGCGTGATCTGATGGGTGCGCTTATCGCCCTCATACAGCGGCACAGTGATCGAACTGCCGATGCCTTGATCGCGCAGAGCTTCAAAGATCGGATATTGCTCGACCTGTTTATCAAAATCCGGGATTACTTCGAGCTGGTCGCCGACTTCCTGCGTGTAAGCCAGAGCGCGTGCGGCATCCTCAGCCGAGAAGTTATCCGACCAAGATTTATTGAGATCGATCGGCGCGCCATCCTTGACGGCATGACGCATATAAATGCCGTCGAGCGAGCCATCAGGCTGATACTTGTATTCGCTGATAGTGATGTTGCGCGTGTTTTGCCCCACGTGGCGATAGAGCGCCATCATAATATCGGACAAGCTCTGTGCTTTGACAAGGTCTTCGGTGATGGCGTAGAGCGTTTGCGTCTCTTGCAGGGACGATTCGGTCTGCATGAGCAGGTCGCGCTTCTCAAGGATGATCGCGGCTTGCTCGGCGATATTCTGGTAAATCTGGCGTTGGGTGGCGTTCAACGTCAAGGAATGTTGTGTATCGACCAGATTGATAAACCCGTATAATTCGTCTTGCACCGTCAAGGGCAAGACATAGGTCGATGCGACTTTATAACTCCGCAACCACGTCCGATCATCGTCGGTCAGGCGTTCGTCGTGGTCAACGTCTGCGATCAAGAACTCGCCATCGTCCAGCAAGTGTTGGCGCATCGATTGCAGATACGCGACGTGTACGCCGAGCGAGGTATCCTGATCGGAGAAGGCTTGCTGACGATTCGCCGAGAGCAGAACTTGTGCGCCCGTCACTTGCCCCTGCGCGTCGTAGATGATGCGGTTGAGCGTGATGAATTGCCCGTCCTCGACGATATTTTCAGCGACAATCTGCATCACAGCTTCGAGATCGGTAGCATGATTGAGCTTAGCCGTCGAGTTCACCTGTTGCTGGAGCAAGCGCTGCAATTGCTGATTGTGCAAAATCAGGGCTAATTGCGTGCCAATTGTCGTCAGCGTCGTCACATCAGGGGGGCTTGTATGCTGGAGTTCCAGCACACCGAGCAAATCTTGGTCGGCGCGTAAAGGATAGATCGAACGCTCATCCGCCGCGACTGCATCGCGCGTGTCGATCGCTTCTTGCACGGCGGGGTCATCGGTGAGTGGGCTAAAAGCTCCCGCGTCGATGTCGTCGCGGGTCGTCGCCCATACAGCTACCCCCCCCCGCGTCAAGCGATAGACCGTCGCCGTCGTGACTGCTGGCAATGTTGCCACTAGCGATGGCAGAACAGCCATGAGCAAGTCAGACGGGTGGTCAAAGGATTGCTGTTGTGCAAGAGTTAGCAACTTGAGGGGCATATCGCTCATTGGCATTGGCTCCTACCTCATGTATACAGATGCAGACGACGCGCTTTATTGCCACTCCCACACGCCTTCACCGTTGAGCAGGCGTTGAATCTGCTCTGGGAAACGATCGGGATCGAGTGGCTTGCCTAAAAAGCCATCGAAACCGGCTTTCTGGGCGCGGCGCATTTGATCTTCGCTGGCTTCGGCGGTCACCGCGCACACCAGCGTATCTTTGAGTTTGGGATTAGATCGCACTTTTTGTAAGGCTTGATAGCCGTCTTCGTAGGGCAGGCGGATGTCCATCAGGATCAGGTCAATCCGTGGCAAAGTCTCGGCGAATTGCACAACTTGCCAGCCCGATGTTTTCCATTCGCATCGCTGTACACCCATGAAAGCCAACATTCGCGCGATCAGGACGAAGTTTGGCACGTTATCTTCAACAACCAGTACATGTGCTTCGCTTGGGTCAATTGGGTTACGTTCGCTCATAAGTCCTTTTACCTAGAGATATTGTGAAATCTCGTCTACAAATGTATCAATGTCGATGGGCTTGCTGATGTAACCATCACAGCCCGCTTCCAGAATCATCTCCCGATCGCCCTGCATCGCGTTGGCTGTCAGCGCGACAATCGTCGTATCGGCAATTTCTGGGATGCCACGAATACGGTTTGTCGCCGTCAAGCCGTCCATTTCAGGCAACATGATATCCATCAAGATTAAATCAGGCTGGGTTGAAACGGCGAGATCAATGCCAGCGCGGGCAGTGGCGGCTTCTTCAAACTCGAACCCTTCTGCCAATAAAACCCGACGCACCAGAAGTCGGTTAGCATCATCATCATCAATATATAAAATGCGCGGCATTGCTCATGCTCCTTCACCACAGGTTAGTATGCAACTCAACTGAACTTATACACACACATATTATATGTGCACGAGTCAGCCAATTGAATAAACATTTTGCACAACGATGCGTATTATAACGGATGGTGTAAGAATTTAAATCAATAATATCGCAAAACGATGCGTATCCCAACTCAAAACTTTATGAGTTATCACGACTTTAACGTATGGGCTTTGTATTTGTATGGGCTGATTTTTCTGCTATGCTTGTCTTAACCCTATTTTTATCCGCCTAGCGATTTTATCAGGAGCAATAACACTATGGCAACGTATAACAGCTATCCGGAGATGGTCATCGACCCCGATAAGACCTACACCGCCAAAATCGAGACCAACAAAGGCACGATCACCGTCGATCTCTTCGCGGATCGCGCCCCCAAGACCGTGAATAACTTCGTCTTTCTCGCTCGCGAGAAGTTCTACGACGGCGTGAGCTTTCATCGGGTGATTAACGACTTCATGGTTCAGGGCGGCGACCCGACCGGTAGCGGGCGTGGTGGCCCTGGCTACAAATGGGACGACGAAGCCTCTGCCCTGGCGATCCCACACGAAAAAGGGAGCTTGAGCATGGCGAACGCTGGCCCCAACACCAACGGCAGTCAATTCTTCATCACGCATGTAGAGACCGATTGGCTCAACGGCAAGCACGCCGTCTTCGGCAAGGTACAAAGCGAGGACGATCAGGCCGTTGTCGATTCGATCGAACAGCGCGACTTCATCAACACGATCGAGATCATCGAGAGCTAAACGCACGGTAACTACTCAGGTCAATTGATTTACGCCAGCTTCTGCCCTCAAGACAAGCGCAGTTGAAGTCCCTCTCCTAGCCACATAGTGGCGGTCGGGAGAGGGATTTAGGGTGAGGGCTGAGTAGTTACAACGCACGCTAGCCTTCATTCGACGGGGTTTCGAGATGGGCAACTGGCAATGTCACTTTGAAGATACTGCCACCGCTGGGGTTATCCTCAACCCAGATTTTACCGTCGTGGGCTTCGGCGACCAGCTTTGAGAAGGTCAAGCCTAGCCCGACACCCCGTCGCATCACCTTGCGCCCTTCGATTTGCACGAAGCGATCGAACAGGCGCGTTTTGTAATCATCCGGCACGCCGGGGCCGTTATCAACCACTTCAACCATGATATGGGTATCGCCCAGCTTATGCCCGCGAATAGTCACGGTATCATCTTCTGGGCTGTACTTCAGCGCGTTATCGACCAGATTCAGAAGCATACGCTCGATCTTATCGCTATCGACATCCAGCAAGGGCAAGTCGCCTACATCTGATACCAGCGTGATGTCCAGTTCATCGGCGAGCGGTTGCAATTGCACCCGTACCTGATCGACAATATGCACCAGACTCGCGGGTTCGCGTTCGAGATACATCTCGCCACTATCCATCTTGCTGATGTCTAGCAGAGAATTGACGCGTGCCAGCACCTTACGCAGGGCGCGATTGCTGGTATCCGTGATTTTCTCGACCAGTGGACGCATCTCGCTTCCTTCGGGGACAAGATCGCGCAGGAGCTTCAAACTCGTCTTGACCGCCGTCAACGGGCTACGTAAATCGTGGACGGTCATCTCGGAGAAGGACTCACGGGAGCGGGCGAGTTCAAATTCTTCGGTCTTGTTATAGAACACCAGCAAAGCACTGACGACCTGCTGACTCTCGTCGCGGATGGGGATAATCTGGCGCTGGATGTAGCGCGTGCCGCGTTCTTCGAGGATGATTTCATAGGGATGCACGTTACAGCCCTGCCAATGCCCGCGAATCTGGGCCAGCAAGCGTTCCAGCGCCGCCGCACTGCCGAAGCCGAGTCGCCGTGCCAACTTCAAACTAGCATCGTCTAGCAGATCATAGACCGATTGATTGAGCAAATCGCCACTATCCAAGCCGACCAGATCAACCCGCGGGTTCGCCAGCACAATCTGCGCCTGTTGATCGATGAGGATGATACCTTCTTCCATTGTGTTTAAGATCACCTGCATGTTATCACGCGCTTCGCGGATACGGTCGAAAAGCTGGGTGTTGTCGATGGCGATCACCGCTTGGTTAGCAATCTGCGCCACATAATGCCCGTCGCCCTCGCTGAAGGCGTTGGCTTTGTCGCTCTCCAGCATCACACAACCCAGCACATCCCGCCCTTTCATGATCGGCACGATCATCAGCGAGCGCGTGGACGGCACGAGTGGCACGTAATTGGTCTCCTGCCGCACATTACCACGACGAAGTGCCTGCCCCGTCAGCAACACTTTGCCGACCAGGCCTTGTTGCAGGCTATCCGGTTGGGTGAAGGTATCCGACGGATAGCCGCGCTGTACCGGCACGCTGAGGTGATCGCTATGATTGAGGATGATGACCGCGCGCGGGGCATTGGTCGCGTCGGCGGCATAGGTCAGCACGACTTCGTAGATTTTGTGGGTGTCCATCGCCGCGTTCAACAAGCGCCCCATCGCCGCCAGCGCGTATAATTGCTCGACGCGCTGTTCGAGTGCCTGATCGGTTGATGTGAAGGTGCGGGCGTTGTTGATCGCCTGCGCCGCCTGCACAGTGAAGGCTTGGATCAGGTCGATCAGCTCGCTATCGAAACTCTGCGGTGTATCGTAATACAGCCCTAAAATACCGATCGTTGTCGCGCCGATGACCAGCGGCACTTCGATCAGGGCGTGTACGCCTTCGGTCTGTAAGGCACTGCGGGCGACGCCCGTTTCGGTCGCAGTCTCTAAACTTGGACGCACGAGGCTCTGCGGTTGCGAGAATAAATCAGTCGATTGCGCCAGTTGATCGCGCAGGAACGGTTGCGGCGCTTGCGCGGTATATGTGTTGCTCAAGCCGGCACTGCGCGCGAGAATCATCGCCTGCTGTTTGGGATCATCCTGAATGTAAACCGCGACCGCCGTCGCCCCAGCGATGGTCGAGGCTGACGACACAATCGTATCCAGCACATCGTCAGTCGCTAGCGTGCCTGTCAGCAAAGCCCCGACTTGATTGAGCGTCGCCAGTTGTTCGGCGCGCACGCTCTTCTGTGAATAAAGGCGCGTGTTCTCGATTGCAATCCCCACGTTCCCGGCGATGATCGTCAACAGGTGCAAGTCATTCTCATTGTAGAGATGGCGATTGTTGAACGAGAGCAAGACCAACGCCCCCATCGCCTGATCGCTGACGATCATCGGCACGCCCAACCACGATTTAATCGTGCGGTTGGGGGTGGGCAAGCCCAATTGCCGCACCTGCGTGACGAAGTTATCGCTGATGAGTAGCGGCTGTTTGGTCTTGAGGACGTGCTGCATCATCGCGTAATCGTAGGGCGTGCCGTCGCTCGCGGTGATGGCGCGTGCCTGCCCCTCGCGGATGACGAAGGGATACGTCAGCGAGCCATCAGTATCGACCAGCACGACGGTGAAATTGCTGGTTTCGATCAATTTGCTGATCTCTTCGTAGGTCGTCTGGAGCAATTGGCTGAGGGGCGTGTTATCGCGTAGGGCTTGCGACATCCCCGAAATCGAGCGCATCTCGTCCAGCTGGCGGCGGTATTGTTGCTGGGCATAATTCAAGACATATAAGCCGAAGATAATCAGCGTGATGCCGACAATCGTAATTGTGAAGAACAGGAACGACTCATCGGTACGCGCCACACTCGCCCCGATGAGCGCGAACGGCACCGGCAAGGATAGCACAATCGTCAGCGTGACCATGCTCTCGCGCAGGATGTAGCCTTTATCGTCAAGCCGTAGCAACACGCCGACGACGTACAGCACGACGTAAATTGTCACGTATGCCAGCAACGGCACGAGATTCGCCATCACGTCAATGCCGGTCGTCAGTGGCAGTGTGCCATTGAACAGGATGTAAATGCGACTGGCGGCGAAAAACGAGAGCGTGATGCCCGACGTGATATAAATCATGTCGATCAGGTCGATCGTGCGCCCCTGTCGCTCGTGCGGATAGCGATCGAACAGGCTCAAGCCGATACTGCCGACCAGCGCCCCCAGAAAGAGCGCGACGGTCATCGTCGGGGCGACCGCCGCCGGCAGAGACAAAAACGCGACCATGCCGATCACATGTGCGATGCTCTGCTCGCCGCGTGAGAGCGGTGCGCTAAAGACTAGCGCGAAAGCCGTCAACAAGCCATACACGCCCAGTTCCAACAGGCGATCAGAGAGCAACGCCAAGGTGACATCACGCAGGCTAATCATCAAAACGAGACAGGTCAATAAGAAGAGCGATACGCGAACGACTCGGTGCAATTGATGGCGCGATAATGGCATGTATGCGTCTGTCCTCGGTGGTTCATTCGTCCAATAATGGCAGAGGCTCGTGCTTATCAGCGTTGGTATCGTGGGCATCCTGCGGAACGCAGGGCAATGTAAAGGCGAAGCACGCCCCCGGCAAGTCGGCATCCGGCTCAACCCAGATGCGCCCGTCGTGGGCTTCTACGGCTAATTTGCAGAAGTACAAGCCCAGGCCCGTCCCTTTACCGCCGGCACGCGGTCGTCGCCCTTTGATTTGCGCGAATTGCTCGAAGATGCGCTCGCGCTGATCGTTTGGAATACCGGACCCCGTATCGTTGACCAACAAGCGGATGTATCCGTCTTTATCCGCTTCGTAATCTGCACTGATACGGATTGTGCCATTTTCCGGCGTGAATTTGAATGCGTTATTCAACAAATTCGTGAATACGCGCCGGATTAAGTCTTCATCGACGTACAAATCCGCCCGCACAGCGTCGAAGGCGTAATCCACCTCAATCTGGGCTTCGGTCAAGTTCGATGAGAGCGAGAGATACGCGCTATCGACCAATTCGGCAATCGGCACTTGCCGTTGTTCAATCTGCATCTGCGGGATTTTGGGCAGGTCGCGCAGGGTATCAACCAGACTCATCAAGTTCTGGGCGCTATCAAGGCTGACTTCTAAGGTCGGGATCAGCGTCTCTTTCAGCGGTTTCTCGCCCGGCAGTTCGATCATGCTCATCGAGAGATAGAGACTGGTGATGATCGAACTCAGTGGCCCGCGCAAATCATGGACGACCATGCGCTGGATGCGCTCGCGGAAGGCTTCGAGTTCTTTTTCTTCGGTGATGTCGCGCAGGATGAGCAACTGCCCCATCACCAGATCACGACTGGTATCGCGCACAGTGGCGACTAGTGTCTTGACGTAGAGCGGGTTCTCACCGTCGAAGTGAATCGCGTATTCTTGCCCGTTGATCTGCGTCGGGGCTTCGGTGTAGCGGTTCGCCAGCGCCCAGATGTCTTGATGCCCGTGCGCCTTCACTAAATCCTTGAACGGCATCGGGATATGATCGCGCAGGGCAATGCGAAGCATGCGTTCGGCGGCGATGTTGCTATCCTGCACGCGATTTTGCGTATCGAGCAGGATGATTCCCTCGCGTGTCGAGTCGAGGATTGCGCGTAGGCGGTTGTTGCTGTTGTGGATCGCCTCGCTGAGCATAGCATTATCGAGTTGATTCGCCACCTGTACTGCCAGCAGTTTGATCGTGTTATCGTCCGCTTCGGTCAGCGGGTATTGCGCGTCATAGATCACGACCATGATTTCGGTCAGGTCACCGCGCCGCCGGATTGGGATCAAGAGGTAAGAGCCGGCATCTGCATCTTCCAGCGGGCTTTCGTCCATCTCTAAGGCTTGTGTGATGCGCCCTTGCTGGTGCGATAAGCGCGCTTGCTCGGCAATTTGTGCGTGGAGGGCCGGCGATAGATCAACCTCATGCGTGGTAATGTGCCCATCGCGAAGTATCATGCTGGTGATGGGGTGCAGTTGCTGCGTGTTGGTATCGTGCGCGTAGAGTACGCTGGCTTGCCCGCCGAGGATGATGAGCGTCGTCTCTAGGATCGCTTCTGCGATGCGTTCGCGCTCGACCACTGTCAGCGTCTCTAGCGAGAGTTGGCGCAAGAGCGTCAGCGTGTTAATCTGGCGTTCGCGTTCTTCCAGCAGGTTGGCATTATCTATACTGATCGCGGCGTGACCAGCGAGGCTCTTGATGAAGCCCGCTTGCTCCAGCGTGAAGAAATCCAAGCGCTTGCTTTCGAGCGTCAGTACGCCAGTGATCTTATCACCGATGCGTAGCGGCACGAGTAAGGACGAGAGATAGACTTGATCGGTCGCCTGATAGTATTCAGCGTGCTGGCGATTATCGGGAATGATGAGAGCTTCGCCCGTGTTCAACACGCGCTCAGTCACGCCACCGAAGGGGCGCATATGCCGCTGATGCCGTATGATGCGTTCGTCGATCAACTCTAGCCAGATGGCTTCTAACATCTCCTGATGCGGGTGCGAGAGGACGATCACGGCGACATCGGATTGGGTCGCTTGCAGGGCGGCTTCTAGCACTTTGTCGATAACCAAATCCAGATCGAGCGAGCGCGAAATTTGCTGGGCGATGTCCTCAATCAGCGAGAGTTGTTCTAAGCGCTGGACGAGTGCCTCTTCGGTCAAGCGGTGGATGAGCGCGTTATGCACCTGTGCTGAAATCTGGTGAGTCGCCATCTCTAACAGGCGATAATCATTATCATTGAAGACCTGTTGCCGCTCGTCCATCAGCGTGATGAGACCGATCATGCGCTGATTCATACGCATCGGCACGAGGGCGATCGTGCGCGCGCCGGCATCGCGCATGTGCGCTTGTAAGGCGGGCGAGATCGGCTCTTGATCGGCATCGTAAAGGCGAATCGTGCCGAAGCTATCGCCACGAATCAAATCCGCGAACTCTGGCACTTGGTGCGGGTCGATCTCGGTCATCATCACGCGCTGGAATGATGCGTCCATCGTGAAGAAGCTCAGGCTTGCGTCATCGTGGTTATACAGCCCGACGCGCACCTGTTGCATGTCCATCATCTGGCGCAACATATCGCACACATTCTCGACGATGCGCTCAAGGTCGAGATCATTGCTAGAGATGCGCGAGAGATGTACCAGCTGGGCTTGCTCGGCGGCGTAGAGTTCGAGGGCTTGCAACAGGTCGGCATTATCCAGCGCGGCGGTGATGTGATTGGCGAGCATCATCAGCAGGCTCAATTCAGACGACTCGACGCGGGCGGCTTGCCGATGATAGAGCGCCAGCACGCCAATCAGCGTATTGCCCGAGCGCAAAGGCACTTGCCAGCAATCGTGGAAGCTGGCTAGCTCATGGATGGTCTGTTCGCCGTTGGTCTCGTCCTTGCGCCGCACCACGCGCACGCCCTCGTCAAATGTATCTGGGCGGTAAGCTAGTAGCTCAGGAATCGCTATCTCGCTATCGCCGACGAACTTCACCCGCGCCATCTGATTGTCGTAATTGTTCTGGAGCAGATAAATTGCCGAGCAATCAGCACCCGAGATATTGATGGCGATGTCACACGCCGTCTCGAGCGCGTCGCCCTTATCGAGGTTGAACATCACATCCTGTAGCGAGACGTTGACCTTCGACAGGCTATCAGCGAGCGAATTGGTGCGTTCGTAGAGCATCGCGTTACGAATGGCGAGGCTGGTCTGGTTGGCGATCGTCTCCAACAATTCGAGATCGTGTGTAGTGAGCGCGGTCGGGTCATCATGATGAGCAACACCCAGCGCACCGATCACCTTGTCCGATACCACCAATGGCACACAGGCATAAACTTGATCGCGCACCTCATCCATATCAATCTGATCGCGACAGGCAAAATCATCATCGAAGGGATGCCACAGGAGCGACTCTTGATGCGCGATGACGTAATCGGTGATGCTACGACCGGGCGAGCGCGTCACGTTCATGTGTAGCCGGCCGTCATGATAGAGATGTGGATAGCGCATGACCTGTTCTTCTTCGTCATATAGCACGAGGAAAAACGAAGTCGTGTTCATCAAGCGTTGTACTTGCCGATGCAGGTTGTTAGAAATCGAGGTCATATCCACGTCAGAGGCAATCGCCTGCCCGAGCGTGTTGACGCTCGCCATATCGTGCAAGCGTTGTTCGAGCGTGGTCTGCGCGGCGTATAGTTGCTTCTGGCGCAGGGCTTGCATGACGACCAACACCAGAAGCAAGCCGTAGGGGACGAAACCAATTTCAACACGGATGAGCGGAAACGCGGGAATAATCAACAACAGCGGAATTTCGGACGGGCTAAAGCGCAGAGTCGCGGTGAGATGCCGGCGCCAATCGACCGCTTCTAAGCCGATGTAAATCACCTGCGCGGTGAGATACGCCGCGATGAGTGCTAGCGAGAGCAGTAAGAACGATGCCACTGCCCCAGATGCCAGCGCTATCCCCTGCGCGACGAGGATCGCCATGCCGACCGCCACCACTTGCACGAGATGCTCATCGAGCGCTACGGTGTCGGCGCGGCGCATCGCTATCAGCACGCACAAGCCACCGCCGCCGATGACCAACCACAAGGTCGCCGTGAATCCCAGTTGTACCCAGCTAAGCGCCACGATAATCATCGGATAGCTCGTCCAGTAACGAGTTGCCCGATCAGCCATCATGAGCATGACCGCAGTGAACACTCCCAACAAAATCAACCACTCGAGTAATATGAGCGGGCTTGTCAACAGCATCAGCATCTCTAGACTACCAATGAAGGCAACCCCGACTAGCACAATCATCAAGCTGTAGAGAATACCCCGACGATATGATCCCAAATTCATCACGATAGCCACTCAACGAATACTCAACAACAACGTAAGATAATGTTAACGATATTCCTTAAATTTATTATAATCTATCTTTTGCTATTGCGACACAGAAAATGCCCGTCATTCAGCGACAATGGCAGAACGACACAATAACCTGGTCGCGGGGATGCAGGCTGACATACCGTACCCGCGATCATGTGAGAGTGTCGGCGGTTGTGGCTGCATCCTGATGTTTGACCAGCGTGTATTGTGCGCCGACCAGCCCGACCACCCACCACAGAATAAAGGCGAAGCGATCCCAGATCGGTATAGCATCTGCTAGCCCGAAGAGCGCGTGCGCCAGCAACCCACCGAACAAGCCGACAGCTAAGCGGCGGGTGTTCGGGTCGCCATTGCGCCAGTTGTGCCACAACATCGACAGGATCACCACCTGCCAAGTGATATACACC
>DAOTTV010000181.1:0-5158 GCA_034437755.1 Anaerolineae bacterium | reverse complement strand
GCGCATCAGGGCGCGCGCGAGAAGCTGATCGCCACTATGCAAGCCAGCATGTTCTGCGTGTTAACCTGACGCTTGCCTGTCGTTGAGGATTTGGCAAGCATTTCATCGTATGATGATGGCTCATAGACAACTGTAATCATGAGCGAATGATGCCTAAACGACAGACACTCAAACAATGGATTGGACGGATGATCGTCATCGGCGTAGCGGGGGGCTTGCTCTGGTTGGTCGCCATCATGAGCCTGATTCACATCACCGGCACGCGTGATCAACGCCAATCGGCGGATGTAATCGTGGTGTTGGGCGCGGGGCTGAGTCATGATGGTCGTCCCGGCTATGCTCTGACGCGACGCTCGCTACAGGCGGCGGAATTGTGGCAGGCTGGCTATGCGCCGACCATCATCTGCACGGGCGGGATTGCCCCCAACCAGACGACCAGCGAAGCCGCCGGATGCCAGCGCGTCCTCAACTGGCGTGGTGTACCCGATAGTGCTATTCTGCTGGAAGAGAACAGTCGCAGTACCGAAGAAAACGCCATCTACAGCCGCCCACTGATCGAAGCCAATGATTTTCAGCGCGTGTTACTCGTCAGCGATAGCTTTCATGTCTTTCGGGCGCGTTATATCTTCGCTAGTCAAGGGATTGACGTGCGCCTGAGTCCTGTCCCGCGGGATCGGATTCGGGGGCGACCGAGCTATGATTATTTCATCCTGCGCGAAGTCGTCGCCCTGCACTGGCAGGTGTTCAAAGACCTGTTCAACATTCCTATCACCCACATCCCGTGAGGCAATCATTTGTAAATCGTATAGTAATCGCACAATGTAAACGCTCAAACCCGCCTATAATAGAAGCAGTCTCACACGATATAGATAGGGGAAAGCGTTATGCGACGATTTTTGATAGTAGCGGTTGCGGCTGGTTTGCTCGCGCTGGTGTTGCCACAATTGATGGCGCAGAACGAGCAAGGGGCTGATCGTGTCTTGCAGGTGGTGGATAGTGAGCCATTGCCGGGGCAAGAACTGGGCTTAGACGAGAGCATCACCATATATTTTGACCGCCCGCTCGATTGTGGCACGATCGGCTCGGCATTCGCGATCACGCCGACGATCGGCGGTGATTTAAGGTGTAATGGCACCGCCTTGACCTTCACGCCCGATCAATCGCTCGAACAGGCGAATAGCTATCGGCTGGATCTGACAACGGCTTTGCGGGCGAGCGACGGCGCGCAACTGGTCGAGCCATATACCTTACAACTGGATACAGTCGGCTTCTTGCAAGTCAGCGAGACCTTCCCCGCCGCCGATGCGAGTAACGTGCAGTCGGATACCGCGCTGACGATCATCTTCAATCGTCCGGTTGTACCGCTGACTCTGCTCGAAGAACGCGATACGCTGGTCAATCCGATTGAAATCACGCCGCCGACAGCGGGTGAAGGTCGCTGGGTCAACTCCTCGATCTATACTTTCGAGCCGGATGATGGTTGGCTGGCAGGCTATCAATACGACGTGACTGTGCCAGCTGGTTTGACGACCCCCGATGGCGCAGTGTTGAACGAAGATTTTGTCCTGTCGTTCGATGGTGAACTGCCGCAGGTGCAGTCCTATCGCCCGACTATAGAGCAGTCATTTCCTATTCGGGATGGTCGGATTCAGATGCGCTTCAACGTGGCGATGGATCGTGCGAGTGTCGCGGCGAATTTCTCCTTGATAAAGGATGAGAGCGGTGAGTCGCTTGCGGGCACGTTCGACTGGGCTGAGGATGATATGGGCTTTTCCTTCACGCCGGCGGGTGACCTTGAATTCGGTGCGTTCTACACGGCGGTCTTGCTGGCAGATGCGCGCACAGCCAACGGCGACGCACCGCTAGCCGAGCAGACGCAGATTCCGCTACAGGTCGTGCCGTATCCGTCGGTGACGGGCACGCATCCCGAGGACGATAGTGCCGATGTCAGCGTTTATCGCAATCGTGCGCTGATTTATTTCGCATCAGCGATGGATCGCGAGTCGCTGGAAGGCTTGGTGACGGTCTCACCTGAACCGCTGTTCCCGCCGACGTTCTCCTATCGTAGTTGGAGCAACAGTTATGAGATTCGCTTCCAGCCCGAAGCCGCGACCGAATATACGATTACGATGGCGGCGGGGGCACAGGACATCTACGGCAACACCATCGATGAGCCGCACAGCTTCTCTTACACCACTGGCGACTTCTCGCCCGAAGCGCAGTTGACAACCCCTGCCGGTGCCGCCTTCTACAATGCCTATCGCGAGCCAACATCGGTTTTCATCACTTATCGCAACATGCAGAGCATTGATCTCGCGCTGTATGCGATGGACACGCAAGCCTTCGGTGAGCACATGGCGAATACCAGTTCTTACGATTTGTCCAGAAATATCAATACCGATCAACTGGAGCAATTGCGCGCCTGGACGATTGATGGATCGGACGTGCCAATGAATGCTCTGCGTTATGATCTGCTGGAATTCACCGAGGCGAACGTCGTGCGCGATGGCATCCAGTGCGAGAATGCGCTCCCGTCGCGTTTGGGGACGGGCGATCGCGCGATCGTTATCTCTGATCCTGATCCGGTGCGGGCACGCTCGGCGCAAGTCAGTGGTGATGTGGTCGAACTGCTCTATCGCGATTACGCGCTGACAGTCACCGGTGCGCCGGTGTGTGGCGATGACGGGTTGGTATGGTTGCCGGTGCGCCTGCGTGATGAGAGCGTCGCGTGGATTGCTGAGAGCATCGCGGATGAATATCTAGTCGCGCCGCGTGCGGCAACCGGCACTGACGTTAACGTGACCGACGCACAGGGCGAAGCACTCGATCCCGGCATTTACTACCTAGAAGCGCGCCCGTTTGAATTTAACGATGACAGTCACTTGCTGGTTGTCTCGACGGTCAACCTGATCTTCAAGAACAGTCAGGATAGCGTCGTTGTGTGGGCGACCAATGTCCAGACGGGCGAGTCGCTCGCTGATCTGCCGATCACAATCTATGACGGCAATTACAACGCGGTCGCTTCGGGGGTCACCGATGCAGACGGTCTGATGCGATTGGACGTGCCAGAAATCGACGATCTCTACGAAGGGCGGATGGCGGTGGTCGAGACCGAAGAACACTTCGGCATTGGTATGAGCGATTGGTCAAGCGGCATTCAACCGTATAACTTCGGGCAGAGCTACACCTACTTCCCGAATGACTATCGCATCTATCTTTATGCCGATCGTCCCATTTATCGCCCCGGACAACCGGTGTACTTCCGCGGGGTAGTACGGAGCAAAGACGACGTATCGTATACTGTGCCCGAAAATGAGACGATCACGGTGACTATTCGTGGTAATGATGGCACAATCTTCGAGCAAAATCTGGACATCTCGCCCTATGGCACGTTCAGCGGTCAACTTGATCTCGCGGATGATGCCGCGCTAGGGACGTACTACATCCGCGCCGAGATGCCGTCGCGTCATCGCTATCGCTCCGAAACGGGCGGCGTGCGCTTCTCGGTGGCGGAGTATCGCCTGCCGCAATTCATGGTCGATGTCATCGCGGAGGAAGATGAAGTCGTGCAGGGTGATACAATCGAAGTCACCGTCGATAGTACGTACTTCTTCGGCGGGCCGGTCGCGAATGCCAATGTCGAATACAACGTCGTCAGCAGTGATGCGCGCTTCAATTATGAAGGCTCAGGACGCTACGACTTCATTGATTATAATGCCGATAGTGGCCCCAGCGCGTTCTATGCCTCTAGCGATCGCGGCGCGATTGCGAGCGGCATGAGCATGACCGACGACGCGGGCGAATTCACGCTGGAAGTGCCCGCCAGCCTCGAAGATGCCGGACAGAGCCAGACTTACACCATCGAAGCCACCGTGCGCGACCAGACTAACTTCAGCTTCTCGGGACGGACGACCGTCACCGTGCATCAAGGCTTGGTCTACGTCGGCTTGCGCCCTGAACAGTACGTCAGCCGCGCCAACGAAGCGGCAACGGTGAGTCTCATCACCGTCGATTGGGATAGCGAAGCGGTCGCCAATCAGACGATTGATGTTGAGGTTGTGCAACGGCGTTGGTCAAGCGTGCAAGAAATGGACTCCAGCGGGCGCACGACATGGACATGGGAAGTCGAAGAAATTCCAGTCGATGACGGCACAATCATGACCAATGCCGATGGCTCTGCGGATTATACCTTTGTGCCGCCTGATGGTGGGACGTACAAAGTCTACGCGACGACCCGCGACGAACAGGGCAACCAGGTCACCAGTTCGACGTTCATGTGGGTGTCCTCGCGGAGCTATGTCTCGTGGCGACAACAGAACAGCAACCGTATTGAGTTGATCTCTGATCAAGAAAATTATGATGTCGGGGATACCGCACAAATCTTGATTACATCGCCCTTCCAAGGTGAAACAGAAGCCCTCGTGACGGTCGAACGGGGCGACGTGCTGATGACCGACCGCATCACGATGGACAGCAACTCTTACTTGTATGAACTGCCAATCCGCGAAGCATACTCGCCGAATGTGTTCGTTAGCGTGGCGATCGTCAAAGGCGTTGACGAGACGAACCCTGTCGCGGCGTTCCGCATGGGCTATCTTGAATTCGGTGTGGAGACAACGCGGCGCATGATTACGATTGATGTCGAAACGGATGTCGATCGCACGAGCCCACAACAGACGGTCACGTATGACATCCGCACCACCGACTGGCAGGGCAATCCGGTCGCCGCTGAAGTCGGCATCGGTGTGACCGATCTCGCCGCGCTCTCGCTGGGATCAGACCCCAGTCGCCCGATTCTGGACTACTTCTACTACGATCAAAGCCTCGGCATTCGCACGTCAACGCCGCTCACCGTCAATGCTGACCAGCTGACACAAGAGACGCTGGATACGGTCAAGGGCGGTGGCGGCGGCTTCTTACAGCAGGGGATTGTCGAGATTCGCGGTGACTTCATTGATACACCCTACTGGAATCCGAGTGTCGTCACTGATGCGGACGGACGCGCCAGCTTTGACGTGAGCTTCCCCGATAATCTGACAACATGGCGCTTGAATGCGCGTGCGGTCACGTTGGCGCCGGATGGCAATATGCTGGTCGGGCAGGATACCTTCGACTTGCTCAGCACCAAGCCGCTCATCATCCGTCCGGTGACGCCGCG
>DAOTTV010000180.1:0-40622 GCA_034437755.1 Anaerolineae bacterium | reverse complement strand
TCAGATAATTGCGACCATCGACGAGGCGATAGCGCACATCGTCCATGTACTGGCGCACGAAGTACACGCCCCAACCGCCGTCGTTGCGCTCCCACAAGGGAAGATCAGGATTGGGCTTGTTCAGATCAAGTGGGTTAAAAGGTGGGGCTTCGTCAATGAGGGTGATTAAGAGCACATCACCCTTGCGTTCGTTGACGATTTCGATCGTTTTTTCGTTGCCATCGTGGGCATAGCCATGCTCGACAATATTTGTGAACACTTCTTCGACTGACAATTGACACTGAAAAACGGCATCATCACTCAAGCCAGCAGAACGGGCAAAATCCACCACAAAATCACAGGCTTTTCGCACTTCTCCGATCACGCCCGACACGCGTAGGGTGCTCGTTTGGTCTGCCATGTGAGTCATGCCTCCAACTTATTTCTACACATTGCCCTATTCAGTAGCTACCGAGTGCGTCTGCTTGTGTGGGATAGATGTGGAAAATCGTATCCAAACCAGCCATCTCCAACACTTCACGCACGCGCTGTGAGGGTTGCGCGAGGCGCAAATCGCCTTTGGCTTTTTTGGCTTTCTTCAAAGACGTGACAATTTCACGTAAGCCGGCACTGCTCATGTATTCGACACTGCTCAAATCCAGCACGATGTGCGTGTTGCCATCATCAATTTGTGAGATGAGCGCACTCCCAAACTGATTCGCATTCATGCTGTCGACTCGCCCGCTCACCTCGACCAATGTCACCTGATTGTGGTCGGAGACGTTAATTTCTATCATTTAAACTACTCCTTCGTGGAAACCCCTTAAGATAGCGATGGGGAGAAACAAAGGCAGTGACAGTTGGCATGGTGATCGTGTCTTAGGCTCACCGACTGCCGTTGCCCGCATATAATCTATATGTTTATTAACCGCAATCTGCCGACGGTTGTTCCGGTCATCTTACCAAGACCTGTAAGCCAGAAGAATACCACGTCGATACAAGCGATGTGTGCGTGTCGCTGTTGTCTTTCGCAGGCCAATTAGCACCGCTGCACAGCAAGCGCAAGACCTGAAGCCCCGCACAAACGAGTGATTGCTCGTCTCGAAAATATGGTATGATTATACCATAAACTGCTTCGCTTGCTGATAAAGACAACATGATTATAACGAATAGCGCTGGACGGGCACGTTCAAGCATCGTGGAGCGCCCCCAAGACGACCGTTCACGATGAGACGGTGACACGATCTTGATTATTGGTCAGAATATCAACGATCGCATCAATATCATCGGGCGCTTCTAACAAGCGGTTCGGATACTGCGGGATGATGTCTTCAAGTGTGGTACTGTGATAGCCGATGGTCGCGTCAGGGTCTTTGAGGACATGCCCTGTCAGCACGCCGACGACCGATTCATGCGCTTTGATGATGCCCTTCTCAACGAGCTTGCGCGTCCCAGCGAGTGAACAGGCAGAAGCAGGTTCACAACCGATGCCGGCGCGGTCGATCAAGGCTTTGGCATCCATAATTTGCTGATCGGTCACGAATTCGACAAAGCCATCAAGCCAGTGCATCGCCCGCACGACCTTGCTGTAATTGACTGGGTTGCCGATTTTGATCGCGGTGGCGATGGTCTGGGCTTTCATCGGCTCAAAATCATCGAACTCCTGAGTGAAGGCTTGATACAGCGGACTCGCCCCCTCCGCTTGGATCACGGCTAAGCGGGGCAAGCGATCGATCAACCCGAGATCATACATCTCTTTGAGCGCCTTGCCGAACGCGGCACTATTGCCGAGATTCCCCCCCGGCACGACGACCCAATCCGGCACTTGCCAGCGCAGTTGTTGCATCGCTTCAATCATGATCGACTTTTGTCCCTCAAGCCGGAAAGGGTTGACCGAGTTCAGCACGTAGATATTCAAGCGTTTGCTGACTTCGCGTACAAGTTCGAGATTGCGGTCAAAATCGGCATCGATCCGCAAGCAGGTTGCGCCATAAGCGAGACCCTGCGCCAGTTTACCCAGTGCAATCGCTTTATTCTGTAAGAAGATGATACCACCAATATCCGCTAGCGCCGCATAACTCGCCAGTGCCGCCGATGTATTGCCGGTTGATGCACAGGCGACGCGCTCCATGCCAAGCACACGGGCTTGTGTCACACCACCGGTCATCCCGCGATCTTTAAATGAGCCGGTCGGGTTCTCACCTTCATGCTTCAAATACAGTTCGCGCACGCCCGCCCATTTGGCTAGTTTGGGCAAGGGATACAAATTGGTATTGCCTTCGGGTTTACTGACGATCAGAGCGGAATCAACATCGGGGTAGATCAACTCTTTGTAGCGCCATACGCCACTGTGATACGGCGCGTCTAAGGTACCTAGGCGACGATCGAAAGTTTCACGGGTAATCTTCATGCCTGTCCAATCGTGGATCACATCCAGCAAGCCGCCGCAAGCGTCACATGTGTAGCGGATTTCATCGATTGGGTATTGCTGTTGACAATCAACACATTGTAGTATGCTTCGCATAATATTAACCTTTACCCGTGACAAATCTCTTTTTGTACTTAGGATAGCGAGTTTTTATGGCAAATACCAGAGCAGAGGCATTCGCACCGGCGACAATGGCGAACTTAGGCGTAGGATTCGATATTCTCGGCTTAGCCATCACCGGCGCGGGCGATACGGTCATCGCTGAGAGACGCGACCGCGCCGGGGCAATCATGGCGGCAATCGAAGGTGATGGCGGACGCTTACCCTATGCGGCTGATAAAAACGTGGCGACGATCGCGGCGAATGCGCTCTTACAAGTTATCGCGCCTGATGTGGGTATCGCACTGACCTTGCAGAAGGGATTACCGCTCGCCAGTGGGCTGGGTAGTAGCGCGGCAAGTTCAGTCGCGGCAGTGATGGCAGTGAACGCGCTCCTCGGCGAGCCACTCCCCCGAACCGCTCTGCTCCCCTACGCGCTAGAAGGCGAGGCGGCTGTCAGCGGGTATCATGCCGATAATGCCGCCCCCAGTCTGCTCGGCGGCATCACACTGACGACGGGCATCCAAGCGCACCAGATTCATCGTCTGCCAGTGCCTGATAGTCTATGGCTGGCGCTGGTCACGCCGGATGTCGAAGTGCCAACCGCCGAAGCCCGCGCCACCCTACCGACGCAGATTCCGCTGAAGACGCTGGTGCATCAAACGGGTGCGGTGGCAGAGCTAATTGATGCGCTCTATCGTGGTGACATCCGCGCGATGGCGCAGGCAATGGCGCGTGACATCGTGGTTGAGCCAGCACGCGCCCATTTGATTCCGCATATCGACGCGGTGCGTTTCGCGGTTACGCGTGCCGGTGCGTATAATCTGGTCATCAGTGGCGCCGGCCCAACACTATGCGCGGTATGCGATAGCGAAGCAAGCGCCCGAGAAGCGACACAGGCGATGGCTATTGTTTACGCCGATGCAGGCATCGCGCACGCCATCCGCGTAACACAAGTCCTACAAGCGGGCGCACAGGTTATCAGGGTGCAGAGCTAACGCATGACCACCAAAGTTTTTAAGATGTTTTTTGTCCCCTTTTTGAAAAGGCTCATGTGTACACGTTGTGCAACGTGGGACGCTGTCCCACACCGTGCAAAAGGCTTACGCCTTTTGAAACTATTTGTTTTCAACTCAATAGAGTTGAAAAAAGCAAGCTGTGAAAGTTTTGAATGAAGTTGGAAGCACGCTCGGTTGAGTACCATGACCTTGTCCATTTTGAACGCATAGCGTTCAAAAAAACAAAAGTTTTTGACGTTCCCTTTTTTCAAAAAGGGGACAAAAAGAGCGTGACCACGCAAAATACGAAAGACTCGGAATCTTTAGCCAAATCGCTTCAGCATTTGGCGATGAATTGGCGAATTATGCACACTACTCAGATACCTGTTATGTACATTTAGGGTAGTGCAACATCCGGGCACAGATAATACTGTGTGATGTTCCTTAAGCAGATTGAGGTTTGCGCTGATGCCTGATAACACATTCTCATTGTCACGTCCTCTCGAAATCGTGATCCTCGTTTTAGCATTGATATTTGGTGCGTCTGTGATGATGCTGTTTTTTACGTGGCTTCCCACAGAGGGAACAACACTGGGCATTGATGTACTGGTTGGTGCATTTGAGGGAGGCACAATTCACTACGCGGAGCGCTTCGGTTTACTTAATCCGCCGTGGAGCGTGTTACCGATGATTCCACTCGGTTTGTTACCGCGTGATGCGGCATGGGGGCTACAAGTTTTTGTTTTGCTGGTGATTTTGCTCTTATGTGTCCCGCGTAGTGAAAAACGTTGGCAGTTCAGTTTACAGACCCTCATCATCGTGACGGCGTTCCCAACACTTCGGATCATGGTTGATGGTCAGCTAGAGTTTTTGATTATAGCCGGGACATTGCTCATCTGGGTTAGCTATGATCGTCAGATGCCTCTGCTGATGGCAATCGGTGTTTTACTGGCTACCGCAAAACCCCAAGCTGTGTATATCATGATGTTCATCCTCGCTTTATTCATCCTGCAAGAGTGGTCTTTCTCGCGCTGGTTCACAATGGGTTTGTTGGTTTTAAGTGTTGTTGGGTTAACCTTATTGTGGAAGGGACACGCATGGTGGGTAGCGATTAACAATTTTGCTTTCAATAATACACTCATTGATTCAAGCCTCAATGGCGCATTTGCACGTCTAGGATTGCCCTTTACGGTGTTTTTGATGGCATGGGTTATTTTATTGGGCTTAACAATAGCACTGATCTATCGTAGTGAGCGAACGCTCTCGCGCGAGAAACTCGCTTTCCTGTTGACTGCATCTATGCTTCTTGCCCCTTATACCGGCGGCAATGGTGTGCTTGTGCCCTTAGCGATAGGTATCTTGCCCTTGATGTACAAACGTCTAGGTTTATCTGTTGGCGCATTGTTGTTGATTAATCTCGGCTATCTGTTGAATCAGGCGGTATTTGTGCCTATTTTCTCTTATTATGTGACAGCCACATTGCTCTATCTATGGTCAATATTTGCATGGCACATTTACGATACTGAAATTCGCATGTCGATACGGGCAACAGCGCCGAAATCATAAGGGATATAGCGCCACAGCACAGCACGACATTGTGAAATTCTTGACAAGGCACTCGCCCCTCTTTATACTAAGCCCGTCCTAAAGATTAGAATTCACACAAAAAAGAGACATTCTTACTATGGTTGACCTCGTAAAAAACTTGATCGGTGGGGATTGGGCTGAGTCACAGTCCGGTGGGACATTCATCAGCTTAAACCCTGCAACAGAAGAAACACTCGCGGAGTCGGTTCTCAGCACTCAAGACGATATCGCCGCCGCCGTCGCCGCCGCGAAAGACGCATATGATAAGTGGCGCTTGACCCCAGCCCCGCGTCGCGGCGAGATTCTATACCGCGTTGCGGAGTTGCTGAAGGAACGCAAGCAAGAATTATCAGAATTGATGACGCGAGAGATGGGCAAAATCGTCGCCGAGACTGGCGGGGATGTGCAAGAAGCGATCGACATGGCGTATTACATGGGGGGCGAAGGTCGTCGCCTGATGGGCTATACCGCACCAGTTGAAATGCCGAATAAGTTCGGGATGGCTCTGCGCGACTCAGTCGGCATTGTCGGCTTGATTACGCCGTGGAACTTTCCGGCGGCGGTCCCAAGTTGGAAGATGCTACCGGCGTTGATCGCGGGTAACACCGTCGTCTGGAAGCCGGGCGAAGACGTGCCAGCATCGTCGGCGGCATTTGCCAAGGTGTTCAAAGATGCCGGCTTACCCGATGGCGTGCTGAATGTGGTACACGGCGCAGGCGATACGGGTGCCGCGCTGGTCAAGCATCCCGACGTACGCATTATCTCGTTTACAGGTTCAACCACGACCGGCATTAAAGTCTACACGGAAGCGGCGGCACTGGGCAAAAAGGTGACGTTGGAGATGGGCGGGAAGAACGCGATCATCGTCATGGACGATGCCAATCTCGAGCTCGCCGTCGAAGCGATTACGTGGAGCGCATATGGCACAACCGGGCAACGCTGCACTGCAACCAGTCGCCTGATTGTGCAGAGTGGCATCAAGCCAGAACTGATCGAGCGCTTGATCGAGAAAGCCAAGACGATTCGCATGGGGAACGGGCTAGCGCCGGATGTCGACATGGGGCCTTTGGTCAACCAGAAAGCGTTGGATAAAGTGTCTGGTTATATGGATATCGCCCGCCAAGATGGGGTCGATATTGTCGTCGGCGGCAAACGCGCTGAGATCGAACGCGGTTTCTTCTTCGAGCCAACGCTATTCAACGGTGTGAAGCCGGGGATGCGCGTGGAGCAAGAAGAAATCTTCGGGCCAGTGCTATCAGTGGTCGAAGTCGGGTCATTAGATGAAGCGATACAAGTCAACAACGACACGAAGTACGGCTTATCGAGCAGTATCTTCACCGAAAATGTGAACGCCGCCTTCCGCGCCATTCGTGATTTGACGACCGGTATTGTCTACATCAATCACGGGACGACCGGTGCTGAAATTCAATTCCCGTTTGGTGGCACCCGGGGCACCGGCAACGGCATGCGCGAAGCCGGACAAGCCGCGCTGACATCGTTCACCGAGTGGAAATCTGTCTATGTGGATTACAGCGGACGCTTACAACGCGCCCAGATCGACACGGAAGCTATCCTGGATGACGAGAGCTAAATCGTGATCGCTCAACAGCTAAGATTACAGATCATCCCCGACAAGCAAAGGGTGATCTGTTATAATAAAAGTGATAATCATGAGTGAAAAGCCGTTATATTGGGATGCTTCCTATGAGATTGTCTTAACGTTAATGGAAGTGCATAAGGATGTTGATGTCACGAGTGTGGGCACGCAAGAGCTATACCACATGATTATCGACTTGCCGAATTTTGCGGATGACCCCGCACTGGCAAACGATGGCATCCTCCAAGATATATTGCGGGAATGGTACGAGGAGACTACGGACTAATTATGGAATTCAACCTGCAAGACTTAAACACAACACAATATCCTGTACCTGCCGATTTACAGAACAACGTTGCCATTACAAGCCTGAGCAAGTTGTACAACTGGGGTCGGCGGAATTCGATGTGGCCAATGCTATTTGGTCTCGCATGCTGTGCGATTGAGATGATCGCGACAGCATCTTCACGGTTTGACTTTTCGCGCTTCGGGATGGAAGTGATGCGGGCAACCCCGCGCCAATCCGACTTAATGATCGTCTCTGGCACGGTAACCAAGAAAATGGTCGTGCCGATTGTGCGCCTTTATAACCAGATGCCAGAGCCGAAATACGTGTTGGCGATGGGCGCATGTGCAAGCGGCGGCGGCCCTTTCAAAGAAGGCTATAACGTCGTTTCGGGTATTGATAAATACCTGCCAGTCGATGTCTATGTGCCGGGATGCCCGCCCACGCCACAGGCTCTGCTCTACGGGATGATCGCCCTTCAGAAGAAGATCGACGGGCAATCGCTTTCTAATCTGGACGATTTGCCGTGGTACGGTGTCGGCCCCAGTGACCCGACTCCCGTCCCAATCCTCGGACCGGACATCATCGACCCGCGCCAGATGGACATGATCCGGCGCAAGGCAGAGGCAGGCGCACGTACAGAAGAGCGCGACGCGCTGGACGCTGAGCGCGAATTGCCAGCATTACAACTGGCACCCGTCGCCACCGCGACCGAAAGCACGACCAAGAGCGCGCAAGCTGTGGCAGATGCACCCGTCGAAAAGCTCGAAGGCGGTAACGCTCCGTGGGAAGAAGCCGAAGACATCCGCGAAAAACGCCGTAAAGCCGCACTCGCCCGCAAAGCCAAGCGTGCCGCGCAACGAGCCGCACAGGGAGATGAATAACGATGGTAGCAACCCCCGATATTGATTTGAAGTCACTCTCGATTGACGCGTCGATCGATCATTTGAAAGAGAAATTCCCCGGTGTCGTCAGTGATGACACACGCGACGGCTACGGTGGCGTGCTGATCGAGCCGAAGAAACTGCGCGATGTCGCTACGTACATGCGCGACGATCTCGGCTTCGATTATCTCTCTAGCGCAACTGCTGTCGATTACCTCGACGAAGGTCATCACAGTGACGATCATATGGAGATGGTCTATCACGCTTATCGCACGTCTGGCGGGTCGGCGCTGGTCTTCAAAGCGCAGACTGACCGCGAGAAAGCCGAAGTGCCGTCGCTGGTACCGGTCTGGAAAGGCGCTGATTTCCAAGAACGCGAAGCCTATGACCTGTTCGGGGTACACTTCGACGGGCATCCCAACTTACAGCGTATTCTGCTGTGGGAAGGGTTCCAAGGTTATCCGATGCGGAAGGACTGGAAAGAAGCCTACTACGAAGAAGATGCCAAGCCCTTCGCCAGTCGCTGGCCCGGCGGTCACGTTCACCGCGCTGAAGAGAAGAACATCTTCGGCAAGAACGTCACCTACCCCGCCGATATCGACCTAGCGCGCCTGAGCGATAGCACCGATGCCAAGCTGTACGAGAGCTTCGGCTTGGGTGTGGACAGCCAAAAAGTCGTGCATGATGGCGTAGAAACCGATCAACTGGTGGTTAACATGGGCCCGCACCATCCTAGCACGCACGGCGTGTTCCGCATGGTGATGAAGCTCGACGGCGAGACCGTCACCCAGCTAGAACCAGTGATGGGTTATCTGCATCGCAACCACGAGAAGATCGGCGAGCGCAACACATACCTGCACAATATCCCCTTCACCGATCGTCTCGATTACATTTCGAGCATGGGCAACAATCACGGATATGTGATGGCGGTCGAACAACTGATGTCGATGGGACGACGCTGGAACCCACCGACCTACCGCGCGGAAGTCGTGCGCGTGCTGATGGTGGAATTGACGCGCATCGTCAACCACTTGTGGGCGATTGGCTTCTGGCTCAACGATCTGGGCGCGTTCTTCACGCCGGTGCTGTACTTCATCCAGGAGCGTGAACGTATTCTGGATTTCTTCGAGGCGACAGCAGGTAGCCGCATGATGTGCAATTATATGCGCTTTGGCGGCGTGTTCGCTGATCTGCCGGAACGCATGAACACGATCAATAACTTGATGAACGATCGCGTTCGAGATGTCGATACGATGCAATTCCTGACGGAAATGATCAACGAGCGCATCCCGCGCACGATTGACGAACTTGAGGAATACCTGACACAAAATGAAATCGTCCTGACACGCTCGAAGGGCATCGGCTACATGAGCGCCGAGGACGCGATCAACTATAGCGCGGCAGGCCCCGTCCTGCGTGGCAGTGGCGTGCCCTACGATGTGCGCCGAGCTGATCCGTACAGCATCTATCCAGAGCTTGATTTCGACGTTGCAGTGCGCGATGAAGGCGACATGTACGCCCGCTACATGGTGCGCGTTCAAGAGATGCGCGAGAGCGTGCGTATTCTAAAGCAAATCTTGCCCCGCCTCGAATACACAAAGGGCGAACCCGTCAGCGATAACAACTCGGCATACGCTGATAAAGTGCCGTTGGGCGAAGCCTATGGGCGTGTCGAAAATGGCAAGGGTGAACTCGGCTTCTACATCGTCTCTGCCGGGCACAAGCGCGCCACCAGCAACCCATGGCGCTATCACGTCCGCGCCCCAAGTTTCATCAACCTGACTCCCCTCGGCTTAATGTCAGAAGGTGGCAAGGTCGCCGATGTGGTGGCTGTGCTGGGGAGCATTGATATTGTGCTGGGCGAAACTGACCGCTAAGGAACGAACATGAGCGGGCGGGGTCATGTTGATCGCGCCCGTGCAAACAAGATGAGATGAGAGGAAACCAATGGCAGGAACTGGTTTTTGGAAAGGCATGATGTTGACGTTGCGTCACTTCGTTGACACCTATGTCGAAGATTTCAAATATGGTCTTAAAAAGTACGCACCGGATATTGATAACTTCGAGACACGCCAGGGGACAAAAGCCGAAGGCGCATTCACGGTACAGTATCCCGATGAAAAACTCGCCGTGCCCGAGCGCTTCCGTTTTGTGCCGTTCCTCGTCGTGCAAGATCACGATGATGAACTGAACCCCGGCAAGGATTGGTGTACCAGTTGTGGCATCTGCGCGAAGGTTTGCCCGCCACAATGCATCTGGATTGTGCGCGGCGATGACCCGGTGACCGGTCGTCCCGTACCAGAGCCGGAAGCCTTCTTCATCGATATCGACATTTGCATGAACTGTGGCTTCTGTGCCGAGTTCTGCCCGTTCGATGCGATTAAGATGGATCACGATTACGAGTTAGCCAGCTATGATCGCACGACGAACCATATCTTCGACAAAGATAAATTGTCGAAAGAAGTGCGCTACTGGCGACACATCGCACCGACCCGCGCCGCCGCCGAAACTGAGGCACGCGGTAGCGAACAGCACAAAAACTTCAAGAAGAGCTGGAACACGTCCAAGGCTGAAGCACAAGCGGCAAAAGAAGCTAAGCGCGACGAAGTACGGGCGCGCAAAGAAGATGCCGCCGAAGCGAAACCCGCCGCAACCGCCACTGCCGACGTATCAACCGTCGTCGGTCAAGGTGGTAAAGCCCCGTGGGAAGAAGCCGAGGAAATGCGCGAGAAACGCCGTCAGGCGGCACTGGCACGCAAAGCCAAGCGCGCCGCCCAACGCGCGCAAGAGTAATCCGCGCTGCTTCTTCAATATTCTGCAAGCATCTAAACCCGATGAGTACACTCGTCGGGTTTTTTGATACCCCGCTTATCTCAATTTAACCCCTATCATTTACACTATTTGGGAAATTGTAAATGATATAAAGTGGCACTTTTATGCGCGGAGTCAAGAGAGAAAACCTGCCCGAAAAAATCTGTCCCGTTTGCAAGCGTCCGTTCAAATGGCGCAAAAAATGGGCTGATGATTGGGACAATGTAAAATATTGCAGTAAACGCTGTCGCAATCGCAAAAATCAAGCGTAGACGCACACAGGATACGTATGCGCGTTTCCTCTTTTGATACCATACATCCGATGAAACGAAAGGAACCAACCATGAGCGAGGATATGCGGCGCGATTTCGCGAGTCGCGACGATCTGACTGACTATCTGAAAGACGAATTTCCGCAAGCCTACGCGATCGACCCGCACGTTACAGCGGTGCGAGGTGGGCGCGAAGCCGCCGAAACCCAGATGAAATCGGCTAAGATGGGTAAAGCCTACGATCGCACACGCAATTATCTGGACGGCGCGGTATCGCGTCTGTCGCCCTATCTGCGTTACGGCGTGCTGAGCCTAGCAGAAGTGCGTGATTATGCGCTGGAGACCGAAGGCAAGAAGCACGCGTACAAATTCATCAACGAGTTGGGCTGGCGCGATTACTGGCAACGACTCTACGAAAAAATTGGCGACGACATCTGGGTAGATCAAGAAGCGTACAAGACGGGCATCAACGAGCATCACTATGCCGATGACTTGCCCGAAGACATCGAGAAAGGTGAGACGGGCGTTCAGCTCATTGATGACATCGTGCGTGAACTGCGCGAGACAGGGTATCTGCATAATCGCCAGCGGATGTGGTTCGCGGCGTATGTCGTGCATTGGCGTAACGTACGCTGGCAAGCTGGTGCGCGCTTCTTCCTGACGCACTTGCTCGACGGTGACCCTGCTAGCAACAATCTCTCGTGGCAATGGGTGGCGAGTACGTTCAGCCACAAGCCCTATTTCTATAATCTCGATAACGTCCGCAAGTATTCCGGCAAGCAATACGAAGCCCCCGCCACAGAGACGGGCATGGATGTCTTCGCTGGAACCTACGAAGAAATTGAAAGCGATCTATTCAACGTGAAGGTGACCTGATGAGCGAAAAACGAGTAGCATGGATCCACGCCGATAACCTGAACCCGCATCAACCAGCATTGACCAAATACGGCGACCTGCCAGCAATTTTTGTGTGGGATGAAGCCTTGCTGAACGAGTGGCAGATCAGCTTCAAACGGATTGTTTTCATCTATGAATGCCTGCTAGAATTACCGGTTGTCATTCGCAAGGGCGACGTTACCGAAGAAGTCGCCAAATTTGCCCATGAGCACGATGCCGACCGCATCATCACACCAGCAAGCCCTAGCCCCCGCCACCGCCTGATTTGCCAGCAAATCGCGCGTCAGATGCCAGAAGATGCTAAGCTGAGCGTCGTCAGAGGCGATGAATTCGTGGATTATGACGGACACATCGACTTAAAGCGCTTCTCGCGCTACTGGAAACACGTCAAGAAAATGGCACTATCGCCCACGCGCAAGTAAGGTGAAAATAAGTGAGGGATGATACATATAAATCGAACTGCCGAATTTTGAAGATAGACGTTATAATAATTAGGCAGATATTAAGCATTAGGCTGTTATACGAGGGAACATATGAGTAATTTAGAACAAAAAGTGATGGATGCGCTGAGTACGGTCATTGAGCCGGAACTGCATCAAGATATTGTGACGCTAGATATGGTACGCGATCTAACAATTGAGGACGGAGTCGCCCGCTTCACCATCGTGCTGACGACACCCGCTTGCCCGTTGAAGGATGTGTTCATCGAACGCTGTAACGACGCGGTGATCGGCAAAGTCGATGGCATCGATCAATTACAGATCGGCTGGGACTCGCAAGTGCCGACCGACAACCGCATCATGAAGCAATTCAACGCACAGATGAAGAGCATCATCGCGGTATCCAGCGGTAAGGGCGGCGTTGGTAAGACAACCGTTGCCACTAATCTCGCCGTTGCACTGGCAGAGATGGGCGCGAAAGTCGGTCTGGTGGATGCAGACATCCTGAACCCGAACGTGCCGCAAATGATGGGCTTAGCCTCCGGTCGTCCGAAGGTCGTCAACGATAAGATGGTGCCGCTAGAAGTCTACGGCGTGCAGTTAATCAGCACGGGTTTCTTGATCGCCCCCGATAAACCCATGATTATGCGTGGGCCGATGCTCCATAGCGCAATCAAACAATTCTTCGTTGATGTACACTGGGATCAACTAGATTACATGATCGTCGATCTACCACCGGGCACGGGTGATGCGCCCCTGTCGCTGGCACAGCAATTCCCGCTTGCCGGTGGCGTGATCGTCACCCAACCGCAATCGGTCGCCGTCAGTGATGCGCTACGCGCCGCCGCGATGTTCGATCAACTGGATGTACCGATCATCGGCGTGGTTGAAAATATGTCAGGTGATTTCTTCGGTACAGGTGGGGGCGAGCAATTCGCAAAAGATAAAGATACACCCTTCCTCGGTCGCGTCCCGTTGAATGCTAACATTCGTCAGGGCGGGGATTATGGTCGTCCGATCGTGGCATCAGAGCCAGATAGCGAAGCCGGGAAGGCATTTATGACCATCGCACAGAACGTCGCCGCGCGCCTTAGCGTGTTGATGTTACAGGATTCGGATGTAATCCCGATCAGCGTCATCGACTAGCCAACAAACACCGACAATTAATGAGGGTAGATGCGCTCTACCCTCGTTCCGTCGGTCAATCATCCATGCCATATACTTTGATGCTCTCTTCATCGTCATCGCCGACTTTATTATAACGCCCGATCAATAACCAGAACAAGAAAGCTATCCCACTGCCGACAGCGAAGCCGGTGAGGTTCTCCCATACGAAATTTTGACGATACAGGAGCAACAACATCACAAAGTATGTAAAACGGCGCATTGCCTTCTGATGACGCTGGACAACCCGCTGAGATAAGATGAACAACAAGCCAATACTGACTGCGACGGTTAAGACGTATCCCCAGTTCAAGCCTTCGATCCTTTCTGTTCAACATCGCGCTTAGTGTAGCGAATGTAGCTTGGAAGAACCTGAGTGATCGCCTACGAACCAAACGCCCCGACGGAATCACGCCGGAGCGCAGACAGGATATGCTATTTAGAGGCGGAAGCGAATCTCCCAGATGTCGCTCAGTTCACGCTCAGGGATACCAGCAAGTGCCTGCTCAAGATCAGCGATGATGTCATCTGCATCTTCAATGCCGATGGCAAAGCGCACCAGATTATCCTTGATGCCTAACGCGAGTCGTTCCTGTGTTGTCTTCTCGTAGAAGCTCATCAGGGCGGGCATCTCAATCAAGCTCTCGACCCCACCGAGGCTAGGCGCGATGTATGGAATCGTCATGCGATCAATGAAATCGCCTGTAGCCTGTAAATCACCCGCGACTTCAAAGCTGACAACACCGCCGAAGCCTGTCATTTGGTGGGTGGCAATCTCATGATCGGGATGGGACTCCAGCGCAGGATAGTACACGCGGTCGATCTTGGGATGCTGTTCGAGATAACGCGCGACTGCCAGCGCGGTGGCGTTCTGTTGCTGTACGCGCAAGCCGAGCGTCTTGATGCCGCGCTCCAGCAGATATGCCGAGTTGGGATCAAGGACCTGACCGAAGACCCCACGTGCGTCCTTGAGCGCTTTGATGCGCGCCGCGCCACCGCAAATCACGCCCGCGAGCAAGTCATTGTGCCCGCCAAGATACTTGGTGGCACTGTGTACCACAAAATCGATCCCCCACGCTAGTGGACGCAGATTAATCGGCGTGGCGAATGTCGTGTCGATCATCGTCAGACAGCGATTAGCTTTGGCGATCTGGCGAATGCGCTCTAAATCGGCGACGCGCAAGTAAGGGTTGGTTGGTGTCTCGCTGATGATGAAGCGTGTCTTGCCTTTGATGACGGCCGCTTCGAGCGCGTCATAGTCACCGACTGGCACGACACTGGTCTCGATGCCGAACTTAGCGAGCGTCGTCAGGCAAAATTGGCGCGTGCGGCGATAGACATCATTGGTCATCACCACATGCTGACCGGACTTGAGGACAGTCAGGAGCAGATTCGTAATCGCCGCCATGCCTGATGAGAAAAGCGCGGCATCCTCTGCACCTTCTAGCTGTGCCAGGCGCTCCTCGACTGCCATCACAGTCGGGTTGCCATAGCGTCCGTATTCTTCGCGACCGTGTGCGCCATCGCCCCATGTTTTCGCTTCCATGAAGTTACAGAGATCAGCCGTGTTCTCGAACGTGTAGGTGGCCGCCTGTACAATCGGCGTTGTGAGTGAGTGGTGTGCTTTGGTGCGTTTTACACCATCGTGGACAGCGCGAGTGCTGTCACCGGTATAATTTTGCTGGGTGTTATTTTGGTGCGTCATGGTGATTTGTCTCCTTCGATTCGGCGGACTCAAAAAGCCCAAAATTGTCTGTAAATCGATGGCGACAAATTCGGGCTATGGTCGTCGTCTCTGTGAGCAAATCGCTTTTGAGTACGGCGCCAAGATACGCAAAAGCGCATCTGTTTACCCTCATCTGCCAGAAAGATCCATCTGTCGGAGTTGGCACCTTCCCGCTAGGGGGGTTGCCGCGAGGTCAAAGAGCCGTTCTCTCGCTCGCTCTGGATAAAGGTTGATATTGCCTATTTTCTTGTTAATTGTTTAAAACTATAACACGGACAACAGGCATTGACAAGCAGGAATTCACGGTGGGTCTACGAACAAGTTGTCATGACATATCTTTTCATATGCGCCACTCTTGTTGACATACAAGCTGTGCCGTAAGGGTTTGCTACAGCGAACCCGTAGCATAACGGGCGCACTATAGGTCGCCCTTACAGGTTGCTGTACGTATGAGTCTGACGAGTCTTTCGTCGTTCCTTCACGGTTATGTTGTATGTGCGCCGGTGCCTGCCGCGCGATTTTGCCCCATCCACTCGTAAGCCTCACCTGCGATGAATGCTTCTAGCATCTCACGGGCGATGTTATCATTGGGTTGGATCGGCGGCGACTTGAAGAAGTAGCTACTCGGCGCTTCGATTGCGCCGCTTAACCCACGATCGAGCGCGATTTTTGCTGTGCGTACCGCGTCGATGATGACACCGGCGCTATTGGGGCTATCCCACACTTCCAACTTAAGTTCGATATTCAGCGGCACATCACCGAAACTCTTGCCTTCTAAGCGGATATGCGCCCATTTACGATCAGTGAGCCACGGCACATAATCGCTCGGCCCGATGTACACGTTATCTTTATCGACCTCGTAGGGCAATTGACTGGTGACGGAATTCGTCTTGCTGATTTTCTTGCTCTCAAGGCGGCTACGATCAAGCATGTTGTAGAAATCCATATTGCCGCCGACGTTGAGTTGGCTCGTGCGTTCCAGCTTTACCCCGCGATCAACGAATAGATTGGTCAGCACGCGGTGTACGATTGTCGCGCCGACCTGGCTTTTGATGTCATCGCCGATGACGGGCAAACCGCGCTCTTCAAAGCGACCCTGCCAGTATTTTTCACGCGCGATGAACACCGGAATCGCGTTGACGAAGGCACAGCCCGCATTCAGCACTTGCTCAACATACCACTTGGTCGCCTGCTCACTGCCGACGGGCAGGTAATTGACGACGACATCGGTCTTGGTCTCTTTCAGCAGTTCGGTGATGTTGGCGGTCGAGCCGGGGGCTTTGGTAATTTTCTCTTGTAGATACGGGCCTAAGCCGTCGTGCGTCATCCCGCGGGCGACGGGCACACTCTTGAAGGGCACGTCCGCAAACTTGATGGTGTTATTTTGCCCCGCCCAGATCGCCTGACTAAGATCCTGACCGACTTTGTCTTGATCGATATCAATGGCGGCACTGAATTCGATATCACCGATATGATAACTGCCCAAGACAGCGTGCATCACGCCGGGAATCACATCATCGTGACTGGCGTTCTTGTAATACTCAACACCTTGCACCAATGACGAGGCACAATTCCCCACGCCGATGATGGCTACGCGAACTTTCTTATCGCTCATAGATGAGTGTCTCCTAGTTATAATAGTCCTCAAACTATAGAAGCATAGACGAGGTAAAATATTACACAAGTTACCCTCAGTAACGGGTAATTTGCATAAGCCGAAAATCGTAGATCTATAATCATATGCCAAAATACAGCTTTCGTGGGAAATACATAGCGATTGTTAAACTAGCATCCATCCCTAAATTGAGTCTTGCATAAAATAACGGTATAATCGAGATGTTGGTGTGATGATATGACTAGCAATAACAAAGAGGGGTGACTGGTGTTGATCGAAGCGGTGACGATCATAGTGATGAGCGGGGTCGATGACGGCACAGAATATCGCTTTAAAGCACGGAGCGATGGTCGCATCTTGGATGACCAGTGGGTTATCAGCATCGGACGCAAAGAAAATAACGATCTATGCCTCAAGCGGGATACGTTTATCTCGCGCCATCACGCACGGCTCTTCTGGAAAGATGATCGTTGGTGGTTGGAAGATAACAAGAGCACCAACGGCACCTTCACCGAAAATGCCGATAACATGTTTGAAGATCACAAGGTTAGCGGTATCATACCCATACAACCCGGCGAGTTATTCCGCGTCGGGCGCACATGGCTACGAATACAAGCTTAAGCGAGACTTATGGCGCTCATTCCATTTAAAGACATCCTGATTAACGCACGACAAGAATCACACCGGATGCGGCATTACTTCCTCGGTGTGGAGCATATTTTCATCGCCCTGCTTGAGATTAAGAGTGGGCTTGCTAGTAGCATCTTATCCGATTATGGCTATTCAGCAGAATACGTAATTGACGCAGTGCGCCGGCGGGCGGGCAAAGGCAGTCGGCATCGCCTATGGGCCGGCGTGCCTAATTCGCCCCGCCTTGAACTGGTGATTTCGCTCGCACAGGAAATCGCACGCGAGCAAGGGCGCGGCACCATTCAAGAGCGCGATTTGCTGGTGGCTATCCTCGAAGAAAGCGACAGTATCCCGAGTCACGTACTCTCGCTACTGGGGCTAGATTTAGCCGAGTTACGCGATGCAGCCATCAGCAAGAAGGCGATTCGGGCATCCACACAATCCTTCGTCCGCATTGATATGGGGAAAGATTTTCATCAAGAACTCGCCCCCGATAAGTTATTCATCCTGCGTAAGATGTTTTACGGTTACTCACGTATACGGGTTGAGACACAACTCACGGGCGGATATGCTGGTGCGGATTTGCTGGTAGTCACACCCTTCAGCATTGATCGGCGCGAGCAAGCGATGGTCGTCGTCAAAATTGGGCGTACCGATGATATTTTAGACGAAGCACAACGCTACGAGCATTACGTGCGTGGCACACTGCCGCCGCTGACCGCCCGCCTCGAAGATCGTCCGGTTGCGCCGGATACATCCGATCTCGCCGCGTTGAAATACACCTTCCTGACGGCGGATGACGGGCAACCGAGTGATATGCGGGCGCTGGTCAAAAAATGGACTGGCGAGAAGCTCGGTCGCTGGTTACATCAACACCTGTATCGCGAGTTCGGCGATAACTGGTGGAAGCAGACGCGCCCGTTTCGCTTCAACGTTTGGCAGGAATACGATTGGCTCTTACCGCCGATCCTCACCCTACAATTGACAAGCCACGAGAAACCACCCGAAGGCACACACGTCCTGCGAGTGCCCGTCAAGCGCAGTAAGATCAACGAGCTTGAATATGGCGATCATGTCGTCGTCGAGAATTTCACGGTCTACCGCGTGGAGCATGATAAGCAGAGCATCCGCCTCGGGATTAGCCAAGGGTCGAACACGACGAGCGCCTACCAGATCGAAGTGCGCGGCATCGACTTCGAGAGAAGCACGTTCTACCGCGGCGAAGTGGTCGAGCGCATCATCGGGCAAGTGTGGCAAACTCGCGATGAGCAGTTGATGATGGCTCTGCTAGCGTTAGAGCCAGATTTTGAAATAGGCACTGAGCGTATATCCGTTAACAATATTCTACTACCAAATCCCGTAAAGTCCTATCAGGAATTGTTAGATATTCCGGTAGAAGGCTTGATGAGTACGATTCATGGCGATTTGCATCTGGGGAATATCCTGATCGGCCCCAGCGAAAGCGCACTGTTGATCGATTTTGCGCGCACCCGCGACGGACATACACTCTTTGATTGGGCAAATCTAGAAGTCAGCATCCTCAGCGAAGTGATTGCCCCATTGGGCGATGATGACTCATGGGCGAGCGCGCGCAACCTGCTGAAATACCTGACAGCGCTCAACATCGATGATCGGCGGTTGATTGCCCCGCCTGACATGGAAAATGCACTACAGGCGGTGATCGCCCTGCGCCAGATTGCCGAGCGATCTCTGCGCCGTGATGCCAAGTGGCAAGAGTATTACATCTCGCTCGCGTTGACTTGCCTGCGCGCGATGACGTGGGAGACGATGACAATCGGGAGTCGCCGCTTGATGTACCTGATGTCGGCGCTTGCCATGCACGAGTTCAACAGGCGTTATAACAACGATGATGGCAACACACCATCGCCAGATGCCACCGACATCGTGACCGAGGATTGAACCAACGGCGCACGTTCACATTGTCTGCGCCGCTCGTCGATGGCGATCACGGTTGAATTTTGGCAATCACGGCATCTGTGAATGCCTGTGTACTGATCGCCGTGCTATCCCCAGCGATGTCGCTCGTGCGCGCACCATCCGCCAGCACCGCGTCGATCGCCGCTTCAATCGCTTGAGCTTCGGTCTCTAGGCGCAAGCTATAGCGGAGCAACATCGCCAGACTCATCAACATGCCAATCGGGTTGGCTTTGCCCTGTCCGGCGATGTCGGGTGCGCTCCCGTGAACGGGTTCATACAGCCCGAAGTTATCCTCTGCCAGCGATGCCGATGGTAACATCCCTAGTGACCCCGCTAATACCGATGCCTCGTCGCTGAGAATATCACCGAACATATTCCCAGCCAGCACCACATCAAAATCTGCCGGACGCGTTAACAAGTGCATCGTACAGGCATCGACCAGCAAATGCTCAAGCGCGACATCGTCGTAATCATCGTGGACTTGCACCACTGTACTGCGCCACAGACGCATCGCCGCCAGCACATTCGCCTTATCGACCGATGTCAGCTTGCCCCGTCGTCCCTGTGCCGCACGGAATGCCACATGCGCCACCCGCGCCACTTCGTCACGACTATATTGCATCGTGTCGTATGCGGTATCGTTAGCGCCCATCTCTTGCCGGTCACCGAAGTAGATACCGCCGGTGAGTTCACGCACGAAGAGAATATCCACGCCTTCCAGCAGATCCGCACGTAAAGGTACGAATTCTGCCAGTGCCGGATAGATTTTGACTGGACGCAGATTGGCGAATAAACCGAAGTGCTGGCGTATCTTCAGCAAGCCCTGCTCAGGGCGAACAGGGGCATCAGGGTTATCCCATTTGTAGCCACCGACCGCCGCCAGCAGGATCGCGTCGGCGCTCTCGCAGACTGCAATCGTTTCGTCGGGGAGAGCGCTTCCGGTCTCGTCGATGGCGATACCGCCAATCAAGGCTTCTTCGGTCTCAAATTGATGCTCGTAGGTCGTGCCGATGACCGCTAGCACGCGCAGAGCTTGTTCCATCACTTCCGGCCCGATACCATCGCCGGATAAGGTCGCAATTTTTGCTTTCATGGTAATCCATCTTCTTTCGTGGTGGGGTGCAAGAGCCTGTATGTAACTTCACCTCGCGATCTCCTACGCCAAACTAGGAGGGGTAAACGCTCCTGCACACTGTATCAAACGTTAAATTTATGCAGGCTGGCTTTCGGTTGCCAGTGATCGCCGAATGTCGCATATTTTTCGGCTATGTTAACTTTGTTGAGTGGCATACTATCAGTCTCCAACGGCGAGTTGAGTTTCGTCATCTTCTTCGAGGACGACGCTGAGTCCGTATTCGACACTATCGACCAGAGCCAACCAACTCGCGCGAATGATGTTCGTCCCCGCGCCAACGGTTGACCAGCGTTTCGCGCCCATTTGCGTGTCGATGAGTACGCGGGTGGTGGCGGCGGTGGCATGTTCGCTATCGAGGATACGCACTTTATAATCAACCAGTTGGAAGTCAGCAATCTGCGAGTAGTAGGGCATCAGGGCTTTGCGTAAGGCCATATCCAGCGCGTTGACGGGGCCGTTACCTTCGGCGGCGGTGTGTACGATGTCGCCGTTTACATCTAGTTTAACCATCGCCTCGGCAATCGGGCCACGCCCGCGTCGATCTTCGACAATTGTCGTGAAATCAACCAGTTGGAAGATAGGCTTGTAATTATCTTTCGCCCGATGCAAGCGAATGGCAATCGATGCCTCAGCCCCTTCAAAGACGTAGCCCTCATGCTCCAAATTCTTGATCTCTTCCAGCACCTGACGTGCTTCGGCTTTGCTCACATCTAAGCCCAACTCTTCGGCTTTGCTGAGGACATTGCCACGCCCTGATAGATCCGATACGAGAATCCGCATCTGATTGCCGACGAGTTGCGGGTCAATATGTTGATAGCTATCGACATTGCGCCGAATCGCCGCGACATGAATACCGCCCTTGTGCGCGAAGGCGCTCTTACCAACATATGCGAGATGGCTATCCGGCGCGAGGTTTGCGATTTCGGCAACTGTGCGCGAGATGTGCGTCAGATGGCGCAGTGATCCGTCATCTGGCAAGCATGATACATTCATTTTCAGCGTCAAGTCGGGGATGATACTGCACAGGTTGGCATTGCCACAGCGTTCACCATACCCGTTGATCGTCCCTTGCACATGAACGGCACCCGCTTTAACAGCCGCTAGCGAATTCGCAACTGCCATCTCGCCATCGTTGTGCGTATGGATGCCAATTGGCACATCTGGGAACAAAGCCTGCGCCTGATACACGTAATCGGTGATTTCCCAAGGCATTGATCCGCCGTTGGTATCACACAACACGATGCAATCCGCACCACCGTCAACGGCTGCTTTGAGCGTATCGAAGGCGTATTCCATATCCAGTTTCGCGCCATCGAAGAAGTGTTCTGCGTCGTAAATCACCTCTTTGCCCAGTGACTTGAGATAAGCGAGGCTCGCGCGAATCATCCGCAGATTCTCTTGTGGGGTCGTTTGTAGGACATCGGTCACATGCAACATCGACGTTTTGCCGACGACAGTCACGACTGGTGTGTGTGCATCGACGAGAGCTTTGATATTGGCATCAGCGGCGGGGTCGGTTTCTTTGCGGCACGTTGACCCGAACGCGGCGATGCGCGCATGGCGTAATGTGAGCGATTGCGCCTGTGCGAAGAACTCGGCATCTTTGGGGTTGCTACCGGGCCAACCACCTTCGACATAAGCGACGCCCATTTCATCGAGTAAGCGGGTAATTCTCAGCTTATCGGCAACCGAGAGCGAAATGCCTTCGCGTTGTGTGCCATCACGGAGGGTTGTATCGTAGATTGCGACTTGTGTCATGTTCTCTCCTTAGTGAGCAGACGCACAACGCGCCTGAGGTTTACAGTATGATGAGGGATGCCGGTCGCATGGGGGGTACATCAGCCCCGCCATGCCCCATGCATGATAAGCATTTACGTCGTCACTGCCGTATTCACGCGCTGAGGATGAGCCTGCTCGTATTCGATGACCTCATCTTCTAAGCCGAGTAAATAGCCGAGTTGGTCGACTCCGTTGAGCAAGCAATATTTACTGAAGGCATCAATCGGAAATTCGACCTTACGCCCGTCGGGCAGTTCAAGCGTCTGCGCCTCTAAGTTGATGCTGACCTGCGTCGTCGGGTCTTCTTCGGCAAGGCTGACGAGTTGTTGCTGGGTCTCCTCATCGACAATCACAGGGAGCAAGCCATTTTTCAGCGCGTTATTGCGGAAAATATCGGCAAATTCGGTGCTGACGACGGCTTTCAAACCCATGCCTATCAATGCCCATGGTGCATGTTCACGCGAACTACCACAGCCGAAGT
The DNA here is from genome assembly GCA_034437755.1 of Anaerolineae bacterium. Taxonomy (GTDB): domain Bacteria; phylum Chloroflexota; class Anaerolineae; order Aggregatilineales; family Phototrophicaceae; genus JAUZRW01. The sequence goes on along the minus strand of DAOTTV010000180.1, from coordinate 17,877 downwards.
TATTCCCCGCGATGAGAATCGTTGCATCCTGATATTGGGGTTGATTCAGCACGAAGTCAGGATTCGGCGTGCCATCATCTTTGTAACGCCAATCGAAAAATGCTTGCTGACCGAGACCAGTCTTATCGGTGGTTTTCAAGAATCGCGCCGGAATAATCTGATCGGTGTCGATGTCGTTGATCGGTAAAGGTGCGATTTGACCGCTAAATTGATTGAATTTTTCCATGATGTAGCCTCTCTCCTCACTTACGCCATTTCCGGCACGAACATTTCACGCGGGTCGCTGATGTGACCATTCACGGCGGCGGCGACAGCAGTCAGCGGGCTAGCTAAGAATGTGCGTCCGCCCTTGCCCTGACGACCCTCGAAATTGCGGTTACTGGTGCTGACGGCATACTGCCCCGGCGCGAGTTGGTCGCCATTCATCGCGATACACATACTGCATCCGGCTTCGCGCCATTCTGCGCCGGCTTGCTTGAATACCTCGTCCAGCCCTTCGGCTTCGGCTTGCGTTTTCACCTGTTGGCTACCGGGGACGACCATCATCCGCACACCATCGGCAACCTTGCGACCGTCGATCATTTTCGCCGCCATACGCAAGTCACTGATGCGCGAATTGGTGCAACTGCCCAAAAACACTACGTCGATTTGCTTACCGAGTAAAGGCTGTCCGGGTTGCAGTCCCATATATTGCAGAGACTTGTCAATGGATGAGCGTTCGTTGACGGCGAAATCCATCGGATCAGGAACGCGACCGTTGATGGGCATGCCCATGCCGGGATTCGTGCCATAAGTGATCATCGGCACCAGTTCATCAGCATTGAGCGTCACCTCAGCATCGTAAACCGCGCCTTCGTCGCTCGGGAGCTTGCGCCATTCAGCGACGGCTTTTTCCCATGCGTCGCCTTTGGGCGCGTGCGGACGACCATAAACGTAGTCGAACGTCGTTTCATCCGGCGCGACCATCCCCGCCCGCGCACCGCCTTCGATGCTCATGTTGCAGATCGTCATGCGACCATCCATACTCAAACGACGAATCGCTGATCCCATATACTCAAAGACGTGACCCGTGCCGCCGCCGACACCGATTTTCGCCAGAATACCGAGGATAATGTCTTTCGCGACAATGCCATCGCCCAGCGTACCATCAACGCGCACAGCCATTGTTTTTGGCTTGTACTGTAATAATGTCTGTGTCGCCAGCACATGCCCGACCTCGCTGGTGCCAATGCCGAAGCCGAGCGCCCCGAACGCGCCGTGCGTGCTGGTGTGGCTATCGCCGCAGACGATCGTCATGCCGGGTTGGGTGATGCCCTGTTCCGGCCCGATCACATGGACGATACCTTGATTTTCTGTACCAAGCGAGAACATACGAATGCCAAAGTCTTCGCAATTTTTGGTGAATTGGTCAAGTTGCTTGACCGCCTGATTGTCGATCACCGGAATGATGCCCATCGGGTTGCGCGGGGTGGTCGGCGTGCTGTGATCCATCGTGCCCAGTGTTTGCTGGGGGCGGCGCACCTTAAGACCGCGCTGGCGCAACATGGTGAAAGCTTGCGGCGATGTCACCTCATGCACGAGATGCAAATCAATATACAGCACCGCCGGGGTGCTAGCAGTCTGCGGTTTGATGACGTGGTTGTCCCACACTTTTTCAAAGAGTGTACGCGCTTGTGTCATGTTAGTAGTTTCCTCTTGATTGTGTTGCTTGTTTGTTGATTATCGTGAGTTTTGCGCGGTAGGGATGTGATAACATCCCCCTACGCATAACATTGTAAATGTCTAAGTTTATTCGCCAGCAGTGACGTTGATTGTCGATGCTGTGCCTTCGGGTTTTACGTGATCGCCATACCCTATCGCCGCAATCATGCGGTTCAGCGCGCCCATGTAGGCTTTCACGCTCGACACGATGATGTCCGTATCGGCACCATAGCCGCCAAACGTGCGCGAGCCATCGGGCGATTGGATACGCACCGTCACTTCGCCTAGCGCATCGATCCCTTCGGTGACACTGTGGACGCTATATTCGATCAGGATATTGGACGCTTGCACAACGGCATCTACAGCACGATATGCCGCATCGACCGGGCCGGTACCCACCGCCGCCTGTATCACTTCTTCGTCATCCGGCGTGATGAGGCGCACCGTAGCCGTCGGCATCCCCATTGTGCCACAGGCAACCTGTACATCCCCTAGCTTGAAGTATTCTTCCGGTTTGTGGAATTCATCCGCGATAAGGGCTTCGAGGTCAGCATCGGTCACGTTTTTCTTGGCATCCGCTAGCACTTTAAAGCGGGTGAAGACTTGATTGAGCGCATCGCCTTCGACTTTATAGCCCAGTTCTTGGAGCCGAATACGGAGCGCATGGCGACCGCTGTGCTTCCCGAGTACGAGGCGACTCTCCGCCAGCCCGACGCTCTCAGGAGTCATGATCTCGAAGGTCTCGGCGTTCTTCAGCACACCATCTTGGTGGATGCCGGACTCATGGGCGAAGGCATTTGCACCGACAATCGCTTTATTGGCTTGTACGGGCATCCCCATGTAATTGCTCACCATGCGGCTCGTCTTCATGATTTGTTGCGTGTCGATGTTCGTTCGCAGGTCATAGGCGCTTTTACGGGTGTGCAGAGCCATCACCACTTCTTCGAGGCTGGTATTGCCAGCGCGTTCGCCGATACCGTTAATCGTCACCTCGACCTGACGCACCCCGACTTCGACACCGGCGAGCGTGTTTGCGGTCGCCATGCCGAGATCGTTATGACAGTGAACCGACCAGATGACCCCGCTATCTTTGCCCGCACCGGGCGTTTCGTTGATCAGCATTTCGAGCTTATCACCCCATTCTTTCGGGGTCACATAACCGACAGTATCGGGGATGTTGAGCGTGGTCGCCCCACATTCGACCGCGACCGCACAGGCTTGGATCAGGAATTCCATATCTGTACGACCAGCATCCATCGGGCTGAACTCGACATCATCGCACAGGCTCTTGGCGAGTGTCACCGCACTGCGGATGCGCTCGAGCGCGTCTTCCTGCGTCAGCTTGACCATCTTGAGATGTGATGGCGAGGTGCCGAGGAAGGTATGAATGCGCGGTTTTGCCGCGTCTTTCACACCGGCCCACGCTGTACGAATGTCGCTTTCGACAGCGCGCGCCAAACCACAAATGGTGGGGCCGCCCTCGATACCGACTTCCTGCGCGATGCGCTGGACAGCCTGCAAATCGTCGGGCGATGCCGCCGGAAAGCCCGCTTCGATGACATCAACGCCAAGGCGCGAGAGTTGACGGGCGATTTCTAGCTTCTCGGCACTTGATAGTGTCGCGCCGGGACTCTGCTCGCCATCGCGCAGAGTCGTATCGAAGATAATTACTGTGTTTTCGTCGTATGTGCGTGTAGCCATATTGTCATATCCTTTCAGATAATAAGTTGGGTGATGTTGAGGATCGGGTTGTAAGATCGCTAAGGTCAGCTTCCATCGCCATCACCCCCCTTCGCGCCTACACTAGCGACATCATCAGGCATCGCGTCGTCTACTCCTCGGTTTCGTGGGCTGGATTAGGCTTCTTGCTTCACGCGCTTCGCATTCAAGAAGGGCATCATCTCGCGCAGGTCAGCGCCAACTTGTTCAATCATCAGGTCGTGTTCTTTTTGGCGACGCGCGCGGAACTGCGGTAAGCCCTTTTGATTCTCGTCGATCCAATCTTTGGCGAATTCGCCATTCTGAATCCGATTGAGAACACCCGCCATCTCTTCTTTCAGCGATTCTTCAAATTGATCGCCAACGACATAGCCGCCCTGCTCTGCCGTGTTGCTGACGCTATACCACATATAGCTCAAGCCACCTTCGTAGAGGAGATCGACGATCAGCTTCAGTTCGTGCATACATTCAAAGTACGCGACTTCGGGTTGATAGCCGGCTTTCACCAGTGTCTCGAAACCGGCACGAATCAGGGCGGTGACACCACCACAGAGGATCACTTGCTCGCCGAAGAGATCGGTTTCCGTCTCTTCTTTGAATGTTGTTTCGATCACGCCGGCACGGGTACAACCGATCGCCTTAGCGTAAGCGAGGGCTTTCGCCTGAGCTTCGCCGGTGGCATCCTGTTCTACAGCGACCAGCCCCGGCGTACCGGCACCTTCGGTGAAGATCTCGCGCACGCGATGGCCGGGCGCTTTCGGTGCGACCATCGCCACATCGACGTTATCCGGCGGCACGATCGACTTGAAGTGAATGTTGAACCCGTGAGCGAACATCAGCATTGCCCCCGCCCGTAAGTTGGGTTCAATCTGCTCTTTATAAACCTCCGGTTGCTTGGTATCAGGGATCAACACCATCACAATATCGCCCTTAGCCGTCGCCTCTGCCACCGTATAAACGTCCAGACCGTCCGCTTCTGCCTTAGCTTTACTGCGGCTACCTTCGTGCAAGCCGATCACGACGTGCACGCCGTTATCATGTGCGTTGAGCGCGTGTGCGTGCCCTTGACTGCCGTAGCCGATGACCGCGATTGTCTTACCGTCTAAGGTTGCTAAGTCTGCGTCTTTGTCGTAGTAAAGTGTTGCCATGCGTCCCTCTTATCTGTTTGTATGATGATTAATGTTAGCCAGCTGTGTCGTAGCGCGCAGGAGCAAACATGCCCCCGCACAGGATGGATTAAACAGCGTTCTTATGGATGCCGTTCTTCTTATATATCGGTTCATATTCGGTATCTTGGATGCGCGTGCCGCGCTTCATCGAGACCAAGCCCGTCCGCACCAATTCCAGAATATCAAAGGGTTTGAGCGCTTCGATGAACTGTTCGACGAGATCTTCTGTGCCCGACATTTCGATGATGGCGACTTCTGGCCCGATGTCGATGATTTTCGCCGGATAGCGTTCACAGATGCTCGTCACACCGTTTGAGCGTTCCGCACCATCCACGCGCACTTTGACCAGCACGAGATCGCGGCTGACGTGCGGCACATTATTCAGGATTTGCACGTCAATCACGTTTACCAGCTTGTACAAGTTCGCCGCGATGATGTAGGGATTCATGCGCGATTGATCGACAACGATCGTCATGCGCGAGACGTGTTCCTTGTGCGTGCGTCCCACTGTCAAACTATCGACATTGAAAGCACGCCGGCGAAAGAGGCTCACGACACGATTGAGAACGCCGGGCTTGTTCTCGACCAGTGCCACCAGTGTGATTTTGCCGGGTAATGTTTGTTCGTGGGTCATGATGCTGTTACCTCTCCGGGTTTGGGGCGACGTTTCATATCGTTGAGTGTGGCACCTGCGGGCACCATTGGGTAGACCATCTCTTCTTTCTCGACCATATACTCGATCAGTACCGGCCCATCATGTTCGCGCGCAAACGCGACTGACGCTTCGATCTGATCGCGCGATGTGACGCGCATCGCCGGAATACCGTAGGCTTCCGCTAATTTGCAGAAATCCGGCGTGACCATCGGCGTGGCTTGGTAACGCTTATCGTAGAATAGCTCTTGCCATTGGCGCACCATGCCAAGGAAGTTATTGTTGATGATCGCAATGTTGACGTTGATATTTTCCTGACGGGCGGTTGCCAATTCGCATAAAGTCATCTGGAAGCCGCCATCACCGACGATCGCCCAGACTTCTTCATCCGGCATCCCGAACTTCGCGCCGATAGCGGCCGGCATGCCGAAGCCCATCGTCCCCAAGCCGCCACTCGTGAGCATTGTTGATGGGCGCTGATGGGGGTAGTATTGTGCCTCTAACATCTGATGCTGACCGACATCGGTCACGGTCAGGGCTTCGCCACCCGTAAAGCTCCATAGATCGTTGATGACTTGCGCGGTCAATAGTTTGACGTTGGAATCATGCTTGAGGATGTCGCGTTCGTCGGCATCTTCGTGCCAATCACGAATCCACTTAATCCAATCGCCATGTGATTTTTGCGGTAGGTGCGGTTGCCACTGGCGTAGGACGGTTTTCAGGTCACCGGCAATCGCCACATCAACGCGCACGTTCTTATTCAGTTCAGAAGGATCAATGTCGATATGGATTTTCTTAGCGTTCGGGGCGTAAGTTTTCAGGTTACCCGTCACGCGATCATCAAAGCGCATCCCCAGCGCAATCAGCAGATCAGCTTCTTGGATTGCGTGGTTGACAGCGGCATCACCGTGCATCCCCATCCAGCCCATCACCATCGGATGTTCTTCTGGCACGCAACCTTTGCCGAGCAACGTCTGTGCGATGGGAATCTGGCACTTTTCGGCGAGTTCCTGAACTTCGGCATTCGCACCGCTGATGACGATGCCATGTCCGGCGAGGATGATCGGGCGTTCGGCTTCTTCGATGAGTTTGATCGCCACGCTGACTTGATCTTCTGTTGCGGATGCTGGCGGAATATAGCCCGGCAGACGAATCTCCTGTTCAGGGTAGATGAATTCGGTCATCGCTTTCTGCACATCCTTAGGCACGTCGATCAGGACGGGGCCAGGACGACCGGAGCGCGCGATATAGAAGGCTTCTTTGATGATGTATGCCAATTCTTCGACATCCGTCACCAGATAATTGTGCTTGGTCACGGGCAGGGTCGCGCCGGTGACATCCGTTTCTTGAAAAGCATCCGACCCGATCGCGGCAATCGGCACCTGTCCGGTGATAGCGACCATCGGTGACGAGTCCATCATTGCCGTTGCCAGACCGGTGATGAGATTGGTCGCACCGGGGCCACTGGTCGCAATGCACACGCCCACCCGCCCCGTTGCGCGAGCGTAGCCATCAGCCATATGCGATGCACCTTGCTCATGCCGGACGAGAACGTGACGAATTTGCGGATACTGCGTCATGGCATCGTAGGTCGGCAGAATCGCCCCACCCGGATACCCGAACATCACGTCCACTTCTTCGCGAAGCAGACATTCCATAATAATTTGAGCGCCTGTAAGTTGCATCAAAGTCACCTCAACTAGCCTATGCTTTCTGTTTGACGTGTGTGAGCCAACCATGACGGTCAGCCGCTTTGCCGGACGTGATCGCGAAGAAGGCCTCCTGCACTTGACGGGTGACTTCACCGCGTGTACCTGTGCCGACTTCAAGACGATCGACCGAGCGAATCGGCGTGATTTCGGCGGCTGTACCCGTGAAGAATAATTCATCTGCCATGTACAGCATTTCGCGTGCAATCGGTTGGAAGCGAATCTCGTAGCCCATATCGCGGAGCAAGGTCAGCACGCTATCGCGCGTGATGCCCATCAAAATCGACGACCAATTGCCGGGCGTGTAGACGACGCCATCGAGGACTAAGAACAAATTCTCGCCCGCGCCTTCGCTAACGGTGCCGTTGATGTCCAGCGCAATGCCTTCGCTGAAGCCGTTATCGTGCGCTTCCATACTGACGAATTGGCTGTTGACGTAGTTGCCGCCGGCTTTCACCAGCGCCGGATGCGTATCCGGTGCCATACGCCGCCAGGAACTCACCTGTACATCGACCCCTTTTTCGAGCGCTTCATTGCCGAGATAAGCGCCCCATTCCATCGTGAAGATCACGACTTCGACCGCTGTCCGCTCGCGCCCTTCAAGCCCGAGCGCGCCCGCCCCACGAAAAATAACCGGACGAATGTAGCAGGATTCGTGCTGATTGCGAGCAATTGTCTCGACGATGGCGGTGTTAATATCATCTTCGGTGTAATCATGGGCGATACGCATGATACGTGCGCCATTGAGTAAGCGTTTTGTATGCGGCTGTAGCCGGAAAACCGCCGCGCCTTCGGGGGTGGCATACGCTCGTATGCCTTCAAACACGCTGGAGCCATAATGCAAGGCATGTGCTGAAACATGCACGGTTGCATCCTCCCATTTTACAAATTTCCCATTACGCCAAATCCATTCTGCGGGCATGTGTCTCTTGTCCTCTTCTGTCTATATGCGTAGAAAATAAGGGTCTTTCGTATCTTGCGTGGTCAAGGAACGACAGTTCCTCGTGGGGGTGCGGGGACAAAGCCCCTGCAACAAAAACCACGCGAAATCTCAAAGAGCCAAAAAGAAAAAACGCTTGCAGACGGTCTATGACTGGCGATTGTAGACATCCGCAAGCGCTTCGTGGGTGGGCTGTTGTTCTTGGTCAGCCTTAGACCCCATAGCTTGGTTAGCATCTGCATCTTCACGAGCGCAGTGCAGGGCGAAGGTTTCCGTCCAAGGGCTGTTATGAGATTGGAAATGATGCTTTCGGGTTTTCATGATAATTTCTCCAGTATGATGATGATATAGGTTTGCATAAAAAAAGCCTTCCGTTTGGAAGGCTTCTAGTTACCGCTGTTGATAACCATCCAAACACTTATAACCCGTTCGTAATGACGAGGACCAAAAGGCTAATAATGCTAAGGACGAGCGTTGCGGTGGATGGTTTGTGCATAATTTTCTATCAGTTCCTGTTGAAAGTGCTTTATATCAACACTATGACCTTAACGTTAAATCACTTGTTAAACCCTGTCAACCAATCACTGGCAGATTCGGCAATCTCGTAAAATCTGACAAATAGTCATTGGTTATTTTGTGCAAGTCCGACAAGGGTTTTAGGTCGCTTTGGCGCTGACATAGGCTTTCGCAATCTCGATTTGCTGGCGCACAGCGTCCGGCGCAGTACCACCAACAGCCGATTTCTGGCGCACGGCGGCAGAAAAATCGAACACATTCTGTACATCTTCTGCGAATGTCGGCGATATTTTCTGTAATTCAGCGAGTGGGATTTGTGATAACGATACATCATGCTCAGTAGCATAGCGCACGACATCACCAACGAGATGATGCGCTTGTCGGAAGGGTATACCTTTGCGAACGAGATAATCCGCAAGATCAGTTGCTAGCATTTCTTCGCTGAGCGCGGCTTGCATACATTCGAGGTTCAGTTGCAGGGTATGCACAATCGCCGTGATGACTGGCGAGAGCCGTTTCATCGTATCAACGGCATCGAACAGCGATTCTTTATCTTCCTGTAAATCTTTGTTATACCCGCTCGGCAGTCCCTTGAGTGTTGTCAACAAGCCCGTCAGATGACCGATGAGCCGTCCGGCTTTGCCGCGTGTCAGTTCCATTGGGTCAGCGTTGCGCTTCTGTGGCATCAAGCTACTGCCCGTACTATAGCGATCGTGCAAGGTGATGAACCCAAACGCGGGATTGCTGTAGATGATGACATCCTCGGCAAAGCGGCTGAAATGCGTGCTAGTTAGCGTCAACGCGAAGAGCGTCTCAGCGACAAAATCGCGATCGCTGACAGCATCTAAACTGTTTTGACTATACGAATGAAAGCCGAGGTCTTCAGCGAGTCGCCCACGATCAATGCCAAAGGGATGACCCGCCAGCGCCCCCGATCCCAAGGGCGAGATCGCCGTCCGCCGCCGTGCATCCGCCAGTCGATCTCGATCACGCGCCAGCATCCAGAAGAAGCTCATCAACCAGTGGGCCACAGTAATCGGTTGTGCTGGTTGCAGGTGCGTATAACCGGGGAATATCGTCTCAACGTGTTGTTCTGCCTGTGCGATGAGCGCCGTCTGTAGATCCGCGAGCAGGGTATCAACAGCGATGATGCTCGCCATCACCCACAGGCGTAAGTCCGTCGCGACTTGATCGTTGCGACTGCGTCCGGTGTGGAGCTTGCCCCCTACCGCACCGACGATCTCGGTCAGGCGGCGCTCGATCGCTGTATGAATATCTTCATCGCCGGCTTTGAACGCAAAGCTCCCATCGTTGAACTCGGCATACACTTGTTGTAAACCACTTTCGATTTCTTGTGCTTCCGCCGCTGTGATGACTCCCGCTTCGGCAATAGCGCGTACATAGGCAATGCTCCCGCGTATATCTTGCCGCCATAGGCGTTGATCGAAATCGATGCTGTCATTCAGTGCGCGTAAGTCGTCGTCTGTCGGTTCGCTGAAGCGTCCACCCCATAAAGCCATAAATCGTCTCTCTCCTCGGTGTAATATGCGGTAAAAAGGATCACGCCGGACGCTATCTGACAGACATGCTATCCGGCGACAATCCCTATGTCGTCCTTAGTCACGTTTGAACTTGCTGTAATCAGGTCTACGATAGCGTGTTTCACCAGTGCCTTCAATATCCAGCAGAGCATCGACCTTCAGCGGCAAGCCGAACAACTGGATGAAGCCCGCCGCATCCTCTTGATTGTAGACATCTTCTTCACCAAACGACGCATAATCCTCACGATAAAGGCTATAAGGGCTTTTACGACCGGCGATGATCAGATTACCCTTATAGAGCTTGAGGCGCACTGTTCCGGTGACGGTCTCCTGTGTAACGCGCACAAAAGCGTCGAGGGCTTCGCGCAGGTGGTTGAACCACATGCCGTTATAAACCAACTCGGCATATTTGACAGCCACTTGATCTTTATAGCCCATGGTATACTTATCAAGGCAGATGCTCTCAAGGGCTTGATGTGCGCGACGGATGATAGTGCCGGCAGGTGTTTCATACACGCCGCGACTCTTCATGCCGACGAGACGATTTTCTACAATGTCAATGCGCCCGATCGCGTGGCGACTGCCCAGCTGATTCAGCTCGTTGAAAATATCAACGATGGATTTCTCTTCGCCGTTCAAACGGGTGGGATAGCCTTTCTCGAAGTTGAGTTCGACATATTCCGGTTCATCGGGTGCATCTTCAGGACTCACTGTCAGCTGATACATGCTCGATTCGGGTTCGTTCCATGGGTCTTCTAACAAGCCGCCTTCATGCGATAGATGGAAGATGTTACGATCGCGACTATAGATGTCCTTCTCCGTATGCGAGACGGGAATATTGAATTCAGTCGCATAGGCGAGGGCATCTTTTCGGCTACGAATATCCCATTCGCGCCACGGGGCAATCACTTTGAGTTTCGGATTAAGCGCCATGAAGGTCAACTCGAAGCGGACTTGATCGTTGCCTTTGCCAGTACACCCGTGTGAGACCGCATCTGCGCCTTCGGCTTCTGCCACTTCGACCATATGCTTGGCAATCAAGGGACGGGCGAACGACGTACCGAGCAGATACTCGCGCTCATATACCGCGCCTGCCTGCAACGTAGGCATGACATAATCGGTGAGGAACTCTTCGCGCAGGTCTTTGATGTAGATGTTGCTCGCGCCGGAGGCTTTCGCCTTTTCGGGCAGACCATCTAATTCTTCTTCCTGACCGAGATCAGCAGTGAAGCAGATCACGTCACAGTTGCCGTAGTTGTTCTTCAACCACGGGACAATGACCGAGGTATCCAAGCCGCCACTGTACGCCAGTACGACCTTTTTAATATCAGACATGGTGGATTGTACTCCTTGTGTGGTGTTCATCAATGCTATCTATCGTAATGGACGAGCCAGTTAAACACGTTTGTAGATTGCACCAGACCCGACTGTGCAGAGTGCAACAAAAAAACCCCGCTCACGAGGAGTCAGGGCTTGGTGATTTTTAATCTGGCTGTCGTGATCGATACTATCCTACGCAACCACCACCAAACACCCAACTATCAGTCAGGCGACGACGGCTACGACGGTTGCGGATGTGTATCAATCGTATCATGATGTTGATGGTAGCGCGTCTCGTATTATTTTGCAATGACCAATGCGCCGATAGGCATATCAGTCGTGTTGTGACGATTTTGATACAAACCTTGTTTGTCGTCTGTCTCGTTTCAGGCTATATTTGATTCAACGTTGCCACATTGAACAGAGGGAGAGGCAGTTCGCGATGAATATCCAGTTTCTTGATCCAAGCGACATCAAAGCTCGTCTGCGTTTATTTCGTTATGGTCTCGCGGTGATTACCGTCGTCACGTTCGTCATTAGCTTGATCGCCCCGTGGGCGTATTTTCGTAATATTGATTTCATCCCAGCGCAAGATAAGCCAACCTTGCTGGATGGCTTGCCCTTCGCGCTGACCGCCACCGTTATCGTAGCGATTGCGATGGTTATCATTTACTTCATCTATGGCGAAATCCTGAAGCGCACCGTGAATACCGGCGATAAAGACCAAGACGTATAAGACCTACACGCGGGCTACGGCAGGTCGAAGTTGCAGAACGGCGCGCGCGTTTCGCACGTCGCGAGGACAGTCGCGCCCTGCCGTACCCGAAATACGTTGGCGTTCAGCCAGAATTGGCTATCTGCCGCGACAGCAACCCACGCATGGCGCGTCTGGCAATCTGCCGGGACATCGCCGTAACTGCCGTTCACCTGCCAGACCTGCAAACAATCCCCCGCCGGAAAAGCGTTAAGCGGACGCGATAAAGCCGGAATGTTCCAGCGCGATGCGACGAATACCCCGCCATCGCTCTCGAATGCTAAACCGGTTAAATCCAGCGTACGACCAGACGTGTTCATCAACGTGAAGCCTGTCTGCGATAAGAGCAACCGCATATCGGCAGTCGCCTGATTGTCCTGCGGCGTGGTGGTGTTCGCCACTGCCGGGGACTGCACCTGACCGAAATTCGCCGTCAGCGAGACATTGCAAATCCCCTGACGCACGTCACAGGTGGCGAGGCGTGTGCCATCGCGTGCAACCGTAAACGACGTAGCATCGCGCCAGAAGTCGCGGCTATCGTTGGTGATCATCCACGCATGGCGGATGTTACAGCTTGCTGGGGCTGGCAATTGACCGGTTATCTCTGTACCCCATGCCTGTAGGCAATCCCCCGCCGTGAAACGATCAAGCGGTTGCGATAGGTAGCCGTTATCCCAATTTTCAATCGGTAAGTCTCCGCTTTCACTGGTGAAACGGATGCCCGTCAGGTTGAGCGCCCGACCCGACACATTAACCAGCGCAAACGAGCGCGTATCGTAGATCAAGCGCAAGTCGGGCGTTGCTGTGCTGGCAGAAGAGGAGTCGGTCGTGGCTGGCACGGCGACCGTAGTCGATAAGTTGATGTCACACGCTCCCTGTGCGACATCACACACACCGACAGGAGTCGTGCCATCGCGCACGATAAAACGCTCAGCATCCCGCCAGAACGTTGCCCGCTCGTTGACGACAATCCACGCGTGACGTATCTGGCAGTCGTCGGCTTTGGAGATGAAGGCTGTTTCCAAGCCCCAGACTTGTACGCAATCACCCGCCGTGAAATCGTATAGCGGTTGGGTCAGATATTCGTTATCCCACAACTCAGCCGGCATCGTGCCCACATCGCTCTCAAAAATCAGCGTCGATATATCGAGCGACCGCCCCGACACGTTGAGCAAGTTGAGCGTGCGGTCATCATAGGTCAGGCGAATATCTGGCGCGACGGTCTCGGTGGGCGTGCTGGTCGGGATAGTAATCGCGACGTTAGGCGGGCTGGTATTGGTCGGCAGTGGTGCGATGACCGTCGCCAGTGCGATGTCTGTCGGGCGCACAGTGGGCGATGGCGGGATCGCCGTCGGTGGTGGCGTGTTGGTCGCTGGTGGTGTATTGACGACCGGTGCTGAGGTAGGCGGGGTCGCGCCGGGTTGAGTCGCTAAAACCATCGTGAAGTAGTACGCGCCGTCTGCCCCCTGAGCATACGCCACACCGACTTCTAGGTAATCAGGATTCAGCATATTCTCGCGGTGTCCTTGGCTATTATACCATTGCTGATATGCGGCGGCGGCATCACGATCAAAGCGATAGAGGACGTTCTCGCCACCTGTCGCCAGCGTATAACCCGTCGCCTGGATGCGCTCCCAGAATTGCGAGTTATCCGAGCCAAGGTGTGACATCGTCTCGGTCGCCGCCATATCATCGCTATGACGTTGCGCCGCCTGCACCAACAGCGGATTGCTGGTGAGCGGTGGCGCACCGATGCGCGCACGTTCTTGATTCGCCAATCGTACAATTTCGGCAGTCACCGCATCCTGTGCCGATACCCCCACAGATAGACCCCAGATCATCATCAAAGCCAAGCACCACCGTAATCCCATCATTGCCTCATCTCATATGTCAGCATTTGTCATAGTCCTAGTGTACTCAGGACTCATCGACTTGAAAATGTTTGCTTGTCGATTGTGGGTTGTGTGGGCTACAATGCGATGGTACTCACCTATAGCTCATCATGATACGCTAGCGGGCGTTGTCATGGTGTTTAGTAGAGAGAAAAAATATATGGCGCATATCAGCACAAATACAACGAGCGAGTTGCTCGCAAAACGCGACCAAAAGACTATCCCGCATCTTGAGCAGTACGCTCCAGTATGGATTGTCGATCAAAAAGTCTTGCTTGAGGAAGAAGCGGTGCAGTTCAACGTCGTGTTTTTGCATCCACACGCCGACCCACAGGGCAAAGCAAGCTGGGTCAATCGGCGTTATCGCTATGACGGTTTCAACGATACGCTGTACCACAAAGGACAACGCCTACTAGATGAAGATGACGCGGTGGACATCATGGAAGATGATCCGTATGTAGATGCCACCGTCAGCGACACCCCCAACTCTTACGGGGGTTAGATCGAGTATACCGTCTGCCGCGACCGTTTGCGACGTATATCAGCGAATATCGTGAGCAAGCGGTCGGCGATTATCGCCCACGCATACTGATGGGCAAGCTGTGCCGCATTTTGCCCCAATTGATAGCGGCGGTCGTCGTCGTGGACGATAGTCAAGATCGCGGTTGCGAGCGCCTGCGGCTCGCGCACAGGCACATGATAGCCGGTTTCATTATCTTTGACCAAATACGATAACCCGCCCACGTTCGACGCGATGACAGGCGTTCCCATCGCCATCGCTTCTAATGCCACCATCCCAAACGATTCATAATCCGAGGGCATGATGACAGCGACGGCGGCAGCGTAATAATCAGGCAATGCGGTCTGATCCTTCGCACCTAAGAACAGGACAACATCTTCAAGCCCAAGATCGCGCGTCAGGGCTTGCAAACGCATCATCTCCGCATCGTGCTGATCGGACGGATTACCGCCGATGACAGCGAAGCGTATCGGTTGCAGGCGATCAGGATCACGCTGCTTGATCTCGCCCAATGCTTGAATGACGGTATCGACCGCTTTTAACGGTTCAATGCGCCCCACGAACAGCAAGTAGCGTTTATCGGGATCAAAGTTGACGCGAGCTTTCGCATCAGCTTCGGACACGGGGTGAAAGCGCTGCGGATTGACCCCTGGCGGCACAATGTCGATTTTGCGTCGCTTCGCACGATACAGCCATAACAACTGCGAGTATTCTGCTGGCGTGGCGGCGATGATACCATCTGCCCAATCCATAACTATGGTCTCCGTCTGGATGCGCTGGTCAGGGAAGATGTTCTCATGCGATAAGATGCGTTGTTTCATCCGCCCCAGCGTATGGAACATTTGCACGAACGGCACGCCCCACGCCTCTTTGAGCTTCTGCGCGACCCATCCACTCAACCAGTAGTGACTGTAAACAATGTCATAGCCGATGTTCTGGCGAGCGGCGAAAGCCATCACCCGCGCTACAAATTGCGACAAATACGGATAGATCTCGTCGGGCGCGAGCGCCATCACGGGCCCGGCTTCGACATAGATCACGCGCACGTTAGCGCCGATGCCATGATCAATCTGCGGCTCTGACGGATGATTGCGCCGTGTGAAAATATCAACCTGATACCCGCGCTGTCCGAGTTCGTATGCCAGTTCACGGATGTAGACATTCATGCCGCCAGTTTTTTTGCCGCCCATCGGTGCGAGCGGGCTGGTATGCACGCTGAGAATTGCAATGCGATTTATGCTCATGATGTATCACCTGGTCGTATGATTGCGTCGCGATGAGATAGGTGTGTGTGTCCGACCGTCGTCATTATACACTGTAGTGTGCTTGCAAGTTAAAGATTTCTGTATCTTGCCCACCCATTAGATATTTGTAACGTTCATCCCCACGCAAAAAGTCGACCACATCACGCTGTTGGTCGATCGCATGTTGGATGTTATATGCCAACAGGACGATGCCGGGGCTGAGAGCGGCGGCTTTGTGCGGTTCTAAGCCTGAGTTATAGATCAACACTTTGTTGTTGTAATCAAAGTTCAGATAAGCGGCGACCGGATCACCCGCTACTTCTAAGATATTCAACTGGAGCCAACCTGCGTCATAGGCGGCGGGGACAATCGCCTTGAAGAAATCGATGTGTTGCTGATCTTGCAGGAACTCAGCCTTTTCGGGATGGCTAGATTCCATCAGTAACAAGAATTTGTCGAGTTCTGCGTGTAGGTCGTGCGTGTCATCGACAATGTACCACTGTAGGGAGTCGCCTTGCCCTTTCGCTCGTCGCAACTTACGCTGAACTTCTTTGCGTTGCTTCTTATCGAGGCTTTGCAGGTACTCATCAAATGTAGCGGGTAGGGGCACGACTGGACACACGTCCTGCCGGCGAGTGATCGCCGTGAAGCCTTTATCCCGCAATAACTGCGGGAATTGCGTATACGTCGGCGAGTCCTGCGGGATGTTACATAAATCGAGCGCATCGTATTGATCGCGCTGTTCGATCAGTGCGTCAGCGAGTGCCTCGTAGACGGCAGTATGATGATCGCGGTGGGCGACAATATCGAGATAATCCGTCACATCTTCGCACCCGATGAAATGCACGAGACGACGGTCGTCAGCAGTGGTTTCGATGAAGAACGACGCAATGCCGACCAATTGTTGGTCATCATCGCGCACGGTCATCACCCACACAGCGCCGGGATGATATGCGTCCCACCAATGCCGATGCCATTCCCATGTGTTGAAAGGGGTATCGGTACAACTGTGCTTGAGCAATGCGTTCCACTCATTTTTGAGCGCACCAAAAATATCCGTTGTGGTGTGTAAATCGACCTTCACGGTTATCTGTCTTTCTTGGTCTGTGTATACAAGGATAAGGTAACTGAATGGAATTAGAATTCTGGTGTAACTATTTAAGATAGATATTAGATTTATTCACCCGCGTACTTCTTACGTGTTTTTCTCTGTTTACCCGATATATTGCATAAATTTTTATGTGCTACTTATTTTCGGCGTGTGTCACTCGCCCGTCATCGAATCAGTATCATCAGTCATTGAGTCCGTTTCGCCCGTCATGGAGTCCGACTCACCGGTCATCGAGCTATCGAGATCCATCCCTTCGCTGACGGCATAGCGATCAATGTCGACCGTCGCTTCACCGTCGCGGGTGGTCGCCATATAAACGCCGATCGCGCCCTCGCCCAGCGTATCATCCATCAGTTCGACGACGCGCACCCCGTTGACATAGGCGGTCAGCGTGTTGTTATAAACGTTGAGATTGAGCGTGTTCAGCTCGCCAATCGGGTTAACTGTCGGGGCGAATGACCAATCGTCGTCGCCAGCACGTAATTCAAGCCATTCGCCATCCTCACGCACCCAGATGCTATAGCGCCTTTCGCCATCGACCGCGAATACGTTGTAATTATCAGCATCTTGATAGCGAAAGACGATTCCATAACCACTGCTAGGGTTCGCGCTCGACTCACGTAAGCGTCCCGTTAGCGTGATGTTGACGTTATCATACGTGTACTCAGGATTGACTAGGGATGTCATCGCCACACTAGGACTGCTATTCGATAACACATACAAGTCATCCTGTATCTGGCGACTCGCCGTGCCGACTGACTGTTGCCAGTATCGGTTATAAGTATCATCGGCAGTAAATTCCATGTCGAAGTAAAAGTTATCCATCGTCATGCTATCGACACTATCCGCGCCCGTGACAGTGAGCGGTGTCGTGGTTATGCTAGCAGGCGGGGTCGAGGTATCGAATTGTATCACGCGGGTGATAATCAGCAAGGATACGAGCGCGATAACCAACGCAATCGCGCCTAGTGGGTTCTGCCGAGCGGGACGTAGCACGACTGTTTGTAAGGTCTGCGTCAGCGATCGGGTGGCGTTCGTATCCGGTAGATCGTGGAGAACCTGCGTTTCAGGTTGGGGTGCGACGGGGCG
>DAOTTV010000179.1:0-17242 GCA_034437755.1 Anaerolineae bacterium | reverse complement strand
TCAAGCAGGGGATGTGGTTTCGCATCGATCAATGGGAACCGACGATGACCGTCGTATCGAGCAAGATGCAGGAGAATTACACCTTCACGATTCATGGCAAAGCACCTAGCGAGAGCTACAAAGATTATCTGCGGCGCTTGCAAGATGATTTGCAGTGGCTCTTGATGGAGACGATTCGGCTCAATCAACCCTTACAACCGGAGACGAACCAGCACGACCCCTTCAACACGCCGGATACACTCTCTGGCATGGAGCCACTACCTGACCAATCCTAACGCGCTTATGCGTCGGGCTTATCGATCCATTCCGCTTCTGGCGTGATCTCGTCTTTCGGTCGTCTGCCGGGGCTGTCGTTATCCGTATTCGAGACGCGCATCAAGGGGTCAACGGTCATATCCTGCGTGCACAATATCTGACAACTGAGGCGCACCTCACCGAATTTATCGACATCGGTCAGTTTGTCGTATTCCGCCTGCGTCATCGTCGGTGGGTCGCCATCGCTGACATCCACGCGGCAGGTCGTGCATTTGGCATAGCCACCGCACCGATGTAAAATATCAACGCCGTTATCCTTCAGCGCAAGCACGAGGCGCGTATCGGCGCTCACATCAAACGATTCCCCATCTTTAACTGTAATTTTAGGCATAGTAATGTCTACTCCTTGGATGAAATCAATCATGGACGATGATAATTGCAGGGTCTTCAGTAGCTGGCGTGGTCAAGCTCTTTTTGTCCCCTTTTTGACAACGCTCTTATGTCGAACGTGTGCAATAGTCATTTAGGGCTTTGCCCTAAGCCCCATGAGCTTTTTCAAAAGCTCAACCAAAACTTTCACAGCTTGCTGGTTTCAAAAGGCGTAAGCCTTTTGCAGGATATGGGACAGCATCCCGCTTTGCACAACGTGTACACATGAACCTTTGAACAAAATCAAGGAACGACAATTCCCTGTGAATTCTCATCGCATTGTGGGTATTATATCCACACTGATGAGCGAAACTGTCACTTACTAAAGAGATTATTAGGGCATATGAGGCAAGCGTTAAACTATGACTTGGTGGCACATGGGCGAGGCGGTACAATACAATTGCGCTCTGCGCCCCCGCCATCGTATTCATGATAAATCACGACTGGAGCACGCCACCTATGCCAACACAAGCTGACATCCGCGGGTTGATCTTCGATATGGATGGTGTCATCGCTGATACGGCCGAATTTCATTATCAATCATGGAAGCAACTCGCCGATGAAGAGGGCATCGCCTTCGATCGTGCGGATAATGAGCAATTGCGCGGGAAGACCCGCGATGTCAGCTTGCAGATTTTCACAGATGGGTTGGAGATCGACGCGGCGACCCGTACAGCGTGGATGGCGCGTAAGAACCGTTATTTTCATGAGCGGATGCGACAATTACAACCCGGCGATGCTCTGCCCGGCATCACCCGATTGATCGCCACAGCGCAAGCGCGGGGCTTCAAGCTCGGCGTTGGGTCGAGCAGTCGTAATGCGCGTCCGGTGCTTGAACGGGTGGCTTTGCTGGATGAGTTCGACGTGATCGGGGATGGCTATCTCACGCATAATTCTAAACCCGCGCCCGATATTTTCCTGTGGGTGGCGGGTGGACTGCGGCTTGCACCGCGCCACTTGCTCGTCATTGAAGACTCGGAAGCGGGCGTGCAGGCGGCACTCACCGGCGGCTTCTACGTTGTCGGCGTTGGCTCAGCACCCGTGCAGGATGCTCACGCTACCTATGCGACACTCGCCGATGTCACGCTGGACGATTTGCTGACCGCCGTGCAGAGCGCTTGATGCGATCACATACCGAGATCAGCCATCTCCTCTAATTCGTCTTCATCCGCTTCTTCAACGCCGACGAACGTCTCGATCAGGGCATAGGTCAACGCGATGCCCGATAGCGCGAGAATGGCGTAAGAGACAAGCGCCGGCACAAGCGGCTCTTCTGGGGCGAGTTCAAGCCCGATGACGAGCATCGGCGTGATGGCGGCGACGAAAAATGCGACACTCGTGCGCGTCAGGTATTTCATAAGAGAGCCTTATCGACTGTTGATCATTTGTACCGATGATCGCATCGTGGCGTAAAATCTATCCTAACAGCGGATGAACCATCAGTCCGTCTGCCAGCCTTGCATCAGCACTTGCCATCCAAGCCCGATCGCCAGCACGCCCAGCCCGATCAACCAGATTTGCCAATCGACCCAGAAGGCGAGGAACAAACACGCCCCCAAGCCCACCCACGACACCCAGCGCGGGAAAAGCCGCTCCTCGTCGCTCAACTGCAAGGCTGATAAATTGGTCAGCGAGTAATAAATCAAGACGGTGAAGGCGCTGAATGACCACGTTGTCTTGACATCACCGATGAGTACCAGACCGCTGATGAGCGCACCAATGGCGATCACGGCAACGGTCGGCGTCGTGCCATCGGCATTAAGAGTCGCTGTGATGGCGGGCATGTCGCGCCGCCGCCCCATCGCGAGCAACACCCGCGATAAGCCCAGCAACAGATTGAGCAACACGCCCAGCATGGCTGTCACTGCGCCGAATGCGATGATGAGCGCTACCTCGGCGAAGGTGCCGAATTGTTGCGCGGCGTATTCCAGCGGCGCGGCGGTCTCCTGTGCGATCGTCCCGAGCGCCTGCGCGCCGATCGTCCCCGTGCCGACGAAGCCCACTGCCACATACAGCACCATCGTCACGAATAGCGTCGTGATGATCGCGCGTGGGATCGTGCGTTGTGGATCGCGCACTTCTTCGCCCAGCGTGGCGATGCGCCCGTAGCCCGTGTACGCGACGAACATCAGCGCGGTTGCCTGCAACAAATCGCGCAGGTTGAACGCAATCCCCGCGTCTGATCTGGTGAAGTTGCTCCAGTCGATTGCGGGGATGCCTGCCAGCACGAACAGCGCCAGCGTCGCCAGCGTGATACCGACGATCACGATATTCGCTTGATTACTGCGTCGGATGCCAGTCAACACCAGCACCGTCAGTACGATCACGCCGGCTAGTGCTAGCGGAATCTGCCAGCGCACCAGATCGCCGCCGCCGAGATGCAAGACGTAGCCTGCAAAGCCCAAAGCCGCTGTCGCCGCTGATGCGCTTTTGGCGAGCAAGAACGACCACCCCGCCACGAAGCCCAAGCGCGGGTTAAGATAGCGATAGCCATACTCATACGTGCCGCCGCTGACCGGATGATTTGCCGCCAGCTGGGCACTGCTCAAGCCGTTACAAGCCGCGACCCCCGCCGCCAGCAGAATCGCTAAAATCACCCACGCGCCGGCAATCCCCGCCGCAATCCCGATGCTGACGAAAATACCCGTGCCGACGATTGACCCCAGTCCCATCATGACTGCGCCGAACACGCCCAACTCGCGCTGTAGTTGTTGCTTGACTTGTGCCATCTCGTGTCTTTGTCCCTATCGCTTATCCTGATCTTGCCCAACATAATAGCGTACTTTCGTGCGGGTACAATGGCCGTGTCCCAACGCTTACCTGTGTTTATGCGTGCCCCCTGCCGACTAGAAAAAGCCCCCGCTTATCCGTTATCATAGATATACACTACAATAGCTTTGTCGGTAATATTGAGGTCATGTATGGTACAACACACAAACGAAGATGTATTGGTCATCGGCGCGGGACCCGCAGGCATTAACAGCGCCTACGCGCTGGAACAAGCCGGTATTTCATATAAAGTCATCGATCGCGCTGATATTGTCGGCTACACATGGGCGAACTTATACCCGTCGCTCTCGCTGAACACATCGCGCTTTTACTCGCACATGCCGGATAAACCCTTCCCCATATCTTATGGCATTTACGCCAGCGGGCGACAATATCATGAGTACCTGCTGGCGTATGTCGCGGAGCGCGATTTCAATATCGAACTCGGTGTTGATGTCTATCGCGTTGCGCCGCAGGGCAATCGATGGCGCGTGGAGACCAGCGCGGGCGATTTTTTGTATAAGGCGGTCATCAGCGCGACGGGCATCTGGAATAATCCCGTCATGCCATCGATCGCGGGTATGGACGACTTCGACGGTACGCTGATGCACGCCCACGATTACCGCGATCCTGAGCAATTGCGCGATCGACGGGTGCTGGTCGTCGGCAACGGCCCCAGCGGGGTCGATATTTCAGTTGCGGCGGGGGATGTCGCCCGTTCTGCACACGTCGCGATTCGCAACGGCGTGATTCTGCGCCGCCGCTACCCGCTTGGTCTGCCGCGTCACGGTTGGTTACTGTTGGGCGAACGCCTGCCTAACGATTGGTGCAAGCAACTGTTAGGCTTCGTCAGCAAGGTTGGCTATGGCGATCTGGACGATATCGGCTTGGGCGAACCGCCCGCCGGGTCGGGTGGCATGACCGGCTATCGTGGGCGCGAGTTAATCGACGCGGTGCGGGCGGGCAAGCTCACGCCCTTATCGGCACCGGTCGCCTTCGACGCACAAGGCGCGACCTTCGCTGACGGGAGCTATCAACGCTTTGATACGGTCGTGATGGCGACGGGTTATAAGCCTGTCCTGCACCAGTATTTAGAGATCGACATGCAATTCAGCAATGAGCCGTGGCAGTCGATCTCGCCCTGTGATTGGATGATCGGCCCTAATGGGTTGCGTGGCTGGCCCCTGCGCGATACCCGCACGCACCCCAACGGACGTGCGATACAGGGTTATGCCGGCTTGTATCTGGTGGGCGTGTATTACAAAGGCAAGGGCGCGATGTTCAACATGACGGTCGAAGCGGCCGTCGCCGCGCAACAGATCGAGCAGTATTTGGCGCAGTTGCAAGCCGATGATGTCGCGCTATCTCCGGCATGAGGTGCGCGTATGCGAATTGATGTCCTGACGCTATTTCCTGATATGTTCGATGTGCCGATGAACACCAGCATGATGTGGAAAGCCCGCGATCGCGGGGTGCTGGATTTTCGGACGCATAACATCCGCGATTACGCCACTAACAAGCACAAACAGGTCGATGATACGCCTTATGGTGGTGGCGGCGGCATGATCCTCAAGCCGGATGTGGTCGTCACCGCTGTTGAACAAGTTCGGGGTGATCGTCCGGCGCGTGTGATCCTGCTTTCGCCACAGGGGCGCGTCTTCAATCATGATCTAGCGGTCGAACTGGCACAACATGACGAATTGCTGTTGCTATGCGGGCATTACGAAGGCTTTGATGAGCGTGTGCGCCAACTGGTGGTTGATGATGAGATCAGCATCGGTGATTATGTGCTGACGGGTGGCGAACTGGCGGCGATGGTCGTCACGGATGCGGTGGTACGGCATCTGCCGGGCGTACTCGGGGCTGAAGGTGGTGCCGCGCGCGATAGCCACGCCGATGGTTTGCTAGAAGGCGCACATTACACCCGTCCGGCGCAGTTTCGCGGGTTGACAATCCCCGCTGTGCTGACCAGTGGCAACCACGCCGCAATCGCTGATTGGCGTCGCAAGCAGGCGATGCGCCGCACATGGCACAATCGCCCTGAACTCCTGCGGACAGCTCCCCTCAGCGATGCTGAATGTTACGCGCTGGCAGAATTTGCCGAGGAGAGCGCCCAACAGCGCGTCGCTGACGACGATCACAACCAGAGGTAATATTGCGCGTAGTCGTAATCAATCTCGGCGCGCGGGTCGTCCTCAGCGGGCAGGGTTGTGTCGATGGCATGTGCGGCGATGATGCGGTCAATCAGCCAGTCCAGCAGGGCAATCAATTTAGCAGTCATGGGTATCACTCCTCAGGCGTTGTCGTTTGTGTCGATCAATTACCCATATGATACGCGGATGCTGTTAGCCGCCCGTGACGAAAACGTGACAGGCGCTCACTCGACGACGGTATAACGTCGGATATTGCCGTCGCCAGTGACGTATTGCGGCAATTGTGCGCGGAATTCTGCCATGTGTGGAGTGTTCATGTGGGCTTCGAGCGCGGCGGCATTCGCCCACTCTTCATAGACGTGGACGGTGCCCTTGTCCCACACATCGGGATAAAAGCGATAGAACATACAGCCCTCTTCTTCGATAGTGGCATCCATCATCTTCTTCATGACGGGTAGGGCTTCATCGAGCTTATCAGGATCAATCGGGATCGTGCCGGCGACAATAATCATAAGTGTTATTTCCCTGTCTGTGCTTGGTTAGTGGGTGATGCGGCAGGGACGACCGATCATCCCTGCCCGTGCATGAGCGATTTATGCTTCTTTCGTATTTTGCGTGGTCAAGCTCTTTTTGTCCCCTTTTTGAAAAAAGGGAACGCCAGAAACTTTTGCTTCTTTGAACGCATAGCGTTCAAAATGAACAAGGTCAAGGAACGACAGTTCCTTGTGGGGGCGCGGGGGCAAAGCCCCTGCAACAAAAACCACGCGACATCCCAAAGAGCCCGATTTATACGGGAAGCAATGCGCCCTGCTCGAATTCTTTCAACACGCGACGGGCGATCACCACGCGCTGGATTTCGCTCGTGCCTTCGCCGATGCTCATCAGGCGTTGATCGCGGTAGATGCGCTCGACCGGATAATCGCGGCTATACCCCGCGCTCCCGTGTACCTGTAGCGCGTCGAAGCTCACTTGCTCGGCGACTTCGGTCGCTTTTAGCTTCGCCATCGCCGCCATCTTGGTGTAATCCTGCCCGTGATCGCGCATCCACGCCGCCTTGTAGACCATGACGCGCGCGGCTTCGATCTCAACAGCGGCATTGGCGATCTTCTCTTGGATCATCTGGAATTGTGAGATCGGCCCGCCGAATGCTTGCCGATCTTGCGCGTAATGCACCATCGCCTCGTATGCGCCCTGTGCCAGCCCGACACTCAACGCGCCGATGCTGACGCGCCCGCTATCCAGCGTTTGCATCACGTAGTAAAAGCCCTTGCCGGCTTCGCCCAATGTATTGCTGACAGGCACGCGCACGTCCTCGAAGGTCAGCATGTGCGATTTCGACGCGTTTAAGCCCATCTTCTTTTCCGGCGGGTGGATGGTCAAGCCCTCGCGGTCCGTCTCGACTAAAATCAGGCTGAACCCGCGTGATCCCGCGTCGGGGTCGGTGCGTACCAGCACGCTGATGACCGGTGTCCACGATGCGTTAGTAATCCACGCTTTCGTGCCGTTGATGACCCACTCGTCGCCCTCGCGGGTGGCGTTGGTCTGTGCGCCGCCTAAGAGGTCAGACCCGGCTTGCGGCTCGGTCAGTGCCAGTGCGCCCAGATACTCGCCGCTGGTCAACCGGGGCAGGAAGCGGTCTTTGTGGGCGTCGGTGCCCCAATTCATGATCGGGCCGCAACCGAGACCGTTATGGGCGGAGATGGTCAAGCCGGTAGACCCGCACACACGCCCGATTTCCTCGACAGCGATGCTCGCGCCGATGGTGTCAATGTCGATGCCGCCATAGGCTTCGCTGACTTGCAAGCCTGTCAAGCCGAGGGCGGGCATCTTGTTGATCGCTGACCAGTTTAAGTCGCCGTTTTCGTGGGCGGTTGCCGCATGGGGTTTAATCTCTTTTTCGCAAAAATCACGCACGGCACGATGGAACATCTTTAAATCATCATTCAGCTCAAAATCCATTGTGGTCTACCTCATAAAAATAAAGTTTATGTTATCATGATTATAGTACACGAGATCGCATAAACGAGAGGCAATCATGGCACGCTTGGTCGCTCGCTTCGGCATTACCCGTTATGAAGCGGATGAGTTCTACCGCATGGCTTTGCAGAGTTACGAGAAGCACAACATGGAAGAAGCCATGAACAACATCAACGCCGCGATTGAGACAAACCCGCACCGCGCTGAGTATTACGCCGCGCGTGGGTTCTTTCGCATGCAGGATGGTCATCCACCGGAGCGCATCGACCCCGATCTTGATGACGCTCTCAGCCGCAATCCGTACGAAGCCCTCGCCAATTACAGCAAAGGGGTGATCGCCTACCAAGCCGAAGATTACATCACCGCGCGCGAGTACTTCATGCAGGCGTGGGCGGCACTGCCCGAACGCGCCGAGACGCTGTATTATCTGGCGCTGATCGCGCATCGCTTGCAGGAGAATGCACAGGCGATTGACTGGATGCAACAGGCACTGGAGAAATTCAACACAGGCGCAGACGACCGCGTCGCCCGTCGCCGTGCCCGCCAAGCTGAGAAGTGGCTCGACGTGTTCCGTGAACAGCAGGACAAACTCGCCCAAGCTGAACACGATGCCATCGCCCTCAACCCTGACCGCCCATCATGACCTACTGCATCATCTGCCGATAGCGTATAATATGCACAGCGACAGACGTATGAGTAAGCAAGAGAAGAGGCTCACGCTATGCCGGACAAACGACCTGTGGACGACTTGAGCGTCGAAGAACTCGAACGTATTCTGGCGATTAAACGGCGCGAATACCGCCAGCAACACCTACAACGCATGAAGCGTAACGGGCGTGTGGTTGCCGTCAATGACGATGCGCCGCCGCCGCATCCCGTTAGCGATGCCGATGGCTTGTCCGCGCAGACGGTCGAAATGCCAGCCAGCGCCCTGCGCGAACGCAAGCGCGTGCCCCAGTTTGAAGAAGCGATCGACACCCGCACCTTCCAGACGGAACGCCGCGAACGGGCGCGTCGCATCTGGTGGCGCTTTGTCGATCGGTCGCTGGTCGCGCTCGAAATTGTGGCGATCGTCGGCTTGGTGGTGCTGGCGGTGGCGCTCTTCAACGGCTTGAACATCCTACAGGACGAAACCGCTGACGCACAACGCGCCGCCGAAGAATTTCGCTCAGCCGCTATCCCGACGATCGCCCCCACGCCCCAACTGCGCCTGACGAACGTCGTCTTGCCCAGTGGTCACTTGATTCAAAACGGCGTGCCCCAATTCAACTTCGGCGAAATCCCTGAAAATTTGCGCTGGCAGGTTGCCAATCAGGTCTTCTTGCCGCCTGATCGCGCCCGCCCGGCAGTCACCGATGATACGCCACTGCGCGTCTTGATCCCTGAGATCAACGTCGATAACAGCATCGTGCAGGGCGTGGACTGGAACGCGCTCCAACAGGGAGTCGGCATGTTAGCCAATGGCGCAGTCCCCAGCAGTGATGGCGATAATGTCGTCCTCGCCGCGCATAATGACATCTACGGCGAGATTTTCCGCGATCTCGACCAGTTAGAGACGGGCGATTTGCTACAGGTACAGACACGCTCTGGCATTTATACCTATCGCGTGCATGATTGGCAAATTGTCGAACCGGATGCCGTGCATGTCATGAATCCGCAGGGGAGCGCGATGGTCACGCTCATCTCGTGCTATCCCTATCAAGTCAACACGCATCGGATTGTCGTCTTTGCTGATCGGGTGGATGCATAACGGTGACCCGACTCCGCGCCCGCCAGACGCTATCACTCCTACAACTGCTGACGCTCGTCGCGCTCTTGTTGCTACAGTTCGGGATTCGCGCGCACAATCCGCAGGTCAAAGACCCGTATGTTGATGAGGGCTTTCATCTGCGGCGCGCCCTGCGTATCTATGACTTGGAAGAACACCCCGGACGCTATTCGCACGGCAAAGTCTTGCTCTATTTCTATCTGGGGCTGTTCGATACCGATGATCCCTACACGATGTTGCCGACGGCGCGGCTCGCGATGGCGATCATCTCGCTAGTGACAGGCGCGGGTTTGTACGCGCTGGGGCGCACCCTGCACACGCCCAGCACCGGCTTGATCGCGCTGGCACTGTACGCCATCAACCCGCTTGCGATCTTCTATGAGCGCATGGCGATGGCGGATCCACTGGCGGCGCTGTTGATGGTGCTGGTCGTCTGGCGCAGTGTGATCTTCGCCCGTCGCCCGACGTATCGCGCGGGGGCGGTGCTGGGCGTGTTGATCGCGCTGGCGACGCTGGCGAAGTTGACGATGACGTTGTTGGTGTTGATGCCCTTGACTGCCGCGCTGATTTATGGACGCAAACAAAAGCACCCGCGGGCGTTCATCCGGCGTTATCTGCCGCCGCTGGTGCTGGCAGGCGTGGCATTCTGCCTCGTGTGGAGTCCCTTTGTGATTCCGGCAGTGCTGGCGCACAACAGCGATGACCCGTTCTTGCTCGTCAACAACTATAACATCCAGCGCACCGACGACGACCCCGAGTCGATGGCGGTCTATATCCAGCACATCACGCCGATGCTAGAGCAATTCGCCTATGCGGGGACGGTGGGCACTCTGTCAATCAGCGTGCTCATCGTGTTGATAATCGTCTGGGGGCTGACGATCTGGCAATCGCCGCGTCATCATCTCTATCTGGCGGTGTGGTTTGTGCTGATTACGATCTTGATCGTCGCGATTTCGCGGCTGGTCTCCACGCGCTACTTCATGCCGATCGCTGTGCCGCTCTCGCTCTTGCTGGCATTGGTCATCACGCAGATGCGCCAGCAGTGGGTGCGTGCGCTCTTACTGCTGGGAGTCGGTGTGTGGAGCGTGGTCTGGGTCTTGCCTTTCGTGTGGACGACGATCACCGACCCGCTCGATTTGCCCTTCACGCATATTAACGCTACCGAACACACGCTCGGCTATCTGACGGGGGATGTCGCCTTTCAAGAAGCGGCGGCGTTCATCAATCAATTAGAGAGTGACGAGCGCATCATCGCAACGTGGAAAGTCTGCCATCAGATTTTCTTCTTCGTCGAGCGCGAGATTGCGTGCTTACCCGACGGCAGACCGACCAGCGGCTTACTCACGGCAATCGACGCGCTGGCACCCGATGAAACCCTGCTCTTCGTCATCAGCGGCTTTCGCCCGTATTATGACGACATCGAGCGTATCGCCTACGAAACGCTGATTATCACCGAGCATCCGCGCATCAATCGTCCGGTTTACGTGCATCGGATGCGGCGCGCACCTTAAAAAACGCAACACACAACTTGTAAATTGCCCCTGTCACACCGTACAATAGGAACAATGGATGACGCATGGTGGAGTTTTGGATATGCCCTTGCAAGCTGGCGATATAATCGGCTCGTATAAAATTGTCGGTGTACTTGGCAAAGGTGGGATGGCGACAGTCTATAATGCTTATCATGAACGGCTTGACCGTCATGTCGCTGTGAAGCTGATGCACGAGACATTTCTACAAGATGAGGACTTTCACGCCCGTTTTGAGCGCGAGGCGCGGATTGTTGCCAAGCTGGAGCATCCCAACATCGTGCCCATTTATGATTTCAACTTCCATGAGAACGTCCCGTATCTCGTGATGAAGTACGTCGCCGGCATGACGCTCAAGGAGCGTGCGATTAAAACCGGCTTGACGCTGGAGGAGACACGCGACCTATTACTGCGTGTTGCTAGTGCGCTGGATTATGCCCATGAGCAGGGCATCTTGCACCGCGATATGAAGCCCTCCAACATATTGATCGACAAGAACGACGCGCCCTATATTACCGATTTTGGGCTGGCACGCATTGCCGAAGCCGGCGCATCGACCATCAGCCATGATATGATGCTCGGCACGCCTTTTTACATCTCGCCCGAGCAAGCGCAGGGACAAAAACAACTCGATAGCCGCACCGATGTATATTCGCTGGCAGTGATTTTGTACGAGATGATCACGGGGCGTGTGCCTTTTCAGGCCGATACCCCCTATGCGATCGTCCACGGGCATATTTATCAAAAACCGGACTATCCCAGCGATGTCAATGCTGAATTACCGCTGGCGGTCGATGATGTCGTCATGCGCGGGCTGGCGAAAGACCCGCAAGATCGCTATGACACCGCGACCATGCTGATAGAAGCCTTCGCTGATGCGCTGGCAAGCGCCCCCGATGACTCGAACGCGGTCGAGATACAATCCTTCGCCATCGACGCAGACGATGCCGAGAGTGTCTATGATGATCTGGGTGCGGATGTGCTGAGCCAAGGTCGCCGTGTCAAACCCATTCGCCCGAGTCGCCAACCGACTCCTACACCGGCGATCCCCGCGCCCGATCGCAAAAATCGCGCGGATGCGACCTTTGAAATGAACGACATCAGCGCGTGGGGCGATCGCATCCGCGATGGGGTCAACAGCTTAGCCGAGATGATCGAAGAACGCATTGATACCGAACTGCGCCAGCGACGCGGCATCGCCCTCACTGAGGAAGAACTGGCGCGGCGGCGAGCGATCAAAAAATTGAAGGCGCGTCAGGAGTTCATCGGCAATCTGTCGTCCTATATTCTGGTCAATTGCGTTCTGCTGGTCATCTGGTTTTTGACGGGTGCGGGCTTCTTCTGGCCTATCTTTCCGATCTTCTTCTGGGGGCTAGGCGTTGCGGGCGCGGGCTATGAGTATTATTCTAAATACGGTCCCGGCTCAGACCGCACGCGCGAACGGCTCGAGCAGGAAGTCCAGCGCGAGTTGATGCGCTCGCGTGGCGAAAAGCCCAAAGCCGAGCAGAAGCGCAAGGGCGCCGGTCGGCGCATTGCCGTTGACGATTTAGAGCAAGACGCGCCCCGTGTACGACTGAACGAAGAGGGTGAGCTGACTGATAGCTTTATCGAAGAGCAGAGCCGCCGTTAGTTGTCGTCTGTAACTTGAGGACATCCACACGATGCACCCACATCACATTGATTATGAGGCCATCCAGCGACGGGTCGTCCGTCGCGTGCAACGTCGCTACCGCTTTTTCATCCATACCGCTGCCTTCATCATCGGTATTCCCTTGATTGGTGGGGGGGCGGCGCCGGCGATCTTCTTATTCTGGATTGCGGCATGGGTCTTTCATCTGCTGTATTACACCTATCAGAATCATCTCGAAGCTGAGATCGAGCGCGAGATCGAGCGCGAGACGGACAAAGCCTACAAACGCAAGCGCGAGACACACGACATCATCCAGCATGCGCCGCCGGTTGTCGATGAGGCTGAGGACGTGATCGTGGTCGAAGCGCCCGACCCGCGTACCCGTCGCCCGTCGTGGTTGGGCGATGATGGCGAGTTGGTCGGCTTTGACGATTGAGCTAGGGGCTGTATATTGGCAGGGTGAGCTTGAAGGTTGTGCCCGCGCCGACGGTACTGCTGAAGCCCAGGTCACCGCCGTGCGCTTTGGCACTGCTATACGCCAGCGCCAGCCCGATGCCCATCCCCTTGATGTCACCGACGTTCGACCCGCGTCCGAATAGCTCGAATAATGTATCCTGCGCTTCGGGCGGGATGCCGATCCCCTCATCCGTGACGTGCAGGTGATACACGCCCGCATCTTCGGTCAGATCAATCTTGACTATCCC
Source organism: Anaerolineae bacterium (assembly GCA_034437755.1). Taxonomy (GTDB): domain Bacteria; phylum Chloroflexota; class Anaerolineae; order Aggregatilineales; family Phototrophicaceae; genus JAUZRW01. The sequence continues at coordinate 4,028 of DAOTTV010000179.1, read as the reverse complement.
GCCCGCGGGCGAATACTTGATCGCGTTTGTCAGCAAGTTCTCGATGATAAAGACGAAGAGACGCTCATCTAAGAGGGCGGTGCGCTGGCGTACATCCGTGTGCAAGCGCAGGTCGTGGGTGGTCGCATCATGGATCACGTCTCGCACTTCCTGTTCGCACAGCGCGACGATATCGACTGGCTCAGGATTGAACACAAGGTCGCTGGTCAGCGCGTTGCGGGCCACCATGAAGCGATCGCGCACTTGTCGCAGACGATCAACCTGATCGGCAAGGCGTAGCGTGTAATATTTCAATTTGTCCGGCGCTAGTTCCTCATATTTGCGTTGCAGCATACCCGCCGTCAGCAGGGCGCGTTGCAGGGGTTGTTGTTGCTGGTGGTCGATGATGTCGATCACACGCGCTTTGGTTTGTAAGCGCTCGTAGTCGTGTTCACGCTCGCGCATCGCCTTGATCTCGGCGTGCTGGGCGATTTTCTCGCTCATATCGCGCAAGCTGAGGAGCATCACCGACTCGCCCGCCCATTCCATCGTCGTGGCACGCAGGGCCATCGGGCGCGTTGTGCCATCCCGATGGCGAAAGGCGACTGTATCGAATAGCGAGTCGTTCGTCTCCCACTCGTCGCTATACGTCACATCCTGAGACAACAAGTAGGTATATGGTCTGCCGATTAAATCTTCTGCTGGATAGCCTAGTTGCTCCTCAACGCTCGGATTGACCTGTAAGATGCAGTCATTGCTCTCGACGACCAGCACGACATCGTGCATCGCTTGATAGATGCTCAGCAGGCGTTGTTCGCTCTCTTGCAGGGCGTTCATCATGTCAATTTGTTGGGTCACATCGCGCCCGATCAGATAAACCCGATCGGATTGCCCCTGCTGATTGAACGCCGGATAAAAGAGATGTTCGTAGGTGGTGTCTTGCTCGCGATAGATGACGTGTTCGGTTTCGCCAGCGGATACCCGTTCCCACACTTGCGCCATCTGCTCATCCGCCAGCACATCGCCGATCATGCGCCCGACGTGCGACCGATTAAAATGCTCGAAGCGTTGCCCGTCCACTTGCTCAATCTGTCCGTTCGGGCGGATCACAGCTAGATAGATCGGCAGAACGTCGATGATGCGCTTCAGTTGCAGGTCGCGGGTGTGTACTGTGCGATGGAGCGCGTCGTTGTCGCGGCGGGTGGCGTTCAGGTGTTGCGCGTGATGCCACAGCGTGCCGATCAACAGCGTGCTGTTGAGCACCGCTATGAAAATCGCCAACGCCGATGGTATATCCCAACTAAAAGAGTAGATGTGGTAGTGATCCAGCAAGTAGCCTGACAGCATCGCGATCGCGACAATCATCAAGATGGCGATCGTCTGCGCTTGTGGCAAGAACATCGTGGCGATGAGAAGCACCAGCAAATACCCGCTAAAGATGCTTATATTGATGTTCTGTGTGAAGATGACGAGCGTCGTATAAATGGTGAGCAGAGCGACAATAAAGGCGTGTAGAGCGACTCGTGAATCACGATCAGCGATGAGCTGTAGGACATACACCCCGCCCGCACTGCTCACACTGATAGCAACGATGATCCAACGATTTGTACGACTAAGGGCGACCAGCGCAACCGCGGCGAAGACGATAAAAACAGCGATGAAGAACGATAACAACCCACGAAAACTCGACATTACTTGGCATCCAACTATTTGTTGATGAATATAGAATTGAGATATTACCTGATAGTATAACTATGTTTGCACTGCGTTTATCATACGATAGGTAATAGTCATAATCAAATGAGAATATCGTTTGTCATATAAACGCTATGTCCATTTATGGCGGCGGCACATAGCGTATCGCGCGGGCGATGCGCTGGAGCAATTGACGCTGGACGGTTGGGTCAGGAATGCGGGCGACGCTGGTCAGGATAACGTAACCGCCGGCTTTCTCGATCGCTAGCACGGTCACATGCCCGATGGTGCGTGTCTCATGGATGAGGGCGATTGTTTGGTCGTCCTGCGTGTGGATTGCTTGCGTCGGGTGGGGCAAGGGCAAGGGATTATCGCGTTCGGGCACGAGTACCGCCGACAGCGCGACGTGTTCGGCAGTCGTCAGATTGCGCTCGGTCGTGCAGAGCAAGTAGGGCACATCTTCCGCTGACCAGACATCGACGTAAATCAACATTTGCCCGTCGCGCAGGGTGACGTTATCGCCCATCTGCGTGGCATTGGTCAGCAGGAGTCCCGCGCCCTGCTCGCGGGTGACCCACGCCGACGGCATCGGGATGTGTGCCTGTGTGCCGTAAACATCAGCGTGGGTGACGCTCGTCGTCAGTGGGGCGCGTGCATCGAGTGCGATCAGCGGCGCAGATGGTGAACACCCGACGAGCATCATCAGCGCGATGACTGCGCCCCCAACATATAGTCCGATCCAGTCGCGCATCAGTTGTCCTCTGTGATAGTTAAGGATTGTAGGAGTGCATCGAGAAGTGATAACGGCGGCGTATATGCGCCATCGTCGCCGACCGTGACCGGAAGCAAGGCAGAGATATAGAGCGTGCGTCCATCGCTGATGCCCTGATAGCTGTAATAGGTGCCGTCGTCATAGGCTAGCACTGCGCGCACACCATCGCCGTGATCGCTACGTAGATACTGCACCGCGCCAATCTGCGGGCTAGCGTCGGGGCGCGTCAGGACGGGCATCGTCGCTGGCGTGACGGGCTGTTGCGAGAGGAGCAGTTGCAGGCGTGCGAGCCACGTATCGTCGATGTCAGCCGTGCGGTAGATGCGAATCGTGGCTGAATCAGCGATGGGATAGCCGATTGGTGCGAGGCGTAGATGCTGGGTGTTGTCTGCTGTGCGTTGAATATCGGTGCGGAAGCCCTGCGCGAGCGACGGATGATAGGCGAGTTCGAGGCGATCGCTGTATTGGTAGGTCAGCACCGCGCTATCGCGTAAGGGCGCATCGACGCGCAAGCTCCGCAGGGTGTTATCGAGCAGAGTCAGTGGCGGCGCGAAGTCATCTGGCGCGAGCGCGTCTAAGCCTTCGATCGTATCTTGCGTGTAATCCTCGATGTAATCGGGCAAGTTGTCGCCGGAGCGCGTCTCATCGAAGGGGCGCGGATAACCCTCAGCCGTGACCGTCACGTTGAAGGCGATGTAACGCTCATCATCCGTGATGCCACGAAAGGTATACAACAGGCAACAGGGAGTCGGGCTGTCCGCGTCCGGCTCGAAGACGAGTGTCAGGTAGCGCACGCCCCGTCCCCCGACGAGATCGAGCGTCTGCACCTGTGCAAGCGGACGCTCATCAATCGTAGTGATGCGATCGGCGGCGAGTAAGTCGCGGGTCGTCTGGCGGTAGGGGTTGAGGCCAGCCTCAGCAGGCGTGATGTAAATATTCGGCACTTGGTAGCGTTGCTCAACCGGAAAATCCGCTAGCGTGAAGACTAAAAATCCCTGTTGTACCGATGGCACGACCGCGCTGGTGAGCGCGGGGTCGCTCTCGATGCGGACGTTTTCAAGCTGGGCAGTGGGGATGATATACGGCGCGAGCCAATAGAATGTGTTGATGCCCTCGGCTGTCCAACCCCGTCGCCCGCGATATTCGACCTGCCACCACGCGTACCCCTCGGCACAGTACGCGCCATCGACCACATCGACGCGCTCACCAGTCGGGATGATGCCCAGCAGGTTGCCGCCGGCGCTAGGAATATCACGGAAGTTACTGCCACCCTGCGCCGTGACCTCGGCTTGTTCGCCAACCAGCAAGCGCGATGGGGGCGCACCACCCGGACACTGAAATGTAATCTCCTGTGCATGTGTGCCGAGCATGAGCCAGATGCTGATAATCCCCGTCCATAACAATCGTCGCACAATCTCCCTCGCTTCATTGCCCTAACAGATGTCATGCACTTTGATTCTACTACAGCCCGCTGTCGCGTCAACAGAGGGCGCAGAATCCCGCCGACGGATGTTTTGTGCTACTATTAAGCGCAAATGTTCAAACGATCTACCAAGAAAGGGCTGTCGATGTCCGAAGAATA
>DAOTTV010000178.1:0-9762 GCA_034437755.1 Anaerolineae bacterium | reverse complement strand
CCAGCCATCACAGTTACCGTCGTTGTCGCTGTCCCAATTATGCGGCTCGGCATATCCCGCACATTTATCAGAATCGATACCGCTGATGGCGATACCGGCGACAATCGTCCGCTGGGACTGGAAGTTCACGTCTAAGCCGGAGTAGATGTTACTCAAGAAGGGCGTGATGAAGCCGATGCGCGTATCCACACGCACGGTCAAAATATCGCCCGTCTGCACGTCACCCGCGCCGATTAGTTGCGTGATGGCAGTGCCATCGGGGTTGGTATCGTCATTATCACAGCTGAAATCATAGTAACCCTCGACGTAATTGGCAGGGAAATCCGTCGGATTGGTACTTTCTGTCTTACCGACGGTGTTCTGATACAGCACATCAATATCGTTGATGGTCGCGAACTGGATGCGATTGGCAGTGCCTTGGATCAGGTCACAATCCACATAAGAATTGACGCTCCCTGTCCCGAGCAAGTTAGCATTGCGCGTCGCCTGACGTAAGTTATACGCCGCGTTGGAATACACGTACAGCACGCGCCCATAATCGACAATTGCTAAAATCACAAATAACAACACGGGCAAAGTCAGCGCAAATTCGACCAGCGCTTGCCCCCGTTGTTTTGCGTAGTCTGGCTTCGTCTTCATGCGTGTTTACTATCCCTCTACTTATCGATCTTGTATGATGACGTTTGTCGCTTCAACGTTGACTAGCATTTCGTCGGTAATCAAGCGAATGCCGGGCGTGACGAACTCGAATGGGTAGGTGATACGCACCCGTGTCACATCGCCAATACCATAGCCCTCACCGGTCGTTGTCCCCGGACGAAAGGCATCGACGGTCACACCCGGGGCGGCGAGGTCAATTTGTTGTGAGTTAGCGTTGATGGTACGCCAGACCGCGTTGTTAGGGTCGGCACAAGAACTTGCGTCGGCGCGGGTATCGGTCGCGCGCATGCAGGCAGGGTCAATCGATAGATACAAGGCCCCCTCTGCCGCCGCATCTTCTAGCCCGATATACACATAGTACACCCGCCCGAGGTCGATTAGACCGGAGATGATGATCAAGAGCACCGGAAAGGAGATCGCAATTTCGACCAGGCTTTGCCCGCGCTCTCGTTTGTTTGTCGTGGTAAATAGATTGAACATGCCCTCATCCTCATCGTGATTGCAGATACTGGTGACAGCCTCGTGCTAAACATTAGCATAACTTTTACGTATGATAACACAACTTGCATTAAGCTAGGGTGTAATAAAATAGTCCCATCGTACGGGTTGATCGTGCTGACCGACTCGCTCGCGCGTCTTGCTGTGTTGCTTTGGTCTCAGTTTTGTAGCCCGATTGTTGGCGGGAAGTCGAATAAGCCAGTTGCTTCATAGAAGATGTCGATCCCACCATTACCGGTACCGTCAAAGGTCGCACAGATCAATTGCCCACGCACATCGTTAGTCGTGGATGCACCGCTCAAATCACAGTGTTGATAGGGCGCATAAATTGTCCCATCAAGCGCAAGTGATGCCGTGCCACGTAATTGTACGCCGGTCGCATTACCACCTGATGTACTTGGCATGTAAATCAGTAAATCTAGATACCGCGCCTTGTCAGGATTGGTATCAGGGGTATTCGCCTCGTTAAAGGCGTACAAATTCACATCAGGCCCGGATGTCCCCCGAATCTGATTAGCTCCAGCTGTTGGGTCAAAATAAAGAAACACACCCTCAGGCGCACTGTCAATTGTTCCTTGCCACCGTGCTGTATCATCCTGAATGCAATAAACACCGGACTCTAGCATGACGGTAGCACTAGGGCTTACGTCAAAGCTACTATATGTCCCCGGTTGATTACTGCCAGTTGAGAGACTACCACGCGCCGGCAGTGCGCTACAATCCGGCACAGCGATTAAACTTCCATACGGGTCTTGCGAGATGACTGGCAAGCTGCTGCTTTGATCATGCTGAATCGAGCCACCTTCTGGTGTTGTAATACAACTGCTCTCACCAGCACCGCGATTGATGATGCCGAAGCCACCAAAAGCCCCATCACCATTCCCACCACATTCAACAGTCGTGCATCCAGTCGCATTAACGAAAACGCCACCGGCAAAGGTGGACATACTGCCGTTACCTGTAAGACGCAGAGACTCATCACCCTGAGCGAATGTTGTGCAGTCCGGCTCGGTGGTCACAACGGCACTGTTATCCGGGATACCGGTGCTGGCGGGGTTGTTACAAATACCCGTTGCATCTGCCTGGACTTCGAGCGGGCCACCGTACACAATCTGGATGAAATAAGATGGCTTCTCCGCCACAATTTCAACCTCGACGGTGCCCGCCGTTTTATCGACGTTGGGATTCACCTGCACGTTGCCTGTGTTGATAAATCCGTTATCCTCCGCTACCCGGTAAATCGTCTGGAGAATATCGCTCGTGCCGCTATCTGCGTCTGTACAGAGCGCGTAGGCGGCTGTCATGGCGGCGGCATCGGCGGCGTTTTGCGCGTCCTGCGTCAGCAAAAACAGCCCGCCCCCGTCGATCGCCAAGCCAAGAAAGGCGATGACCATCACCATAGCGATCGCGATCAGGACAACCGCTTGTCCTGCTTCGTATCGCTCCTTCAATCGTTTCATCATCTGTCAATCTACCTGTCACTCGTTTTCATCTATGTTTTAATTATAGCAATCCGCATAACGAAACTGCATACGTGTCTTGTTTACTTTTGTTTGAATACATACACAAAATTTCAGTATGTTGCAGGCAAGCTATGCACGCCAAAATTGCTAATCCACGTTATAATCAAGCAAAATTACCAAAATCTTGTGATAAGCCAATGACAGCTAACAAGCAACAAATCATCCAAAATCGTTATGTGCTGGAAGATGTACTCGGCATGGGGGGGATGGGCGTGGTGTTCCGCGCCTATGATCGGCTCGATAACAGCGACGTGGCGCTGAAGCGGATCAATGTCCCCCCACAAAGCCTGCGCTTTCGATCGCATGGCGATAGCAATAAGAAGCTCCAATTTGTGCTTTACGCGCTGACGCAGGAGTTCCAGACGCTGGCATCCCTGCGCCACCCGAATATCATCCGCGTGCGCGACTATGGCTTCGATAACGATCAGAATCCTTTCTTGACGATGGATTACCTGCGCGACGCCCAACCGCTGACTATCGCCAGTTTGCACGTCTCGCCCCAGCAAAAAATCCGCTACTTGATCGACGTTTTGCAAGCGCTGATGTATCTGCACCAGCGCGGTGTGATTCACCGTGATCTGAAGCCGGGCAACGTCCTCGTCGCGGATGGCAAGGTATATCTGCTCGATTTCGGTCTCTCGGTCGATCGCGATCACGCGCAGGGGCGCGTGGGCACGATGGCGTACATGGCACCGGAAGTTGTCCAGCAGGGCATGACCAGTGAACAATCGGATTTATATGCAATCGGCGTGATGGCGTATGAGCTATTCGCCGATAATGTGCCCTTCCAGCCGATGGACATCATGGGCATTGTCTCGCAACAGCCGGATATGGGGCGCGTCGATGCGAGCGAGCCGATCGCGCTGGTGATCGAGCGCCTGCTCGCCAAAGATGCGGCTGATCGCTATCCCAGCGCGTATGCGACTTTGCTCGCCTTCTGCAAAGCGATCGACATCGAGCCGCCCGCCGAAGATCAGACCATCCGCGAGAGTTATTTGCAGGCGGCGACCTTCATCGGGCGCGAAGACGAATTACAACGCTTGATCGACGGCTTGAACGGGGCGAAGATCGGGCGCGGTAGTCTGTGGCTTGTCGGTGGCGAGAGTGGCGTGGGCAAATCGCGCTTGCTGGACGAATTACGCACGCAAGCCCTGCTCAAAGGGACGCGCGTTGTGCGCGGGCAAGCCGTCCAGAACAGCAGTCTGCCGTTCCAACTCTGGCGCAGTCCCCTGCGGTATATGGTGCTTTACACGACACTCAGCGATGTCGAAGCTGGCATCCTGCGCGAAGTGATCCCGGATATTGACCGCCTGCTCCAGCGCGATATTCCAGAGATACCGCGCCTAGATGGTGAGGCGCATCAACAACGCTTGCTGATGACGATGCACAAAGTCTTACAACGGCAGGAGTCGCCGATTTTGATCCTGCTGGAAGATTTACAATGGGCGAGCGAGAGTATTCTCCTCTTGCAGAAGATTCAACAGCAGGTGGGGCAGTTGCCGATTTGTATCGTCGGCAATTATCGCAGTGATGAACGCCCGCGACTGCCGGATGACGTGCCGTATGGCGTGCAAATCCAGCTTGAGCGCCTTGAACATGATGAAATTGTCGCGCTCAGTCAGGCGATGATTGGCGAGTCGGTCAAGCAGGGGGCGGTGATCGATGTTATCGAGAAAGAGACCGAAGGCAACGTCTATTTTCTGGTTGAAGTTTTGCGCGCGCTTGCCGAAGAAGCCGGCAGTATCCACAAGATCGGACAAAGCACGATTCCCGCGCACATCTTCAGCGGGGGCATCGGCAGTGTGTTGCGCCGTCGCTTGAGCAAGATTCCGCAGGAACTGCGCCACCTGACCTTGATCTCGGCGGTGGTCGGGCGACAGGTTGACGTGCCGATGCTGGACGCAATCGACGATCAAGCGCGTGTTGATGAGTGGCTGACGATCGCGGCAAATGCGGCAGTTCTCGATGTGCAGGACGGGCAATGGCAGTTCGCCCACGATAAACTGCGCGAGTTGTTGCTAGCAGAGATCGAGGACGATCAAGCGCGTGCTGTGCATGAACAAGTGGCGACGGCGATCGAGCAAGTGTATGCCACTGATGACGATTACATCGGTAAGTTAGCCTATCACTGGTATATGGCGGGGGATAACGAAAAGGCGGCATTCTACGGTTTGAAGCAAGCGCAACGTCTGTTGTTGCTGGGTAACACGCGCCAATTGATCGCGGTGGCATCGCGTCTGCTGGCATCGCCGGATATCGACGACGGCTACCGTGCGCCCTTGTATCGTCTGCTGGGGGATGCCTATCAGCGGACTGGACGCAATGATCGCGCCCGTGATGCACATGAGAACGCGCTAGCACTGGCGGAAACCATCGACGATACCGATACCAAAGTCTATGCGATCAAGGGCTTAGCCGCGCTCGACTTCTTCGCTGGCGATATCGACCGCGCTGAGAAACGCCTGCGCGAAGCCCTGCCGTACAAAGACGACGTGCGCGATACGGGGACGTTTGCCCACATCATCAATAATCTGGGCGTTATTGCCCGCAATCGTAGCGATTACGACACCGCCGATAGGCTCTTCACACGGGCGTTGAAACTGCATCGACAGGGGAATAGCCCGCACGGCTTAGCGACCACGCTCTACAACGTCGCGGATAGCATCCGGCGGCAAGGACAGCGTGCCAAAGCCCTGCAATACTTCCATGAGATTATCGAATCTTCGTTATCTATCGGCAACTTGCCGACGGCGGCGCTCGCCTATGCTGAAATTGCCTTGATGTATTACGACGATGATGATTATGCCAACGCGCTTGATTATCTCGAAAAAGAGATGGAATTGCAGAACAATATCGAGAACCCGTTCTCGGTCACGCTGAATTACCTGCATCGCACGTTTGTGTTCATCGCAATGCGCGAATACGAAACAGCGCGTGAGTTCTTGCATAAGGCGAGCGTACGCCTGCAAAATAGCGATTATGTACTCCTGCAATTGATCGCCGTCATCGCCTATGCGCGCCTCGTGATGAATAGCAATCGGGCAAGCTACGCGGTCGAGTTGTTGGGCTTTGTCGAGCAACATGAAGCCGGACAGAATCATGATCTACAACGCTTTATCGAGCGTCTCCTGCGTGATCTCCGCCGCACAGTGCCGCCGATCACATTGAAGATGATGCGTGATCGTGAGACGAGATTGCATCTGGCAGACCTCATCGATGAGATGGTGTCCTTCACCGCGCACCATCTGGACACGCATTAGAGCATGACGCGCTCTTGATGGAATTTGACGATGTTCATCGCTTCGTCAATGTGAACGACGAACTTGATCTTGTTCGCTTCGATGTCTTTGCGATAGACGTTGCGGACGGTGGTCACGATGTCGGTCAACATCTGTGAGCGCGTGATGAAAATCGTCATCACTTCGTGCGATGGATCGTTCATCATCAAGCGGCGAATGTGGATGAAATCTTTCTTCTGGCGGGGTAGGGTTAAGCCTGCTGAACTCATATCGACGATGACGTAAGTCGGGTGTAGGTTTTCGGCGACGATGCTATTCACGTCGTCGAAAACAGCATAGGTCTCATCCCATTGCCAGCCGCGCTGGGCTTCCACGTAAATGATCGTCTGCTGTTCATCCAGCCAACTGATCGTGACATGCTCGTAATGATTGATTAGATGATTGTGCATTTCATAATCTCACTTTATTAACGTCTCTATCACTATTGTAACATAAATTAATGTTATGAACGTACACAAATCACCTGCATCATATAGTACTTTAGTTCAAATCAAGGTGGTTCTTTCGTATCTTGCGTGGTCAAGCTCTTGCAAAAGCTTGTAGGGGTTCGGGGGCAACGCCCCTGCAACAAAAACCACGCGAAATCCCAAAGATCCATCAAGGTTTAATGTGAGAATTTGACCGATATGTGACAAATGTCATAGGATAATTGTGGCAAATTACAATATGATGTGAGGTAAGATTTAAGCCATACTCATCATCCGTCAAGTAAGAGGCGTTTAATATGACTTAATTGAGCGCCGTTAAAGACACGCCTAAAACTGTTTAAGACATAACTTTAAGGCGACCCGTGTTGAGTGGGGTCGCCTTCATACTTTTATGCGGATGTGATAGGGGCGAGTCTGCTATAATATAGCTGATGATGATGACTATTCAGGATAAGATGAATAATGGAACTCGTGGATCATGAGTTAGATTACTTACAGTTATTAGCCCAAAAATATCCTTCTTTACGCGCTGTCTCCACCGAGATTATCAATCTCACCGCCCGCTTGAACTTGCCCAAAGGAACTGAACACTTCGTCTCTGATATTCACGGCGCACACGAAGCCTTTCGTCATATCCTCAAAAATGGATCAGGGTCGATCAAGCGCAAGATTGATGAAAACTTCGAGATTCTTTCGGATCGCGAGAAGCGTGCCCTTGCCACGTTGATCTATTATCCCGAACAGCGCATGACGATGGCACTTGCCGAAGCAGACGATCATGAGGCGTGGTATCGCATGATGATCCTACGTTTGATTAAGCTGGTGCAACTCTCGACTTCAAAATATACCCGCGAAGATGTGATGCGCTTCATGCCGGATGATTATCAATCGATGCTGGTTCATTTGATTTATGGTCATTCGGATGTGCCAGCCCAGCGCGATTATTACCAGAGCATCATCGCTACCATCATCGAGACCGGAAGCGCCCGCGATGTGATACAGGCACTATGCTACCTGATCCAACGGCTAGCGATCGCACGACTGCACATTCTCGGCGATATTTATGATCGTGGGCCGGGCGCTGAACACGTCATGGATTTGCTGATGGATTACCACGATGTCGATATTCAATGGGGCAATCATGATATATTGTGGATGGGGGCGGCGGGGGGGAGTGCCGCGTGCATCGCCAATGTAATTCGCATCAGCCTGCGCTATGCCAACACAGATACGCTAGAGACGGGCTACGGCATCAGCCTCTTGCCGCTTGCCTCATTTGCGATGGATGTTTACGGCGATGACCCCTGCGAGGCCTTTCGCCCGAAGCTGACGGACGACCTGAAGCTGGAATTTACGACGCATGAGATCGAACTCTTCGCCCGTATGCAGAAGGCGATCACCATCATACAGATGAAAGTCGAGGCGCAGATTATCATGCGGCGCGCGCATTATCACATGGATGATCGCCTCTTGCTGGATAAGATCGATCACAGCGCAGGCACGATCGCCTTAAACGGCAAGACCTATCCGCTGATTGATCCGCACCTGCCGACGATTGACCCTGATGCTCCCTATCGCCTCACCGATGCCGAAGCCAGCGTGATCGAGCGTTTTAAGCAATCGTTTGCCAATAGCCAGCGCCTACAGAAGCATGTGCGCTTTCTTTATGCGAAAGGTGGGATGTATCTCGTCCACAATGGCAACTTGCTCTATCACGGGTGCATCGCCATGAACGCCGACGGCAGTTTCCGTGAATTTGAAGTCGATGGCGAGCGTTATTCTGCCAAAGCCTTCATGGATCGGGTCGATCGTCTGGCGCGGCAGGGTTACTTCAGCATTGATGATCCACAACGCAAGCAATACGGTCTCGATGCGATCTGGTATCTGTGGAGTGGGACGCAATCGCCCTTATTCGGCAAGGATAAGATGGCGACCTTTGAACGTTACTTCATCGCTGATCCTGAAACGCACCAAGAGACGCGCAATGCTTACTATCAATTGCGCGACCGTGAGGACATCGTTTGCAAAATCCTGCACGAGTTCGGCGCGGACGAAGCCAATGGACACATCATCAACGGGCATGTGCCGGTTAAAGTCAAGCAAGGCGAGAGTCCCGTCAAGGCGAACGGGCGCTTGCTGGTGATTGATGGCGGGTTCGCCAAAGCCTATCAGAAAGTCACGGGGATTGCGGGCTATACCTTGATCTTCAACTCTTACGGTTTGCTCTTAGCCTCGCATCATTCTTTCGGGTCGATGCGTGAGGCGATCGGACGCGGGTACGATCACTTCTCCGATACGCGCATTTTAGAGACGAAACACCAACGCTTGCGTATCCGTGATACCGATGTCGGGCAGGAGATACAGGCGCGTATTCGTGATCTGCGAAAGTTGCTACGCGCCTATCGTGAAGGTATCATTAAGGTGCAAGACCGTTGAATGCACACAATGTCCCCACGAAGGAGTTGCCAATATGGCATTAGATCAACAATGGCTCGTCGAACAACGTGTAATCAAAGTCCATGTGACTGGCGACGTGAGAGGTGATGACCTCATCGCCTTCAACGAAGTGATGGAAAGCGCCGTCGCCAGTGGCACCGCGCCCGTTCACGTCGTCGCGGATGCGACCGACCTCGGTGATCTCAACGTCGGGCCGCAGAAAGTGGTTGAAGGCAATCAGTATGTGCGCCATGAGAACGTCGGCGTGATCGTGCTGATTGGCGCCAACGCTGTCATCAACGCGCTGATACCCGCCGCCAGTGCCGTACTGCCGATTGATATGCGCTACGCGGATAGCGTCGATGATGCACTGGCAACCCTACGCGCTGAAGATGCCACGCTGTAAGATCGCTCGCTTGCGATCCTAATCGCTTTCTATCCTCTTTACCCTGTGTGATGCGTTGATCTGGCGTATCATACAGCTAAACGACCATAATCCGAAGGAAAATGCCGATGATACAGACGCGCCTGTTTATGGGTGTGCTGGTGCTGATGGTGAGCGTCGTGTCGATCACAGCGCAGACGGTTGATGACTGCACACCGACCGCGATTGATAGCGCGATTGACGCGCTCTATGAGACGTATCAGGATGAACGCGCTGACGATAGCGCGGCCGCCGCGCAAGATCTCGCCAATGCGATCGATCATTTGTTGCAGGAATGCGCGGATACCCCCGATGCTGAGGCACCTGTGACATCGGGCGCGTGGTTCATCACATGGACGAGTGACGAAATTCGGTGTCCGGATGGCTCACGCGGGACGACATCGCGCAATCGCCCGTTCTTCATGGGTGTGACCGATGAGGGCTTCACGGCGATTGATGCGTGGGTGTGGCCGCCACTCGTGTTCACGCCGACT
>DAOTTV010000177.1:0-12616 GCA_034437755.1 Anaerolineae bacterium | reverse complement strand
ACCCTAAATCCCTCTCCCGACCGCCACTATGTGGCTAGGAGAGGGACTTCAACCGTGCTTGTCTTGAGGGCAGAAGCTGGCGTCAATCAATTGACCTGAGTAGTTACCATTCCTCTATTGTTGTTTGTTGTTAGTGATAATGATACTACCACAACACATCACACGCCTAGATGGTGATTGACCATCGCGACCAAGTCCTTGAGGTCGATCGGCTTGGTGAGGTAACCGACGACTCCTAGTTGTTGCGCGTCGTCGAAGTCGATCTGGTCGCTCACGCCGGAGATGAAGATAATCGGGATATATTGGAGACGGCTATCAGCCTGAAATGCGCGGCACACGTCATAGCCAGTGACCTGCGGCATCATCACGTCCAGCAACATCAAATCGGGCGGATGCTGTTTGGCGCTAGCAATCGCTAGCTGACCGTTGATCGCCGCCCGCACTGTATGCTGATTTTCCAGCGCGGAGACGAGCAGTTGTAAATTGGCGGCGTGATCGTCCACAACCAGTATATCCGCCATCAGGGGTATCCTTTGCATCGTGTATACAGTCTTTTGTTGTTGTATCACAAAAGGATACATTAATCACCCTACGTGCGCCGCATGAGAACGGTCGCGGCGACCAGCGTCACGGCGAGTGCCAGCGCGTAAAGCAGAATACCCGCGACTGCCCACGCGAAGGCGGCGACCGCGTTCCACGTCAAGGCCCATAGCACCCACGCTAGCCAGACACCTGTGCCGACCACCATGAACAAGCGCAGGAGAAACATCGCTGATGCCGGTACTGTCCCCCATGCCTCATCAGGGATCGCGGCGACGACCCCAAAGGCAGCGGTCAGCGCATAATCGACCCACGCATGAAGCAAGAGCAAAGGCACAAGACCGATGAAATACAGGCGATACGGCACCGTGATACCATCCAGTGTCCACAGGTAAGAGGGCAGGAGAATCGTCGTATACATGGCGACCAAGCCCACGCGCACGATCATCACCATGACATAATCGCCATTGAGCGCGCGCAGGGATGCCACCCACTTGCCCAGCACAATTTGCATCGGGCGGATGCGCGTCAGTTGGAGGAGACCCCACGTATGGTTGACTTTCTCGCGGCGGATGCTGTTGGCGGCGAGGCTGACGTTGACCAGCAACACCACCGGATACAGCGATAAGTTAACCAGCACCAGCAAGACCGCCGCCGGCGCGTGGATCGTCTGCGGGAAGGTGAAGAAATTCTCGACCTGTCCCAGCCCCAGCACGCCCACGACGCTATACACCAGCGACAGTATCAAAGCTGGGACGACCATCAGAACCGCGAGCAAAATCCAGAACCACCCCGCCCGACTGCGCTGGATCACAAAACATTGATAGCGAAATTCAGCCTGAATGATGGGATTATCCTGTGGCGAAAGCGCCGTTGTAATCGCCTGTACAGCCTGTGTCATCGGTATTCGCTCCCATCGCGCTATAGCGTGCCGTGTCGTCCGGTGTAATCGCGCAGATACAAGAAATCATGCCCGATCGTTCGCTGGCTGACTTTGGCGATATTGGGCATGGTGCGCTTGTAATGATTGGCTTTCACCCGTTCCCAGATTTGCCGGACAAAGGCTTGATCGAACCCGCTCGCGTCGGCGGCTTCGGCAACGGTATAGCGTTCGTCTACCAGCAGATACAACACGAGATCCGCATCATCATAGCTGAATCCCAGTTCATCTTCGTCAGTTTGCCCTTCCCACAGGTCAGCACTCGGTGGTTTGTCGATGATGCTGGTCGGTACGCCGACCGCCCGCGCGAGCTGGCGCACCTGATACTTGTAGAGATCAGCAATCGGTTGCAGGGCGACACCGCTATCGCCGTAGATCGTGCTATAGCCCAGCAAAAATTCGGTCTTATTGCTCGTCCCCATCACCAGCCCACCCCACGCCACCGATTGGTCGTAGAGGATAATCATGCGCTGGCGTGCCATGATATTACCGCGCCGCACGGGGGACATATCAGGAAAGCGCTCGATCAGCGGTTGCACCATCGGCGTGATAGGGATCGTCTCGCTGGGCAAGCCGAGATCGTCGATCACGGCTTCGGCATGGACGAGGCTATCCGGGCTAGATGTCTGGTAGGGCATCCGCACCACCAGCACATTCTCCGCGCCGAGGGCTTCCGCGGTCAAATATGCCGCGAGCGCCGAGTCAATGCCACCGCTGAGGCCCATGACGGCTTTGCTCATGCCCGATTTGGTGATCTCATCACGGATGAATCCGGTGATGATTTTCTGCGCGAGACCTGCGTTGATGTCTAAACGGTCGAGGTCGGTTTGGCGTTGCAGGGTAACCATGATCGTCTCACTTTCGTCTAAGTGGTCGGTTGTAGGGGGCGGTGCATGTAGAAGATGATATGATGCGGGTAATCTTCTTCGACTTTGACTTCTGTATAGAAGAAATCGTCGCTCTTTTCAGGTTCCATGATGACGATCACATGATATTCGTTGGTCGCCAGCACCTGCTTGACTTTCATCCGTCCGATCTTTTCGGCAGTCGTCTTGAAGACTTGCAAGCGCGAGGCAACGCCCTGTTGTGCCAATTGATCGGGATGATAGCTATCGCGGATGAATTGCTCCAGACGCTCCCAGTTATATCGGTTGTAGATCGTCATCTGCGCGATGAAGCGCATCCCCGCCTGACTAGCACGCAGGGCGATCTTGTCGTTGCCCGTCGCATCGGGGTTAGCGGGCGGGGATTGTTGATTCTCTGTCATCGTGTTTTCATTTCTCTGTTTGCCGGTCTTATTTGCTATTGTACGTTATCTTGCGCGCGGGCGAAATACTATGTGCGAGCCCACATGCAGTCGCACAACATGATAGTACGCCCCTCTCAGCAGTATGCTAGAATAAAGAGGTACCACGAACATCAAGAGCGGAGCAAACACCTATGTCATCGAGCGACCGCGCCACAGCCGTCCGCTGGGCGCAAGAGATTTTACAGCAGACAAACGTCTACATCCTGGATACCGAGACGACCGGCACCAGCAAGCGCGATGAAGTCGTGCAAATCGGCATCATCGACACGCAGGGGGCAGTCGTCATGGATACGCTGGTACGGGCGACCATCCCCATGACTAGCGGCGCGAGCGCGGTCAACGGCATCACCGATGACCTGCTTGCCGACGCGCCGACCTATGCCGATTTATACGTGGCGCTTTCATCAGCGTTAGCCGGTGGCACGTTGATTGCCTACAACGTCAGCTTTGATTGGCGCATGCTCGAGCAAACGCGGGCGCGTTATCGCCTGCCAGCATTGCGCGTCAAGCATCGTGATTGCGCGATGAAACGCTACGCCACCTATCGCGGTGTGCGACGCGGGCGCAACGGCTATCGCTGGCACAAGCTGACGCAGGCTGTCGCCCATGAGCAATTGACAGTTACCGATGCACACACGGCATTGGGCGATGTTAAAATGACACTCGCACTGATACGTAAAATGGCGGAGTCCTGATCGATATGTTTGGCGTTTTACAACGATTGAGCATCATTGAGCAAAGTTCGCAACGGCTTGTTCTGCGCGAGTTACCGCTGATGGAGTGGTTGTTCGCCGGCGCACTATTCTTGACTGCGATTAATCTAGCGTTTTTCGATTTATGGATCACGGCGATGATTACAGTCGTGATCGCGCTGGCGTATAGCCTACAAACGCGCCTACGGCTGATCGTGTTCGATGTCGCTAGCGGCACGATACAGGTCTGGTATCAATACCCCTTGAAGCAGAAAATGGTCAACCAAGAACGGCTGGACGAGATCAGCCGCGCCTACTTGAGTCAGGATGATACCGGCGCGACACAGATTGTCCTCGTCAAGACTAACGGGCTAGAGATGGGCTTGAGTGTCTATTCACAGGATGTGAAGAACTGGAAAGAAGTTGTGGTGATCGCCATCAACGCGATTTTGCACGAAGCCCACCGCGATGACGACGACAAGGTGTGATCTGTGGCGGTAATTGTCGCTAGCGGGGCTACTCAGCCGCCCGCGCTTCAAGGTCGCGCACGATGTGCGGCACTTCTTGCAGAGACGTGACGACGGCATCGGGGCGCACGCTCGTTCCCACGTCGGGATAGGTCTTGATGGCATCCAGATAATCGTCGAGACGCTCGACACGCTCATAAGGCGTGTACACGTCGAGATCCTCAATCGGCAGGCGCAGGATGCTATAAAAGCCGTTGCGCTTGGCACAGATGACATCATCGTAGAAGTGATCGCCCACCTGGATGAAACGCGCATCCTGATGGCGATACTTATCGAAATACTGCGGCGATGTCTTCAAGTAGCCGGTCACATCCGGCGTGAGGATGTCATCGAAGTAGGGCTTCAAGCCGGTCACATCCAGCACAGGTAATTGATACTTGCTCAAGCCTTTGGTAGCGACCACCAAACGGCGACCCGTCCGCAGATCGGCGAGCATGGATGGCGCATCGTCCAGCACTTCGACATCATCGGCGGCGGCGTACTTGCGCCACAGATCATCGACATCATCGGTGAGCGTCACGCCGTATTTATCTGCCAACATCCTGACAATATCGCCCCAGTCCATCGTCAAGGGATGATCGGGGTCGGTCTGTTGGCGGCGCAGATTCTCATCTCCCATCTCGCGACCGAGGCTCTGCGGCGATAACTCGGCAACTGGTGCAATCTGCTCGAGCACCTGATGCATCACTTTGCGGCTGAATTGGTTGACGACGAGCGTACTATCGAGATCAAAGAAGATGATTGTTTGTGGCATAGAGTCTCCGCGATTGTGTCATCATCGCCGCCATTATAGTGCATCGGCGCGGGGTTGCAACGTGTAGATTAACGCCCATGCTCATAAGCTTTTCCAGAGATGGCGTTGCTTATCATCGGGCGTTTTGCCGAAGCCGTCCGGTTCATAGCCCAGCTTAGGATAGAGAGGGGTCGCCGCATCACCCTGCACGACGCTGATACCCAGCTTGTGATAGCCGTGATCACGCGCGACGCGCTCGCAATGGGCGATCAACTGGCGACCGATACCCTGATTGCGCTGGTCTTCGACCACGTTCAGATCGACAATTTCGGGGATGTTGCGCCGCCAGAACTGCGTATAGCCCGACTCCCAGACGAGCGTCACA
This sequence comes from Anaerolineae bacterium, assembly GCA_034437755.1. Classification (GTDB taxonomy): domain Bacteria; phylum Chloroflexota; class Anaerolineae; order Aggregatilineales; family Phototrophicaceae; genus JAUZRW01. Next base: position 7,490 of record DAOTTV010000177.1, on the reverse strand, counting down.
TAGCCATAGATGTGCTGAGGCTGGTCAGCAGTGGCGGGGTCGTAGGCGACAAAGACCAGCCGCTTGTCGGTCAACTGATCGATATAATATTGCTCGAACTTTTGCACGGGCTTGTCTGGGAAGCAGTCGTGTAGGTCGGCGGCATCACGCGCGCGCATCTGGCGAATATCGGGCATGGTGCGCTCAGTCGAGCAGGGAGCGTTGCGGAAAGACCATGCGATCCGCACCGAGACCGCGCTTGAGCTGGTTCTTGTTGGCTCGCTCGAAATCGGCGTGCAAGTCGCGCAGTTCGTTCATCTGCAAGGTGGATGGTTGTAAGAAATACACGACTAGCGTCATTGATTGCTCGCCCATGACCAGCATCAGCCACATGCCATCGCCCAGCGCCTTACGCGCCAGACCCGTGCGCCAGCGCTGTAACTTCCAGATGACACGAAGCATCTTATGCACCTGTTCGGCAGCGTTCTGGGGCATCTTGCCTTGATGCAAGATCGGGCTTTTATCGCCCTGCCGGAAGATGACGTAGGACAACACCCGCGCTTCGTAGCGATCGCGCAGGTAGGTGGTTGCGCCCTGTTGGGCGGCGGCTTTCCATGCGTCGCTATCGGGGTTGCGCTCTAACAACTTCTGGATGATCGTGCGCTTTTCCGTATAATGCTTGTACATCGCGTAGAACTGCGCGCGGTTCAGTTGGCCGGCGGAGTATTCCTTGGCAATCGCGTTAATTTTGTTTTGGATTTGCACCAGTGCCGTGTTGGGGTCGGTTTGACGGTCTTGCTCTTGTGGTGGGATATAATCGCCCATGACCCGCGCTCCTTAAGATTGCATGATATGATCGGTGGCACCGTATACGGTATGCAAACTTGCATATACGCTGACATAGTCATATTGTAATATGTTCCAAGCTAAATTGAAATGAAATCGCACTTGGATTTATACGCTCATCATACATCAAATCAGCTAGAGACGCGGTATCCTATCAAGTGAATCAGACAAAGGTTAGCAGATTATAACGTATGGTCTTACAATCACAGCACATAGGTTTATTCTTTGGGCAAGATCATCTGGACGCTGTTCAGGCACATAGTAAAGATAACGCCATCATCGAGAGCGCACAGGCCTGGTTACGCGCCAGCGAGGGTACAATCGTGCGCGAGTCCTATCCTGATAAGGGCGAGCCGATCATCCGGCGCAAGCCGGCCCTCACCCCACAAGGACAAGCGCTGGCGGATGCGTATGCGTATCGCTTCTTCAACGATGAGGCGGCGGGCAAACGCGCCCGCGATGCCCTACAATCACTGGGGCTAGAATTTGGCACATCGACCTTGACGGGCGTATACCACGCGATCAACGCCAGCCAACTGCATGAGATGGTCTACCCGCTGTGGGATGGCGGGGCACGCGGGGCGTGGCTGGGGCAATATATCACGCATACCGATCTGCTCTTGCGTGAGAGCGACGATTATGTCGTGCAGGCCTGGCAGATGCTCTTACGCATCGTGCGCGGTATCCTCACGGACGATCACGCGTTATTTGAACAGGGGGCGAGCGCGTATCGCGCCATTATCGACCAGCACATCCACCCGGACGGCTACATCAAGCCGATCGCACAGGAGAAAACGCGCGCGACCTATCGCCGCATGATGCAGACCACCGCCGCGCTGACCTTCGCCGCCGAAGCCGCCGCCGTCGCCGGTGTTGATCTGTGGTCATACGAATTCCGCGAAGTAGGCGTGCATACCGCCGCCAGTTACGTCGTGTTCTATTACTTCTATCCTGAGAAGTGGCACTGGTCGCAAGCGTTGACCGCCGACGACACCCAAGCCGCTTTCGCGGATGTGGGCGCATTTGTCGAGATCACCAGCCACCGCGCCTATGCCAACGGGGTCGAGATTTTGTTGGATGAACAGCGCCCGATCTTTAGCGATGTCGGCGGCTTGACCAGCCTCACGCACTTCGAGACGCAAGCCTCCCCGCAACAGACGAGAAAGAAGCGGGGCGGGTGGTTCTTCGGGCTGGGGGGCAAGCGCGAGGACTGATCGCGTTGCTCATGTGGGATTCAGCTATCGCGATTAAACTGAATAGCGATAACACACTGTACTGTAGACACGAGATGGAGAATAGCCCGACATGAGTCCCGTCATCCCTACCGCTAGCGCCCCACAGGGCAAAGCATTCTGGCATCATTTACGCGCCTTCAATCAGGATTTAATCGGCTATCTGGCGCATTTGACCGACCAAGCGCCCTTGCTCCATGTGCCACTCGGTCCAATCTATATCGCCAATCACCCCGATACCGTGCGCGAGGTGCTGGTCACTAAGGCAAAATCTTTCCACAAGCCACAGTCGATCAAACGCGCCGTTGCGGGGATCGTCGGCACGAACGTCTTTGCGTCCGATGGCGAGACGTGGCGCGTCTTACGGCAAGCCCTGCAACCAGCGTTTCACATGCAACGCCTCGACAATTACACGACGATCATGGTCGATTATACGCAGGAGATGCTGGCGACGTGGGACGCAGAGGATACCGTCACCTTTCCTGATGCGGCGATGGATTTAACGCTGGCGATCACAACGCAGGCGCTCTTCAGTCGTGATTTACGCAATCAGCGCATGGGCGATTATATGCTGGAATTCTTCGACCTGTTCAACGCGAAGGCGACAGCGCCGATCACTGCGCCGGCGTGGGTGCCAACGCCGACGAACCGCCGCTTGCGCTTTCTGGTCGATGAAGTCAACGCCTTTCTCGATCCGATCATTCAGGAGCGCAAGACAAGCGGTGACGATCACGGCGATTTGCTCTCATTCTTGCTCGAAGCCCAGCGACAGGATACGAGCGGCATCCTGACCGATGCCCAGGTGCGAAACGAAGTCACGGACTTATTCGCCGCCGGCTACGAGAACGTCGCGCATCAGTTGACGTTCGCGCTGTACTTGATTGCCAAGCATCCCGACGTTGCCGACAAGCTCTACGAAGAGATCGACCGTGTGCTGGGCGACAAACCGATCACGATGGCGACGTATAAGCACCTGCCCTATCTGGGGCAAGTGTTAGACGAGAGCTTGCGCCTGCTACCGGCGGCGACGGTGCTGGGGCGCGATGCGGTCGAAGATGTCGAGATTGGCGGATATACGATACCGGCAGGAAGTAGCGTGCTGGTTGCGCCGTGGGCGTTGCATCGTCGTGAGGAATTCTTCCCCGATCCAGAGCGTTTCGATCCTGATCGCTTCGCCGAGGAGCGCGCTCAAGCCATCCCCAAGCACGCCTATATTCCCTTTGCAGCGGGGCCGCGCGTGTGCCTCGGCAGTAACTTCGCCATGATGCAGATGCGCGTTAATCTAGCGACGATGCTCCAGCAGTACCGCTTCAGCGTGCCGGATGATTACGAGATGGTGCCGGTGTTCCGCTTCAACACGCGCCCGCGTGATCCGCTTCCGGTGCGTGTGCAGGCGCGCGCATCACAACCGGCGTGATGTCGCGTTTAAACGGCGGGCCAAGGGCGGTTCGGTCCCGATCCCGGCATCGGGTATTCGCCCGTCTGTAGCAATTGATTGAGGCGGCGATGCAGGGCGCGTAGCTCGACCTCGCTCAGCAGAGTCGCCAGTTGTTGCCGCCCGTCGTCAGTGCTATCGTCGAGTCGTTTGCACAGGGCTTCGATATCGGCATAGAGCGCGGGCGGGATTTTCTCGCCGGCATAATCCCAGATGACAGTGCGGAGCTTATTCATCGCGTGGAAGGTCAAGCCGTGATCGATGCCCCAGACGCGCTCGACATCATCCACGAGGCAATGCCCGCCCTTACGATCGGCATTATTCGCCAGCGCATCGAACAGCGCGAGGCGTTTCATCTGGTCGGCGAAGCCCGCATCGAGCGTGAAGTAATGCCGTTCGGGATCATGGCTGACGAATAGCTGAACCGATCCTTCGCCGCGTGAGCCATCGCGCAGGATAGTCGGCGGGACGACGTACCAGCCCAGCATATCGGACAACACATAGGACGCGGTCTCGCGCTGGCAGAGCGTGCCATCGGGGAAATCCCACAGTGGACGCTCGCCCTTGCGCGGTTTATAAATCGCCATGAATTGCGTGTCCTCATGCTCGACCTTGACGAGGAAGGTGTAATTTGACCCCCAGCGCATCAAGCCGACTTCTTCGTAGATGCGTCCGTCACGCAGGGCGATAACGGCATCGTCATAGCACAGCGTGATCGCCTCGGACTCTAGATCATTGGTGGTGTACAGAGTTGGTTTGCTAGTCATGGCACAGGGTTCCGTTAAATAATCAAACAGTGAATGAATGAGCGACACAAACGCGCACGTTTACGTCCAGTAATAGAGAATCCGCCCGTTCTGCTTCGGTTCAGGGCGACCGGCATCGTACATCGCAAGCGCCTGTATCGCCAGCGCGTACATCTGCTCGCGACTGCACCACATCCGCACTACACCCGCTTCGGCTTCGACATCGTTGGTCATCAACTCTTGCGCGATGAGGATGATCATCTCCGTGCCTTCTTCCACGGCGAGACCGATCTGAGCGATGCGAAAGAGCGGTTCAATCGGTTCGCGCAAGTCCATGTCCATGGATGCCATCTGCACGGTCGTCTCGCTGTCGGTGCGCTCATCAAGCTCGTCGATCACTTCGCGGATGGCTTCGCTGAGGGCGAAGGCTTGCTCTTTCTCGATGATGAAGGAGATGATACGCCCCTCGTGACCGGCTTGCAGATGAAAGACGCGCTGTCCTTTAGGGCCGATCGTCCCAATCGTGATGAATTCGACCGGATTGAAATCAAGTTCGGTTGCCATCTTGGTTTGCTTTCTTTTTCTGGCGTTCGAGTTCCTGTACGTGCGCGGTATCGTTGACGGTGCCGACGAACGGACGGCTATGCCCCAGCATGAGCACGCTAATCGATGCTGGTGATATGACAATGCGCTGGAAGTTATCGAGATGCACGCCGAGATAATGCGCCAGCGTCATCTTGATCAGATCAGCATGAAAGACGAGGGCAATCGTCTGGTCAGGGTGCGCGATGACGAAGGACTCGACCGCATCAACGATGCGATTCTGTACGCCGCGCATAGTCTCACCGTTGGGGAAGTAAGCACGGGTCGGGTATTCCTGGATCACGTCCCACATCTTACGCTGGCGTAGATCGGCAATCTTCTTGCCTTGCCAGTCGCCATAATCAACTTCGCCGATTTTGTCGGTGATGTCGAAGGGAATATCGGGATGATGGTCGTGGATTGCCTGCGCCGTCTCGACCGTGCGTTCGAGCGGGCTCGTATAAATATGTGCGAGGGGAGCATCAGCTAGGCGCTTGCCCAGCGCGGCGGCTTGGGCTTTGCCGTCGTCGTTCAGGTGGACTTGCGGTGTCCAGCCGGCTAATTTCCCCGTTTTGACGAAATCGTTCACCGCGTGGCGGATAAGGAGTAATTGTGTCATGATCCTAATTTCTAGATGGTGTACACGAGAAGGCATCTTCTCGCGCAATGATTATCATTGCCCTAAATCATAGCACATTCTACATGCGAAAACATAAAATGCCCTTAAGATTCAAATGAAAATCATCAGGGCATGGGGGATTAGGGATGCGTTATACGCTAGCGGGGGTCTCTTCTTTGATGGCACGGGTGGTGGATGTCTCGCGTTCGTGGAAAGCGATGCGTCCCGCGATATGTTCAAAGCCTTGCATCGGTTGTTCGTAGACCCACGCGACGTTTTGCGCGGTGATGCCGGGTGCATCCAGATCGTACCAATGCGCGACACCTTTATACGGGCAATTGTAGGTGCGGTCGCTCTTGGTCAGGTAGCGCATATCGACCTTATCAGGGCTGTAATACCACGCCCGTTCGACAATGCGAGCATCGTCGCAACAGGCGAGTTGGGTTTGTTCGTCATTTTTCGCACGGATAAGCAAAGCCATGTGTCAGTATATCTCCTTATTTATTCGTAACTACTCAGGTAGAGTCTTCTTGTGGGGTTTCACCCCACGCCCCAGCAGGGGATGTCTCCCCTGCACCCCAGTTTTGCCGACCACAAAGCGTTCGGAGGGTACAGGTTCAAAGGACGATCGTCCTTTGTGGGGGTTCGGGGGCAACGCCCCTGAGTAGTTACATTTATTCTATCTTTAGCTTAGTGCGAATGTGTGAAAAAAGTGTAACACGTCCGTATAAAATCTCTTAAAAGCGCTGAATCAAGCATGATTAGCCCGACACTCACCAGACGCTCATCAGCACGCTCTACACTGATGCAACACACGATCTCACAAATCCATTTGGGTCTTTGGTATCTTGCGTGGTCAAGCTCCTTTTGTCCCCTTTTTGAAAAAAGGGTGGTCACCCTTGACAGAGTTGGTAGAATAATATCAAAAACAATGGAAAAGAGATATGATCCAATTAGCATCTGTCGGGGAATTTTGTCCCAATCCTGAGTGTGACGATTATGGTAATGTCGAAGCCAATGTGATCATTCGTTATGGCAAAACGCGAGATGATCGCCAGCGTTATCAGTGCAAAACGTGCCGAAAGACGTTCAATGAGCGCAAAGGCACGATGTTTTACAATCGTAAGACCGAAGAGAAGGATATTTTAGAGTGCCTTGCCTTACTCGCGGAAGGTGTCCGTATCAGCAGTATTAGCCGTAGTAAAGGTTTCAAGGAAGACACGATTTTGTCATTCTTACGGGAAGCCGCTCATCATGCTGAAGAAGTGGAAGCGATTTTGCTGAACGAGTACGAGATTAGTCAGGTTCAGATTGATGGCTTGTGGACGTATGTTGGTCATAAAAAAACGGCGACGAGCGAGTAGCACATGAAGATAAAGGCGAATACTGGCGCTGTACGGCGATTGATCCTGAAACACGCTTGCGTGTCGGACGTGGTATTGGGCAAACCGAAACCCAAGCGGCGATTGATCTCTGGCAACAGGTCAAACAACGCCAGGCTCATGCTGAAGTGCCACCGCCTGTGCTATCTGACGGTTGGGGTGGACACCGTGAGGCTCTGGTACAAGTTTATGGACAAGTCCCTGAGTATAGTGGACGTGGGCGACCACCAACTCGAAAACAACCGGTTGAGGGGTGGCATTACACGCAAATGGTCAAACAGCGTGATGCGAAAGGCAACTTGATCGGGGTCAAGGTTCGTGTGATTTATGGTGATGAGACGACTTTGGCGCAGACAGGAACACGAACCGTCTATGTCGAACGCACGAACCTGACTTCTCGCCTGATGAATGGACGCTTGGTTCGCAAAACACTCGGTTTTTCCAAAGCCTTGACCATGCTTGAGGCATCCTGTGTATGGGAAGATATTGTTTACAATCTCACCCGTCCGGTGAAAACCTTGCGATTTGAAGTTGTGCCTCAAAGCAAACGCCGTTGGATACAGCGTTCACCTGCAATGGCGGCTGGCATTACTGACCATATTTGGTCAATTCGGCAGGTACTTATGGCTGTGCCTGTACCTACCAACTCTATTTAGGGAGACTACCCAT
>DAOTTV010000176.1:0-3399 GCA_034437755.1 Anaerolineae bacterium | reverse complement strand
ACCCTAAATCCCTCTCCCGACCGCCACTATGTGGCTAGGAGAGGGACTTCAACCGTGCTTGTCTTGAGGGCAGAAGCTGGCGTCAATCAATTGACCTGAGTAGTTACCATTTTGAACGCATAGCGTTCAAAAAAGCAAAAATTTTTGACGTTCCTTTTTTCAAAAAGGGGACAAAAAGAGCTTGACCACGTAAGATACGAAAGAACCTTTATTTTTACACCACCAAGCAAAGGACAAGACACCATGCCTAAGCAAATTATCCAGACGGATACCGCCCCCGCCGCCGTCGGCCCCTACTCACAAGCGGTCGTCGCCAACGGTTTCGTGTTCACCGCCGGACAAGTGCCGTTAATCCCCGCCGAGGGCAAACTGATCGAAGGCGATATACAGGTACAGACGCGGCAATCGCTGGCAAACGTGAAAGCCGTGCTGGAAGCCGCCGGTTCATCGCTGGCGAACGTGGTCAAGGTCACGGTCTATCTCGATAATATCGAGGACTTCGCCGCGATGAACGAGATTTACGCGCAGTTTTTCGGCGAGAACCCGCCCGCCCGCTCGGCGTTCGAGGTGGCGCGCTTGCCACTGGGCGCACAGGTCGAGATCGAAGCTATCGCTCTGCTCGATACGTGATCGCCATGACTCCCGATCAGCAGACGCTCATCGACCGGCTACAGACCTATCTCAGCGAGCAATTGGACGCACCCGTGCGTATCACGGCGGCGAAACCGCTGGCAGGCGGTGCCTCGCGCGATACATGGCTGTTCACTGTCACTTATGACGACGAGACACACCAATGGGTGATGCGGCGCGACTTACCGACGCAGATGTTCGATGATGCGCTGACCCGCGCGCAAGAATACCGCCTGATGGATGCCGCGTATCAAAGCGGGGTGACGGTCGCGCCGGTGCGCTTGCTGTGTACTGATACCGATGTGCTGGGCAGTCCCTTCTTCATCATGGATTACGTCGCCGGTATCAGTATCGGGCGCAAGGTGATGACCCTGCCCGAACTCGATCACGCCCGCCGCCAACTGCCGCAACAGATGGCGCGGGAACTCGCCACGATCCACGCGCTGGACGTTGACGCGCACGGGCTGGACTTCTTGTTGCGTCCGCCTGCGGGACAAAGCCCGGCAGCGGCGATCGTCGCGCAGGTGCGCGCTATTCTCGATCAGTTGCAGGTCAATAACCCGACGTGGGAATGGACACTGCGCTGGGCAGAGACGCACCTGCCCGACCCGAACCCGCTGAGCTTCGTGCATGGCGACTTTCGGATTGGCAATCTGCTGGTCGATGAAGCGGGATTGAGCGCGGTGATCGACTGGGAATTCGGGCATATGGGCGACCCCGACGAGGAGCTAGGGTACCTGTGTATGCGCGATTGGCGCTTCGGCAATGGCGAGCAACGCGCCGCCGGTTTGACCGACCGCGAGAGCTTCATCAAAGCCTATGAAGCGCACAGCGGGCGCAGTGTGCGGCGCGCGTCGGTCGATTGGTGGGAACTGATCGGCAATATTCGCTGGGGCGTGATCTGTATGTCACAGGCGAATCGCCATCTCTCCGGCGCAGACCCCAGCGTTGAACTGGCGAGTTTGGGGCGGCGCAGTGCCGAGATGCAACTAGAAGCCCTGCATCTGATCGAGAGCTACGGCATCTGATGCTCACATCTCGCTGATTTTCGACCCGGGTAGATGTCCGGTCTCGTTATGGGCGATCAAGCGCGGCAAGCCATCGTCGCCGATTTCGATCGACGTGATGCCACAGTGATAGATGTTCATGTTCGCCCATGTCGAGACATCGACGTTGAGCGCACGACAGGTGAAATAGCGCAGGATGTTACCATGACACACCAGCAGATCGTGTACGTCGGCTTCATCGGGGCGTGCGGGGACGAAGTAATGATCGAAGGCGGCATCGGCGCGTTGGCGATCGCGGTGGATGCGATCATGATCGAAGCCGTTATCCTGCTCGATGAGATCGAAGAAATGCATGGCGAAGCGCGGCGGGATGATCGGCACAGCCTCGCGCAGGAGATCGCTGGCGATGATCTCATCGCTAGCAATAGCCAGTGCCGACGCGATGATACGGGCGGTTGTACGAGCGCGCACCATCGTACTGCAATGGACGGTGCTGATGGGTAATTGGGCGAGATACTGCCCCGTCAATTCGGCTTGTTCGTGTCCGAGATCGGTCAGGTCACCGCCATCCGCATCTGCAATTGAGGAATCATACTGCCCATGTCGTACAATGTAGAGTGTGCGCTTACCCATGATATGACTTTCTGTTGCCTGATTAGATAGCTTGAGTTTAACATATTCGTGGGCAAATGGCGCATCTACTCAAACAAGGATGGAGATCACATGACTAAGACTACGATTATCACCGGCGCGACGAGCGGTATCGGCTTGCACCTGGCGAAAGCGCTCGCCAAGCGGGGCTATGCGATTATCGCGGTCGGGCGCACGCTGGATCGCCTGCAAGCGATGATCGCCGAAGAAGGCTTCAACGCCGATCAAGTAGATGCGCGACAACTGGACGTGCGCGATTATCAACAGTGGCAAGACGTGATGGCGCACGCGATCAACAAATGGGGTCAGTTGGATATTCTGATTAACAACGCGGGCATCGCTGATCCGGCGTTTATCCAGAATGCCGAGCCAGAGACGATCGCGCGGATTCTGGATACCAACATCAAGGGGGCGATTTACGGCGCGCATCTCGCCGCGCGCCACATGATCGCTCAGGAGCGCGGACACATCATCAACATCGGGTCGCTGGGCGGGATTTTCCCTCTGCCCGGCTCGAGCGTCTACACCGCGTCGAAGTTCGCCCTGCGCGGGTTTTCGTATGCAATCGCGGTCGAACTGCGCGAGTACGGCGTGCATGTCTCGTGCATCATGCCGGATTCGGTCGATACGCCACAACACCGCGCCGAAATCCACCAGCCCGAAGCGGCGATGAGCTTTCAATCGCCGCACACGCTGAGCGTGCAGGATATTGAGCAAGCCGTGTTGACCGCGCTCAACAAGCACAAAGTCGAGCTAAGTGTGCCGCGCATTCAGGGCTGGTTGGCGAAGCTGGGCATGTCGCTGACGGGCATCACCTGGTACATCTTTCCCTCTTTGCTATCGGATGCGCGCAAAAATCAAGCCAAGCGGCGCGCCAAGCTCCAGCAAGAGCAAGCACTGGAGGAATGAGCGTCTTACGTCGTCCCCCAGCAATTTACACACACAACAAAGGTGGGGCTTTCGTATCTTGCGGGGTCAAGCTCTTTTTGTCCCCTTTTTGGTAACTACTCAGGTCAATTGATTAGCGCTGTCTTTAGCCCTCATCCCCCAGCCCCTTCTCCCGATCGTTAACACTGGGAGAAGGGGAGACAAGCACGGTTGAAGTCCCTCT
>DAOTTV010000175.1:0-36466 GCA_034437755.1 Anaerolineae bacterium | reverse complement strand
CAAGGCGTGATGCGCGCCGCTATTGCTCATGGCGAGCAAGCCCATGACACCGATGCCCTGCTGAGATTAGCACGTGAATCGCTAGATATGTCCGGTGCGAATCTGGTCGATGATGTCACCACGCCTGAGCCGTATAATTGGACGGAGAAGAGCGATCCGCAGTGGTATAAAGATCACACCTATGATCCTGATAGCCCGCTGATTGTCGCCTATGATTACGGCATCAAGCGTAACATCCTGCGCCTGATGACCGATCGTGGCTTGCGCGTGCGCGTTGTGCCGGCGCGCACACCACCAGAAGACGTGATGGCGCTCAATCCAGCAGGCGTTTTCCTAAGTAACGGCCCCGGCGATCCGGCGGCGGTCGATTATGCGGTTGCGAACGTCAAATCTCTGCTGGGGCAAACGCCGATTTTCGGCATTTGTCTGGGGCATCAGATTTTATCGCTGGCGCTGGGCGGCGAAACCGAGAAGATGCGCTTCGGGCATCGGGGTGGCAACCAACCGGTGAAGAACCTGCTCACCAACACGGTCGAAATCAGTTCGCACAATCATGGGTTTGCTGTGAGCGAAGGCAGTGAGCTCAACGGTGGCGAAGTCACGCATATCAATCTCAACGATAATACGATCGAAGGTGTGCGCCATCGTGATCTACAGGCGTTCAGCGTGCAGTATCATCCGGAAGCATCGCCCGGCCCCCACGACTCGCTGTACCTGTTCGATGAATTCGTAGATGCAGTCAAGCACGGCGAAACCGTCAAATGAAGGCGAGCGATGCGCCGCTGATGAGTGATAACCGAGGGATCATTCGTGTCAGAACATGAGCGAGATCAACATAAACAACATTGGGAACTAGCAGGCTGGATATTATTCGTCGTCTGCGCGATCTTATTTCTGGTCGATAGCTTGCTAGCGCGGAACTCGCTCACCATTGCGGCGAGTGCAGTCTTTCTAGTGGCGTGCTTCGCTTTCATCGTGCCACTGATACAGAATACCCGCGACTCTTGAGACGACATCATGCGATTGAGTAAGCAACAGAGAAAAGGACACTATGCCACAACGTACAGATATTGAAACCATTATGGTGATCGGCTCTGGCCCGATCGTCATCGGGCAAGCCGTAGAGTTCGATTACAGCGGGGTGCAAGCCTGTAAAGTCTTACGGCAGATGGGGTATCGTATTGTGCTGGTCAACAGCAATCCGGCAACCATTATGACCGATCCAGAATTTGCCGATGCGACTTATGTCGAACCGCTGACAGTCGAGATTTGTGAGAAGATCATCGAGAAAGAACAACCGGACGTGATCCTGCCGACAGTCGGCGGGCAGACGGGGCTGAATCTGGCGATTGACTTGAAGAAAGCTGGTGTGCTTGAACGGCACGGAGTCGAACTGATCGGCGCGTCGCTGGATAGCATCGAAATTGCCGAAGATCGCGAGTTGTTCAAATCCGTGATGACCGAAATTGGTTTGAAGTCGCCCATCAGCGAGGTTGTGACATCGGTCGATGCCGCGCTGGCATTCGCCGAGCAGATCGGCTATCCGGTGTTGGTACGCCCGTCATATACGCTCGGTGGATCGGGGGGCGGGGTGGCGAACACGCCTGACCAACTGCGAAAAGTCGCGGCGAATGGCATTCATCAGAGTCCGGCGAATTCGGTACTCATCGATCAGAGTTTGCTCGGCTGGAAAGAATACGAGCTGGAGCTTATACGCGATGGTGCCGGCAATTTCGTCGTCGTCTGCTCAATCGAAAATCTCGATCCGATGGGTGTACATACCGGTGATAGCATCACAGTCGCCCCCGCGCAAACGCTGACGGACAAAGAGCTACAACGCCTGCGTAATTACTCGCGCATGATCTTTGATCGCATCGGCATCACGACCGGCGGCGCAAATGTGCAGTTTGCGATCAACCCCGATAACGGCGATGTCTACGTGATCGAGATGAATCCGCGGGTCTCGCGATCGTCAGCGCTGGCGAGCAAGGCGACGGGTTTCCCGATTGCCAAGATCGCGGCAATGGTCGCCGTCGGCTTGACGCTCGACGAAATCCCCAACGACATTACCCGCGAGACCCCCGCGAGTTTCGAGCCGTCGCTGGATTACGTCGTGGTGAAAATCCCGCGCTGGGACTTCAAGAAGTTTCAAGGCGTTGACCAGACCTTAGGCCCACAGATGAAAGCTGTGGGCGAAGTGATGGCGATCGGGCGCACATTCCCCGAGGCGCTACAAAAGGCTGTGCGCGCGCTCGATATCGGCATCGAAGGCTTAGGAAGCAACCCCGAAGCCGTCGAGTCGCCGGATACCCTACGCATACCGACCGCCCAGCGTCTCTATCAGGTGGCGACAGCAATCCGGCAGGGCTTGAGTGTCGCCGATGTTGTCGCACAAACGCAATTCGATACGTGGTTCGTGCAACAGATGCGCGACACGCTCCACATTCATGATACGATCATCAACAAGAATTTATCACTCGATCAGTTCGATCACGATGATTTCATGACGCTCAAACGCTATGGCTACAGCGATAAATACATTGCCATGCTGGTGAATACTGATGAAACAGCTGTACGGGCGCGGCGCAAAGAACTGGGCGTGCGTGCGAATTTCTATCGCGTCGATACCTGTGCGGCAGAATTCGAGGCGCAAACGCCGTATCTCTACTCGACTTATGAAGAAGACGATGAAGCCTTCCCGACTGAGCAGAAGAAAGTGATGATTCTCGGCGGCGGCCCGAATCGCATCGGGCAAGGGATCGAGTTCGATTACTGTTGTGTACATGCGTGCTTCGCCCTCAGCGAGCTGGGCTACGAGACAATCATGGTCAACTGTAATCCAGAGACCGTCAGCACCGACTATGACACAGCCGACCGCCTCTACTTCGAGCCTTTGACCGTCGAAGATGTGCTGAACATCATTGATGTCGAGCAACCTGCGGGTGTTCTGGTGCAGTTCGGCGGGCAAACACCGCTCAACATCGCCCGTGAATTAGAGCAGGCTGGCGCGCCTATCTGGGGCACGAGTGTCGATACAATCGACCTAGCCGAAGACCGCAAACGCTTTAACGCGCTGATGTCCGAGTTGAACATCAATCAACCGGCAGGGGGGACAGCGCTCACCCGTGAAGAGGCGATTCGCATTGCAGGCGAGATTGGCTATCCGGTGCTGGTGCGTCCGAGTTACGTCCTCGGCGGGCGCGGGATGGCGATCGTCTTTGACGAGACGCAACTGGTCGGTTGGTTAGATGAATATGTCGAGTGGACGGGGCATCCGGTGCTGGTTGATCAATTCCTCGAAGATGCGTTTGAAGTTGATGTCGATGCTCTCTCGGATGGCGAGGCCGTCACCATTGGCGGCATCATGCAACATATTGAAGAAGCCGGTGTCCACAGTGGCGACTCAGCCTGTGTGTTGCCGCCATATAAGATCAGCCAATATCACGTCGATATTATCCGCGATTATACCCAGCGCATCGGACAACGGTTGCAGGTTAAGGGCTTGTTCAACATCCAGTTTGCGATCAAAGATGAAGAGGTCTTTGTGCTGGAGGTTAACCCGCGTGCGAGCCGGACAGTGCCTTTCGTCAGCAAGGCGACAGGGTATCCGCTGGCGAGCTATGCCGCACAAATCGCCGCCGGCGCGACCCTTGCCGATCTGGACTTCTTGCAAGAACCGCGCGTTGATGGCTTCTTCGTCAAAGAGGCGATTTTACCCTTCCAGAAGTTCCCCGGTGTTGACGCGCTACTAGGGCCGGAAATGCGCTCGACGGGCGAAGTGATGGGACATGCTAGCAGTTTTGGGCACGCCTTTGCTAAAGCACAGATGGCAACCCGTAATGCCCTCCCGGAGACTGGCAAAATCTTTGTGAGCGTCAACGACATGGACAAAGCGACTGTGACGCGCATCGTCCGTAACCTGTATCGCATCGGCTTTGAAATCATCGCGACAGCAGGCACAGCCGACTGGTTGAATCGCTTCGGTGTCCCTGCCGAGCGCATCAACAAAGTGAGCGCAGGCTCGCCGCATGTGATCGACGCGCTCGAAGCGGGCGAGATACAGATGGTGATCAACACGCCGCTTGGCAGTCAAGCACATGAAGATGGCGCGGCAATCCGGAGCATGTGCTATCAACTCGATGTGCCGATCATCACGACGATGAGCGCGGCGATGGCGAGTATGGAAGGCATTAAACGTCGTCGCGAGAAAGCGATGAAAGTCCGCAGTCTGCAAGATCATCATCGGCATACGGGCGTGTTCGGATAATGGCGCGTGCAGGTTGATCGTATCGTCTATCGGTATTTAGGCGCGTTAGGCGGGGGCTTCATCGGGATGATGCCCGTCATCGTGCTGGGGTTTGCCAGTCGCGCCTCGCTCTGGCAAGCGCACCTGTGGTTCGATGTGTTCGGCAGTAGTTTGCTAGTCGGGCATTTGTTCGGCTTAGCAGTTGTCGGCGGTCATGAGCTCCCGCTACAGATCGCACGATCACGCATGGGGCGCGGCATCCTGGGTGTGATCGGCGGGAGTTTGGGCGCGGTGCTGATGTGGCTCAGCTATCATGTGCTGTTCCTCGCCAATACTGCCCCTGATTGGCGCATGATCGCCGCTGGTACTGCTGTGCTGAGCGTTCCGCTGATGCTAGCGGCAATCCGGGGCGATCAACAAGCGCCGTGGCTAGTGCTGTGGGGTGCGGTGCTAGCACTCACACTGCTGATAACGGGTTTGCACAGTGTTCGTCACTATCTGTCTGCACCCCTTGTTGACCGCGGACAAGCCTTGCTCTACTTCGATACGATGCGCGATGCCTATCTCGCGGTGCCGGGCTTGGCGCTCGCGCTGGCAATTGGCACTTTCGCGCCGGTACTCTGGTTACGCCAGCGTCACCCGCTGACGTAAAACCAGCGTTGCCACAGAAGCGTATTGATCGCAAGCCATGCTGGACAGATGATGACGTATGCCAGATGAAACGCTCGAAATCGTCCCCAGATGGCGAGTTGCATGAAAAACGGGAATGTCCCCAGCACATAGCGCGGGATGCCGTGAATGACGAAGGTGATGTATTGCAGGATCAAGCTCAACACGCTATAGATGCTGTAATTGACGTTGAACTGCTTCGCCATCGGGCGCAACATCACCACCAGCAGAATCGTGACGATGATCCCCAGAATGCTCGATTGCAGAGTGACGGGCGTGAACAGGTTCACGAAGCGATCAACAGTACTGCTCACGCCGTTTTCAGCGACACCGCCCAAAAATGCGAGCGGATTGCCGAAGCGATACCACAGATAGAGCATATAGCTGAATAAGCCCAGCGGAATCGACACGATGAAGGCGATGTTGAGCCAATCGCGACGCATGTCGCCCAGCAGTGTGCGCCACTTCTGCCAGTTGAAGATGTCCGTCAGGTGAAAATCGTGGGCGCGTAGCCATTCCAGCCCGACGAAAACCGCGATGAAAACCCCCGGCAGGCGCGTCGCGCTGGCGAAGATACCGGCAATCGCCGCCCACTTCCAGCGACCAGTGCGCGCCGAGTGCGCGGCCATCAGCGAGAACATCAGGAATAAGGCTTCGGTACGCGCGGGGAAATAGTGGAAAGCGACCGGAAAGAAACTGATGTAGAAGATCGCACGTTGGGCAGTCGCTGTATCCTTGCCCTCGACTAGTATTAAGTCATATAAGAATAACAGCGCGAAGAAGAACGCCACGTTGCTGATGACGATGCCTGACCAGAGCGTATTCAAACCGGTCAGCGTCGATAGTATCTTGATCAGGAGCGGCACAAGCGGGAAGAACAGCACTGTTTGCCGTTCATAGCCCTCGGAAGCGTGCCAATAGCCGATGGTCGGGATTGCGGCGTAATACGCCACGTCCCAGCGATGCCATGCCGCGTCGAACTCGCCCTGTTCCTCGGCGATGTTATGCTCGGCAGTCGGCAGGTCAGATGGGGGCGTGATAGCGATGTTGACCCCCGTAATACCGATCAACAGGGCGCGCGACATCACAAAAACGGTGATGACCGCGATTAACCCCTGTCTGGTGATACGCATCGGGCCTTATCCTTCGTCTTGGTTCACGACTTCAGTCCAGTCGCCCTAGTAACAGCGACCGCGAGAAGGCTTCGCCATCTTCGGCATTTTCGTTGTATTGTGCCGCTTGACCGCCAGCCCGTTCACGCTCCTCAACGACGCGCTCGGCTGTGCGTCGCACGACGGTTTCATCGCTGTTGAGCGCATCTTCGAGGATTTCTTCGCTCGCGCTCGACATCAAGCCCGCCGAAATACGCACGATGTGCGCTTTAACGTCCGCGTCTAGCTCGATGCGATAGGTTTTCTTGAGGATCGCCGGTGTGCGTTCGTGACGCATCCACGCCAGCGGCCAGGCCGCCGCCATCCGCACCGCCGCACTATCATCCAGCAGGGCAGTTTCCAGCGCGTCGATCATCAGCCCAGCGGCTTCGGTTCTGGCAACATCGATCTTGAGATAATTCGTCGCATGGAAGAATGCCAACAGAACTTGCTCTAGCGTCTCGCCGGTTGTGCGCCCAATAACGCCTGCTAGCTCGTTCAACCATTCTTCGCCGGATAGCTCTAGTAGGCTCAGCGTCGCGGCGTATTTGACGGATGGCTCCGGGTCGAACATCGCATCGCGCACGATTGGCTTGGCTTCTGGCACGCCCGAGATGCCTAGCGCCTCTAAGCCCTTGATGCGAACGTCCGCGTCTTTCGCCTTCATGACCTGTTCGAGAACGGGGATAGCCGCGCTGTCTTGTGTATCGCGCAAGCCGAACGCCGCCGCCTCTAACACGTTATCTTCTTCGTTTTCCAGCACTTCAACCATCAGGTTGTAGGCGTTTAGATCGCCCATATCGCACAGCGCGTAGATCGCGGCTTCGCGCACGCGCGCGTCATCGTCAGCGAGCGCCGTTTTAATCATGTCTTCGGCGCTGAACCATGTGAAGCCGTGTAAATGGCGGGCGACACTGGCACGGGTACGCGCGCCGGCGGTTTTCTGCGCTTCTTCGATGATGATGCGTGCCTCGCGATCGCCCCGTTTGCCTAGTAATTTGGCGGCGTTATAGCGCACGTAAAAATCATCACTGCGGATCATCTCGCGCGCGGCATCTGGCGCAACTGAGTCTGGATTCAAGACGTTGAGCATTGTCCCTAGCCGCCGCAAAGAGAGCCGTCGCTTGCCCTTCTCTAAAAAACCGGATGCGAGCGCAGGTTCACGCCCGCTGAATTTGCTGTCTGCCATGTGGGGTTTCTCCTAAGTTTCTCTGCGCTTTATTGGAGCGTCACGACTGCGACATCTTCCAGGAGCAATTTGTTTTTGATCAAGTCGAATACCGTCATGCGAAGGCGGCGGCGATCATCTACCGTGAAGTTGACTTTCAGACGCGGGTCGCCGGCTTGTCCCGGCGGGTCTAATGGGGCGAGCATCCGTAAGGCTTCGATCTCGTTCATCGGGTTGATGCGCTGTTCGCTGTTACCGGCATCGGCGACGAAAACGGCTTGCCCGTCCTCGTACTTAACTTCGATCATCGAGACCGCGTCCGTATCGATTTCACCGATGATGAACTCGATCGCCTCTTGATTATCGTGGGCGGCGGCTAGCAAAACTTCGATCGGCTTTTCGATCGGGTAAGCACTGCCCATCGGGATAATCTCGTCCCAATCGTGCGCCTCGCGGTCTAAATCCATGTAGCGCAAGCCATAGCTATGCACGAGATAATCTTCTAAGCCATACCCCGCCGCTAATTGCAATGCGCCTTCGGCAACGGCGGTGAAGGGCTTATCGGCACGGACAGCCATATCAGTGAAATATTGCGCCAGCGTGTGTTGTACCGATGGCATCAAGGATGTACCACCAACCATCAGCACGTACTTTATGTCTTCCTTGAAGACCCCCCGCTGGCGTGCGACGTGCATCACTTTATCGACCACGCGGCGCAATGCTGTGTAAAAGTCGTTCGCTTCCAGCAGGGTTTCCAAATCCGCGCGGGTGAGGGTGACCGAATGCGCTTGCCCGTTGGCATTGAACTCGATGGTCGTGCGCTCCTCAGTCGATAACTCGATCTTGGCGCGTTCACATTCGGTCAACAGGGGGGCATAACCACTGCCGAGGTCTTTTGTCGTCAGGTTCTCGCGTTCGAGGATGGTCTGTAAAAGCCACTGATCAATATCACTGCCGCCAATGACGCGCCCGGCTTTGGCGATGACGCGCGCGGCTTTCTTGGATGCGGCTTCGCTATTGCCGACCAGATTACGCAGGAATCCGCCGGTCTTGCGCTTGTGTTCTGGCAGTTGCACCAGCGATAGATCGAGCGTGCCGCCGCCGAAATCGAACACGAGGACGACCGCACCCGGCTCTGTCACGGCATAGCCCAGCGCCGCCGCCGTTGATTCGTCTACAACGCGAATTTTATCCGGCGCGACTTCATCAATGACCTGATTCAACCATGCGAGATAGCCCTCGAACGCGGCGACGGGTGCGGTCAACACCAGTTGATCGATTTCATCATCGGTGTGGGGCAGGGCTTGGATCACCTGCTTGACGAAGTGCGCCCCGGCATCACGATCGGCAAATGTCACCCCGTCAATCTCACGCGGGGCGGGGGCGGGGGTGGCGACGATACCCCGCTTGAAATTACGAAACAGGCGGTTGTCTTTTTGCCCGTGCTTGCCCTGCTCGCGCACGACTTGCCCGATTGTAAACGTCTGCTCCGTCGCGCTATCGACGTAGATGAGCGATGGCACGACCGGCGGACGCTCGTCGATATAATCATCAGCAATGGGCTTGACAGCAAGGACTTCGGCATCATCCTTATCGACATCCCACCGCGCAATCACGCTATTTGTTGTGCCAAAATCAATAGCCAACTTCTGACCCATAATGACTCCTGCGAAGATTCGATTATCAGTATCTATAATGACGATAGATTAAACTATTTCCTAACGTACCACGCGACACGCCGCGAGGCAAATTAAGGTTTTAAATTGTTAACTATTGTTAACATATTCACTGGGATGGTACACATCCAGCACCGATCCGCCGATAAATTCGCGGAGCAGGGACGTATCCGGAATCAGGGTCGTTTGCTCGGCATTGAGGGGCATCACCCAGCGCAAAAACGACAGCAAGCGATTGGCTTCTATATGGGCGGCGGTATGTGGATCAACCTGAAGCAAGAGCGGCTCGACCAGCGAACGTAGAGCCGCCAGTTCGTAAACCAATGCCGAGTTAAACATGATGTCGGCATTCTCTTGGTGTGGAAAGATGTTGCGCTTTTCGCCACGGCGCACGCTCTCCCAGCGCGTGAGCGTATCCATCGCGCTGTAACCCCGTGTGCGCGCATCGCGTACAATGCGTCGCAGGAGACGCACATCGGTTGTTGGTACACGGTTGTGCCGATCAATGTTCAACTGGGTGAGTGCCGAGACATAAACGCGATAGACCGTCTCATCTGGAATGTGTGGCACAAGTTCGGGATTCAAGCCGTGAATACCCTCAAGGATGATAATCTGCTTATCGCTGATCTGGGCGACGCGTCCCGCTTCGCTCTTGCCCGTGCGAAAGTTAAAGCGCGGCAGTTGTACGCGCTCACCACGCATCAAGCCCAGCAAATGCTGATTGAGCGCATCGCGATCGAGCGCGTAAATCGACTCGAAGTCGTACTCGCCGTTTTCGTCACGCGGAGTCTGCTCGCGATCGACAAAGTAATTATCCATCTCGACGGTGAAGGGGCGCAAGCCATGCGCGAGTAGCTGAATCGCAAGCCGCTTGGCGAAGGTCGTCTTGCCCGATGAGGACGGGCCTGCAATCAGCACGATACGCACACCAGCGGCGTGTTGTCGTTGAATCTGATCGGCAATGTGGGCGACGTTCTGCTCGTGTAGGGCTTCGGCGACGAGTAGAATCTCTTGAATACGATCGTGCTTCACCAGATGATTGAGTTGCCCGATGTCCTCTAACCCGAGTTTCTCTAGCCAGTCGTCCGCTTGCTTAAAGACTGTGCTGAGCTTCTCGTAAAGTTGCAGGGGGCGCAGATGATGGGGAGTCTCGCGGCGCGGGTACTGTAAGATGAATCCGTCTTGCTCATGAATGAGTTTGTATAAGCTGAGATAGCGCGTCGATGGCACCATATAGCCGAAGTAATAGTCCTCGCGTCCGCGCAAGCTGTAGAGCGTCAGCGAGTCGCTGTAGCGGTACTCCAACAAGCGCACTTTATCGACATCGCCCCGCGCCTCGAAGAGAGTTTGCGCTTCTTCTAGATCAACGTTGCGCTTACGAATTGGGTCATCGGCGGCGATGATGTCGCGCATACGGGCATCGATGCGGATCAGCTCATCGGGGGTGAAGGGCGGGTGGTTCAACACTTCGCAGAAGAAACCGCCATCGCGCACCGCGTAATTCACCGTGACTTGCACATCATGCCCGAATAGCTCGGCAATGGCAGTCGTCATCAGCAAGACCAGCGAGCGCCGATAAATACGTCCGCCATCGCTGTGCGATAACGTGATCGGCGTGACTTGCACATCATAGCGCAGATCATAGGTGAGTTCACGCAAGCGCCCGTTGACGACCACCGCGATTAAGGGCGCGTCAAGCGTGATAAAGTCGTGTGCTTGGGCATAGTGTAAGACGGTTTCGAGCGTTGTGCCGAGCGGGGCGGATAGGTGCGTGTCATCATCGAGGATGACGTGTGCCTCCGCACGCGCTGTGACTGGCTGAATCATAGTGTGTGTGTCCTCTGGTATGCTGGGTGGATTGTGTGTGTTGAGCAGATGGGCATCTCGCGAATTCGAGCGCACATCTGCGGTATATTGTCCTATTCTATGTTATAATCTGTACACGAAACTAGCCATGAACGTAAACGGATAAAAGATAATGTCCGACAAAGACCCCAAAGATAAACGCAACACTGAACCCTTGCCCGAGATTGACGAAAGCCAGATCAAGCGCAAGGATGACACCGACGACGATGACGACCTGAAAAAAGACGCTGACGAGACGCTATCGCTGAAAGACGTGGCGCGCTCGCGACGGCGCAAAGATAAAAACGATGACTCAGACTTCGTGCAGAAGACGACGGTTATCTCGCGCGATAATCCGATTTTACGGCGTGCCTTGAATCATCAAGCGGGGCAAGATGCCACCGACGAAGAAGCGGACGAGATCCCGATGAGCGAAGAGATCGAAATCGTGCTGGTGATTCGTGGGATGGTCGAGCGGATCCCCATGCGTGAAGGGATCATCTACAAAGTGGGTCGCTATGAACTGGGCATGAAGAACGACGACGAGATCGACCTCACACCATACGGGGCGACTGATCGTGGAGTCTCGCGCTTGCACGCGCAGATGTTCATCGAAGATGGCGTGTTGCATGTCGAAGATTTGGGCAGTACCAACGGAACCTATCTGGGTGGCAAACGGCTAGAGCCAAACACGCCGACTCCGCTCAAAAAAGGCGATGAAGTACTCTTCGGGCGTTTGGCTGTGCAAGTGATGTTCCGCTGAGGATGCCCACTGCGCCTCGCTCTTCATACATGGTAAACTTTCGCACTTTTTGCTCAGCGTGCGCTTGCTATAATCGCTCGTATATCCGCGTATAGATTGGGAGATATGATGCAAGCGCATTATCAAAAATACCTCAAAGAAGTCCTCATTGATGAACACACCCTACAAACGCGCGTTGCTGAACTCGGTGCGCGTATTTCACAAGATTATCATGTCGATGATGATCTGCTCTTGATTTGTGTCCTCAAAGGCGGCGTAATGTTCCTGACGGACTTGACGCGCCATATCACCGTCCCGCATGAAGTTGATTTCATGGCGGCGAGCAGTTACGGCGTAGGGGCGCGTACATCGTCGGGCTCGGTTCGGATAGATATGGACATCACCGCGACTGTCGAAGGGCGGCATTTGCTGATTATCGAAGACATCATCGATAGCGGCTACACCCTACGCTTTGTCATGGATACGCTGATGGCGCGTCGTCCGGCAAGCCTCAAACTGTGTACCCTGCTCAACAAGCAGTCGCGGCGCAAAGTCGAGATTGATGTCGATTACGTCGGCTTTGAGATTGAGAATAAGTTCGTCTTTGGCTATGGCTTAGATTTGGACGAGAAGTTCCGCAACGTGCCGTTCATCGGCGTGGTGGATGAGGATGTATTACGTCATGACTGATTTAACCCCGCGCACGCCGACCAATCGCCCTCTGCTGTGGTCGAATATGATTCTCGATCTTCAGGATGCGTTGTTGACGCTGGCGATCAGCGAACCGCTGTACATCGTCGGTGGGGCTGTGCGCGATGCTCTGCTTCATCGCCCGACCAAAGATATTGACCTCGCGACTCCCACCCGATCAATCGCCATCGCCCGCCAGATTGCCAATCAACTCGATGGTGATATTTACGTCATGGACGACGAACGGGGCGTTGCGCGTGTGTTGATTGAGACATCGGATGGGCGGATGGTGATCGACGTGGCGAACTTCCGCGAAGCCGACTTGCTCGCTGATTTGCAAGAGCGCGATTTTACGATCAACGCGATGGCTTGTGATTTACTAGGTGATTTGAACAAGCTCATTGATCCCCTCGGCGGCGAGGTTGATCTGAATGAGAAGCGTCTGCGACGCTGTAGCGCCCACGCGCTCGCAGATGATCCAATTCGTACCCTGCGTGCCGTACGCCAGAGCGTTCAACTGGGCTTTCGCTTTGACCCCGCCACGCGCGAGGATTGTCGCGCCCACGCCGTCGACCTGATGACAACATCTAACGAGCGCGTCCGAGATGAGTTCTTCGCGCTCTTATCCTTACAACGGGCGACAGCGGCTCTGCGAGTGGCAGAGGCGTTAGGGTTGCTCCAGCAGATTATCCCGCCGCTGGCACGATTAAAGGGGCAGACCTTGCCCGCGCCCCACGTTTACGATGGCTGGAAGCATACGCTGGAAAGCGTCACTAAGCTGAGCCACCTGCTGACGACTATCAGTTACTCGCGCACAGATAACACCGCCGCGACCTTCGGCATGGGGATGGTCGCGATGCAGTTCGATCGTTATCGCAGTCAATTGAACGCGCATATCGGGCGCACGTTCCCCGACCAGCGCAGTTATGCCGCCCTGATGATGCTCGCCGCGCTCTTGCATCGTATCCCCGATCATGCCGGACAGATCGCCAACACGCTACGCCTGAGCAATCCCGAAAAGCAGATTATCGTCCGGGCAATCGACGCTTATCCACAGGCGCTCGCGTTAGAACACGCGGACGACCTGAGCTTGCATCGCTACTGGCATAGGCATCAGGCGCAGGGCATTGACGTGTTATTGCTGGCGCTGGCGGTGCATCTGGCGACCTATGGCAACGAACTTCAGCAGGATGACTGGCTCTTACAGGTCGAGCGGGCGACGGTCATGTTAGCGGCCTTTTACGATCGTCACGCGACGCTGGTTGCTCCGCCGCCGCTTCTCGATGGACGCGACCTGATGACCGAACTCGATCTCGATGGTGGGCGTATCATCGGTGACTTGCTGACGATCATTCGTGAGGGGCAGGTGACCGGCGCAATCACCACGCGCGAGCAGGCATTACACGTCGCTCGCGAGCATTTGCAAGCGCGATGATCGCACCGATCGCTTGACTCAGAGTAGTTCGAGCAGGCGCAGGCGTGCGTCTTCTTCCGGCACTTCAAAATGCATGCTCATCGTCTTCGGGTTGCGTGCGCCGCTGGTCAAGCCGTTGACCATATCTTCGGGCATCAGCAACATGCGCGCAAACGCGCTGATGCCGTCGCTATCGCCCAGCAACCGGTCGAGATTGCGATCTTTGCCCCAATTGCTGGCGGCGATGTGGCGCACGAGTAAGCGCGAGAGCGACATCCGTGGCGAATAGCGCTCTTTGATATTGAGAAAACTGCCGGAAAGCTGGCTGACATCGACTTCAGCCCACATACCTTCCGGCGGTTTCTGGAGCATCAATTCAATCGGTACAGGCGGGGCGTAAACGTCAAAGGTCTCGCAGATTTCAATGCTGACTTCTTCTAATTGGCGTTGATTATTCATCCCTTAATCGTCCTCCTCTAACACAGCTTCAAAAAACCACAGAATGGTGTTGCCGTACTGTCGCTCATCATAATCGCGCAAGTGCCGGAATGCGACATTCTCTTTCTCGCGCGGGTCAATTTGTACGATGACTGTCGTGCGCTCGCTGAGCCACGCGGGATTATTGTCTAGCGCGCGTAGGGCATCAATCCATATATCTTTATACTGTGGTGGGGCAATATAGATGAAATCGAACATATGGGGTGGGGGGGTCTTCAACAGGTCGAAAGCATCGATCATCCGCACATCGGCGCGGTCTTCGAGATTGGTGATCTGCAAATTCTCGTAGATCGTGGTCAGGGCGGCGCGGTCGATTTCGGTAAAGAGGGCGTGTTCGGCACCCCGACTCAGGGCTTCGATACCGACGGCGCCTGTCCCCGCGAATAAATCTAAGAAATACGTATCCAGAAGATAGGGATGCAAGATGCTAAATAACGCTTCTTTGACCTTATCCATAATCGGGCGGGTTTGATTACCGGGAACTAGCTTAAGCCGTAAACCTTTAGCACTGCCGGCTATCACTCGTGATGACATAATCTATTTTTCACCATTAGCTTGTGTGATTGTGCGCCTCTATTGTAGCGAAGTTTAGCGGCTTTGGATACACGCGCTCTTCATACCAGAGACTGTTGGCGACTCCAGCCCTCACCCTAAATCCCTCTCCCAACCGCCACAATGTAGCTAGGAGCGGGACGACACACGCGCTTAGCTCCCCTTCTCCTAGTGCTAGCGATCGGGAGAAGGAGCTGGGGGATGAGGGCCGAAAGCGGTTCAATAGTTTCGCCAACAACATCATACCAGCTCGCGTACAGCATGTAAGTTCGATGTCGGGGTGGTAACAGGTACATAGCGTCCGGTACTCAAGATCATGCGGCGGCGACCAGTCGCGTAGAAAATCTGTCGTCCGGCATCGCGAATGCTCGCCGGCGTGCCGTAGTGCAAGTGCGTCTCTTCGCCTAGTCCGCCACACCACGCCCCCGCAAAGTCGAGCGATGTCATAGCCGTGTCGAGCGTGGGATGCGCTTCTTGATCGGACCAGTTCAAGGCTTGCACGTTCATCGTCGTGAACAGGTGCAACATCGGCGAGCGCCCGTTGACCTGCAAAATGTTGAACCACCACGCACGCGGCAAGCTCTCCAGTATTTTACGATCATACGGAAGCCCAAAATCCCGATATTCAGCTTCAGCAAGGCGATCATAGCTCGCGAGATCAACCATGTAGAAAATACCGGCAACTTTCGTCCGGCGCTGGAGAACGTCGATAAATTGGAGGGTGCTTTCGGTCAAGACGTTCAAGCCAGTTCGCACGCGGTCGGGCTGGCGGCGCATGTGATCGAGAAAGGTCTCGATACCGGCAAGGCGAACCGCCTGCCCCAATGGGCTGTGAATCACCTGTACGAAAGGGGGCGCGTTGTCGTCCCACGCATCACCTAGCAGGCGCAGACACTCGCTCTGCTTTGCCAGTTCGCCCCGTAGCGGGTCGAGCGCCCGCAACTCCGTCCAGTCCAGCGATCCCTGTATTAAGCGCCGATTGATCGTGCGCCGCCCGGACTGATCCCCGCGCCAGACATCCTGCAAGCCATAGCCGCGCAGGCAAAAGCTGTCAGTCGGCATTGCGACGACCACATCCCAATCATAACGCGCCTGATACGCGATGAGCGCCCGCGCAAAATCTGCCGATCGCTGGTCATCGCCGGGGAAATAGCGCCAGATGGTGACCGGCGGGCGGTCTGTTTCCTCTCCAGCTATTGTTCGTTCCAGTCGCTCGCGCTTGTTCATAGGCAATAGCGACAGACGCGATCACCGTCCGCTTCAATCACAATCACAATCACAACCCTGAGCCGGCTCAGTAGTCGCCGTCGACTTCGCTCAGGCGTTGGCGAATCATGCGGTTGAGCATCATATAGCGGTCATCTTCATAGGTGGCGAGATCGTTGCGCCCGTGTTGCCCCTCAGCCGCGCTAGAACTGCTCACGCCATCTAATGCCTTCTGCGATGAGTCCAGTGCTTTTTCAAAGGCGTCGCGTGCGCCGGCGGTATCGCCATCAGCGCGCTTGGCCAGCCCCAGCCCATACAGCGCGTCAACGCTGTTTGGCGTTAAATTCAAAATTTTGTTAAAAATCTTAATGGCTTCTGCGTTATTTTGATTGCGGTGCAAGCGCCATGCTTCACCAATGCGCTCTTCATTATTTAAATTCATCAATCGACCTTTCTTCGTTTGCTCACTGTGCTACGTTATCGATCAAGCCTGCTCGGTTAAAACCACGCGCAACTATAACACCAATCGCCCTATTCCACCACCGTGATCGTGCCTAGATTATACACTACCCCCAGTTCAGACCGACTCGCGGCGATGAAACTCAAGGGCTGATCACAGCGATCCTCACAACGAAAGACCTGTAACGCGACTTGATACTCTCCGGCTTTGTCGGGCATTGGAAGCGTCTGCTGATCGATGACGAAGCCACTGCCGCGCCAAATGAAGCTCGAATACCCGCCCGGCGGGTTGATCGTGCCAGCAAACTGCTGTTGTTCATCGTCTACGGCGATCAAACGCACCTGCACGCGCAAATCGTCGGTGGTCGGACGGTTGAGCGTCCAGTATAGCGTCAGATCGGGCGCTGTATCAGGCGTAATTGCCGTCTGTGGCAGGCGATACGCCAGTAATTCCAGCTCAGCGACGGTCACGCCACCAGTAATCACCACATCGCGCAGGGTGTGATTGCGCGGTTCGCGCAGGCTCTCGATCCACTGTGTGCCGATCGGACTCAGGCGTAGCGCGAGCATCAGCCCGCAGAGGGCGATCAACAGGCGTGCCATATTCAATGTGAGCAACACCGGCAAATCGTAATTGAGCGCGAGGTCACGCTGTCGTCGCCACGTGATGAAGATGATCCCCGCGCTACTCAACAGGCTCAGCGTCCATGCACCACTACGAAGCCACGTCGTCCCCAGTTGCACAATCAAGATGCCGTTGGCGTTCGCCGACAGGGTGACGCGCAACAAGCCGCTCGTGTCGCGTACCAGTGGGATGAATTGACCGTCCAGTGTCGCGCGCCAGCCTTCAAAATACGTGCGCTCGATGATCAGATCACCGCCGACCGTCGTTAGCACCTGATATTGCCCGTAATGCGTGCCTTCCGCTAGGTCTTCGATTTGAATACGGTTCTCGGTGTTAGCAGGTGTGACAACTGTCGGCGGAGTCTGCAAGGCGCGTGGAGGTGCGATCGTCATCCGGTCATCGGTGAGTGTAGCAACGCCGCGTCCGCTGTCCTCGCTTGCTTGCTGGGCTTGCGCGGATACGTCGTCGATTGTCACGAGATAGGGGTAATTCAACCACAGCGGTGTGTGCCAGCCCAGCAGGGCTAACGCACCGATCGTGACCAACAGATAGCGCATCGGTGTTGGTGCGCGTGCTGTAAGCGTGCCGAGACTGCTGGTGCTGAGGGCGAAGCATAACACGACCGCACCCAATACATGCGTTTGTGTCGGCAGAAAAATGACCAGCACGCCGAGTAAGCCTACACCTAAACCGGCGTACAGGAGCGGCGTCAGCTGGCGTTGCCACAGGGCGACGAGTGTCGCGCTGATTGTCAAGCTCAGCAGGGGATAGCCAATCGCCCATTGTGGCTGTGGGAACATGCGCCCGACATCCGGTTGTGTCAAGGGGGCGAAGAGGGCTGATAGCGTGATGGGCTGGCGGGCGACGCTGATACCCTGTGCCACCCATGTCACCTGCCCGTGATCGATGAGCGCGGGTAACCAGTAAAACGCGGCGATCAAAACGCCCAGCATCAGCGCACCACCGACAATTAATGCCTGTTGCCAGCGTCCGTCAACCACGAGCAAGACCGCCCCCAACAGCACTGCATAGATCAGATGCACGGGGGATGTCAGCGTCAGCAATGCGGTGAAGGTCGCGATGAATAGCAGATCGAGCGGTTGATTGCGCAGAAGCAAGCGATTGATTGCCCACAACACCGAGGGCAAAAACGCCAGCGCGAGCAAGATATGTGCGTCGAGGATCAATTTAGAGACCGTCAAGCCGATGTATGGGCTATAGACGTACAGGCAAGCGGTCAGCACACCGGCGATGCCGTTTGTGCGTTGCATTACCAGCACGTAGACCATCGCCCCTGCCAGCATCAAGGCGAGAATCAGCATGATGCGTAGGGACACGATCGGGTTATCCGTCAGCAGAACGGTCATCACTGCGCCTGTCTGCGCGACGAAGGGCGGTTCAAAATGGGGAATAGGTGCGCCGTAGCCATCGTATACATGCGGCGACCAACGCGCATACAAGCGTCCTTCGCGCAGAGCATCAGCCGTATCAGCAATGCGATAGACCAGCGCGTCGGCGTCGGTGGTGGCGGGTAGGCTATCTTCAGCGATGAATTGCCACCCGACCAACACACAAAAAGCCATGACAATCAGCACGCCCCAATCGACCCCGCGGCGGGCTTGCTTCATCCAATCGGGCAAGTTATGGTCGGCTATAACAATCTGTGATGACATCGTGTATGCTAGTATATGGGACAGTTTATCCCATTGTGGCACACTTTTACCGATGTAACGAGTTGAATTCCGACCATCTTATGCTGATCCGCCCTGTTGCGACCGATGACATCACGCTACTCTCCGAATTTTGGTATGATAATATGGCTCTGCTCCAGCAGACAAACCCCCGCGTGCGCCTGTTGCCGACAGCACGCGCCGAGTGGGAAGCCTTTGCTACGCGCAGTATTGCCGATGCGACTGTGATCTTTCTCGCCGCCGAGGATGACGCGAGTGCTGATGTGCTGGGGTGCATCCACGCGATGCCTACAGCCAATGCTGTCGGGCTAGCGCCGGCGCGCATCGGACGTGTCGGGCAAATCGTGCTTGATATACACTCGCCGCACAAGCAGAGGCGCACCGGTCATCACTTGTGGCAAGCAGTCAAATCAACCTTTGCTGAGATGGCAATCACCCACGTTCGCATTGAAGCAACCCTGACCGCTCCTGTCATGCAAGCGTTCTGGCGTGGAGTCGGTGCTGTACCTACTGATAATATTTTTTGGATAGCTTTAGACTCATGATTATACGCCCCGCAAAAGAAGACGATGCCGAGACGATCGGCGAATTATGGCTTGAACTGGTTTACTATCACTTGAACTTAGATGCAAATATGCCTGTCCCCGCGTCGGATGGTCAATATCGGTATGCCCAGCGTATTCGCTACAGCATCACCGATCCCCATACGAAAACCTTCGTCGCTGAAATCGACGGCAAGCTCGTTGGGTACGTGTTCGGCACAGTGATCGACATCCTGCCGGATACTTTTGTCGATGAGCGTGCCGGTATGGTCGGTGATATTCATGTGACCGAAGTTCATCGGGGCAACGGCATCGGCAAGGCGCTGATGCAGGCGATGGTCGATTGGTTTAAGTTGCGCGGGGTCAAGCATTACGAATGGTACGTGGCGGCGGCTAATGAACGCGGACGCGCCTTCTGGCAAGAGGCGATGCACGGCACGCCGGTCATGATCCGGATGCGGGCGATGATTGACGCGGACGACGACGATTGACCCCTTGCCACACTTATCATGAGCGATAACAGCGATGAGGAGATACTCACATGACAGATTTACTCTATCAAACAGATGCTTACATGAAAGAATTTACCGCGACTGTGACCGGCATTGACGAAGATGCTAACGCCGTCTTGCTCGATCGCACGGCATTCTATCCCGGCGGCGGTGGACAACTGCACGACACCGGCACGCTGGTCATTGATGGCGCAGATGTTCCAGTCGTCAAGTGCAAGCGCGGTAATTTGCACATCATTGAGGGCGATTTGCCCGCAGTCGGCACCGAGATTAAGGGTCTCGTTGATTGGGATCGCCGCTATAAGCTAATGCGAACCCACACAGCGATGCACATCCTGTGCGGGGTCGTGTGGCGCGATTATGGCGCGAGCGTCACCGGCGGTAACATGAATGTGCTTTCTGGTCGCATGGATTTTGAATTCGAGCGCATGAAAAAAGAACTGGTGCAGGAAATCGAAGCCAAGATCAATGCCGAAGTCGAGAACGCCCGTGATGTACGTGTTAATATTCTCCCGCGTGAAGAAGCCTTTCAGATTCCCGATTTAATCCGTACCAAGATTAACCTGCTGCCGGAAGGCATCGAAAACGTGCGGACAGTCGAAATTATCGGGCTGGATTTACAGGCGGATGGCGGCACGCACGTCAACAATACCAACGAAGTCGGCACGATTCGCGTCACCAATTATAAGAGCAAGGGCGGCATCAACAAGCGCATTTACGTTGAAATTGAGGAATAATCATGCGAAATCTACACCCCGTCGCCGCTCATGAGACCTTCGTCGCGAGTGGCACGTATCGTTATTATCGCGATGGTGTGCTCATGCCCGTTACCGAGCATTTCACGATGCACAGCTTAGCGGAGGCGGCGCGTCTTGTGCGTGTCGATGAAGATGGACGCGACGAAGACGGTCTGACGATTCTCTCGGAAGCCCTGTATAATCCCGCAGGCAAGCTAGAACGCTTCAACGTGCAGTCTTACAACAGCAAGGACGCGCAGACGCCGACCTTCAAAGCTGATTACACCTTCTTCGAGGACTACGTGCAGATCGGGCGTAAGGTGGGTGATGCGGCGCGCGAATACGAAGAATTTGAATTCTTGGTCGCTTGTGTGCCGTATCTCAAGCAGACGGTCTACATGGGGTATACGATACGCGATATTCTCGCCCGTGAGAACAAATCACAGGTCTATGCGCCCCGATTGCTATCGACCAGTGAGAGCGTCTTACAGAAGATCATCGTCGATGAACGCGACACGAGCGATATACAAGTGGGCAATAAGACCATCAACGCCACTAAATA
Organism: Anaerolineae bacterium; assembly: GCA_034437755.1. Classification (GTDB taxonomy): domain Bacteria; phylum Chloroflexota; class Anaerolineae; order Aggregatilineales; family Phototrophicaceae; genus JAUZRW01. Next base: position 15,481 of record DAOTTV010000175.1, on the reverse strand, counting down.
CCAGATCGCCGATGATGTCTTCTACTGGCTAGATATCCATTGGATTCCTGTACGCCGCGAATACACGTATAACGGTGTGCCGTATGTGGTCACGCTGACGAATTATGCCCATGCGTGACGCTCTAACATGGCATTGGCTGACTGAGGATAAAGCCCGACATGACTGATGATCGGATCGTAAGCGGCATCTACCGACATTATCAAGGCACAACCCGTACTGAAACGCAAGAATCGTGGTCACTCGTGCGCGTCGATGATAGGCTCAGTCGCCTGCAAGTTGTGTATCAACATGCAGATACGCGCATCACCGCCGATATGACGCTCGATCATGATCGTTGTACGCGCTTATCTTATGCTGTGACGACCGCAGTCGGGCAGATCGCAGAGGGCGAGATAGCGGTACTAGAACGACGCATCACCGCCGAACGCGTCTTGCATCGCGTTACACGCCTTGCGGATACGATCCCCTATACCGGCACACTGGTCTTTGATCCGCCATTTGTCAGCAGTAAAGGCTACGCGATCCGACAACTTGCGGGCACGGTGCAAAAGTCGGTATTCGCCCCACATCTCACCGCTGGTGACCGCGCCGGTGACCTCGCCAAGAAATCAGCACGCTTCATCGCTGATACACGCCTCGAAATTGACGGTAAACAATTCCAGACAAAACGGTATCATTACATGCGCGATTACTGGGTGGATGAACACAGCTTTGTTCTGCAAGCCCGTGACGATGCACATGATTACGCGATTGTTTTAACGGAGTATCAACGGACGACATGAATTTTATCACGCGGTTTCGGACATGGCTTGGCGATGAGCGATTTTACTTTTTAATTGGGGTGGTGATTACGACGGGACTCGCGAGCTTTGTGCTGGCATTTATCGATGCATCGTGGACGATTGCGGTACAGAATGCGCTTGCACTGGCGGCGATTCTCGCGTCGGCGTGGTTGATTGGCGGGCGCATGGATCGCGATCAACAGTTGAAGTGGGTGGCGATTCTCGCGCCGGCGTTTGGCTTGGTGGTGCTGGCGGTGGTCATCGTGCAGAATTATTACGCCGCGTTTTTAGGGGTCGCGTTCGGTTGGATTATCGTGGGGCTATTGTTGTTCGGGCGTGCCCAAGCCCCGATGCAATATCGCGACGCAGTCAAAGCGATGCGTAAGCAGGATTACAAGACAGCAGTTGAATCGATGGATGCGCTCATCAAAGAAGAGCCGGATATGCCTAATCATTATCACTTTCGGGCACAGCTATTGCGCTTATGGGGTAAGCTGGGGCGTGCCCGCCGCGATTACCAGAAAATGGCGCAGGTCAGTGCGGATGATGGCTATAAAGCAGTCGCTTATAACGGTCTTGCCGAAGTCGAATTACAGGCGGGTGAGCATCAAGCGGCATATGCGGCGGCACAGCAGGCCTATGCTGTCGCGCCCGATGATTGGGTGACGGTGTATAATCTAGGCGTGATCGAAGATCGCCTGCACGCCAGCGATGATGCCCTGCATCATTTACAGCAGGCGCTGGATAACGGCGTTGATGATGCCCGTCATCGCTTGTTGATTCATCTTTATCGGGCGCGGGCACACGCACGTCTCGGTCAGTTGGACGATGCACAGGGCGCTGTCGATCAATTGAAACGCTCGGCAAGTGGCTTGCAGGAGTGGCAAAAGATCATGGCTGATGAACAGGCGAGCGTCCTGCGCGATGTTCTCGCCGATGACATCACAACGGCTGAAAAGCTGATCGACGGCACGCTGACGGCGCGTGATTTAACGTGATCGTCAATTGGTGACGCGCCCGATGACCGTTGCGAGTACGCGCTGGATTTTCAGCGCGAGATGCAAAATCAAGCGGTTATCCGCGTCGTTCAGGTCGAGTTCAGTCAACTCGCTGATGCGCTCTAGGCGATAGACCAGCGTGTTGCGATGTACGTCTAAATCTTTGGCGGCTTGTGCAAGGTTACCATTCGCCTCGAAGAAGCCGTTCAGCGTGCGGACAAGATCGCTCTGCTTGCGTTCATCATGCTCGACTAGAGGGGCGAGCGTATCTTTGTAGAAACGGCTCATGTACGCCAGATTTTGCTCCTTGAGGGCGAGCAATAACTGATACAGTTTCAAATCACCATAGAACGTAGTCGCGTCCATATCGCCTAATTCGTGTGAGATGCTCACGGCATCTTTGGCTTCGCGGTAGGCTTCACGCAGGGCGCGTAAACCCTGTGTCGGGCGGCTGATGCCAGCTGTCACTAGACCGCTGGGGGTACGCATGGCGAGTTGGGCGCGTAATTCTTCGATCTGGGCGCGGACACGCGCCGTTTGTCCGTTGCTATCGACAGGATAGAGCGCGACGATCACATCGACGTATTGCCCGACAGCTCCCTCGATTTGTCGCCGTGCCATGTCATCGCGCACCAGCGAAATCAGCGATTCCAGCGGTAGATTTTGTCCGGTGTCTGTCAGCGCACGATAGACCACCACCACATAATCCGCCTCAGGGTTGAAACCGGCTTGTTGGGCACGTGTCATGAGCAGGTCGTCATCGGCAGGCGTACCGCTGAGCCACATCTGCACCCAGTCACCGCGTGCCTGTTCCACCGCCGAGGCAATCGCCCGATTCTTCGCCATCTCGATCGCGCACACGTCCGCGCCATATGCCAGCACCAAGCGATCGAAATCATCGATCTCTTCATCTTTGAGTACCAGCGATAAATAGCCGGCGACGCGCTTTTCGACCTTGAGGACGGTCGTATAGCCGATGGGACTGCGAATGATTGTTCCTTGATTATCGGGGGCATCACTATCCAGCCAGCGTTGAAAATCGCCATAGGGCAGGTTCTGGATCAGCGTGCGTCCGCTGATGCCACGCCGCCCGACGCTGGGGTAAACCTGCGCCATCAACACGCCCGCATCATCATGGATGACAGCCGGCTTGGTGGTCGAGCGCGCAATCACCTGTAACAGGCTGTTGAGGTCTTTATTCTCGGCGGCGAGGCGTGTCAACTGCCGTTGAATCTCCATCGCGCGCTCGTTGATCTGGGCGCCTTGATTGAGAATCAGCTTGTTGACGGCACGCTCAATCCCCGCTAAACCTGATCCTTCGGGCAGGACGATAAGTGCAATATCTTTCTCGTTGGCGACGGTGATTACGGTCTGGGTAACATCGCCATCGACGGCCACGCCACCGACTCCCACATCGGCAAGGCTCTGCACGACCTCGGCAACGGTGATGCGATTGTCATAACTGCGGAGGACATCCATCGAAATCAACGCCAGTTCGCCCCCGTAAATATCTGGGAAGGCGGGCGGCTGGGCGCGGACAGTCACCGCCCAATTGATGGTAATCGCCGGATCACCGACTGAAAGCGACGACCCCAGCGGCAACGCGAAGCGCATCAAGGCTTGTATTGTAGTTGTGTTTTTCTCAGTCATTTATGTATTGTCCCCAAATACATCAGCGATTTTAAGCCATCGGTCGCCCGTTCTCTAGGTAAAATATCACAATGAAAGCGTGGCTCTTTTTAGTGATAACACTGATCATACAGCAAAAGTGACCAAAAACAAAACGAACAGGCGACCATTTGCACGCCTGCTCGTCATTTCAGTTAGTGATTATGCACAAACGGTTATGATTCAGTTTCGATCAAACGCGCTTGACGCTGATGACCAGTTGTTCGTCTTTCAAGTCACCACGCAGGTCATCGGCGAAGTCTTGGCTATAATAGCCCTGCACCGGCTCACCACTGGTGATCTCGTCAGCGAGTGTCTCGGCTTTGACGTAATCCGCGAATTGTTCAATGGCGGTCTGGAAGCGGTCACTCGCCACATAACGGATAGCGATGCGGTCGTCAATATCGAAATCGGCGTTCTTGCGTGCCGTCTGGATGCGGCGCACCACTTCTCGCGCCAGTCGCTCGCGCACGAGATCGTCGCTCAGGTTAGTATCGAGCGCCGCGACGTAACCGCGTTCCTCGAACACGACGAAGCCTTCTGCCGCTGATTCTTGACGAACCTCGACATCTTCCGGCAAGAGATCGAACACTTTACCATCGACTTCAACGGTGATCTTCTCGCCTTTGAGCAGTGTCCGCCCCCACTCTGCCGCGTGTGCGTCGTCGGCATTGCGTAGGGCATTCGCCACGATTTTGACATCGCCGCGCAACTTCTTGCCCAGTGTAGCGAAGTTCGGGTTTAGGCTATAGCTGGTCACGCCCTGTTCTTCTTGCAAAAATTCTACCTGCTTGACGTTCAACTCGTCTTTGATCAACGCGCTGTACTTGCTGACGGCGGCGCGTTCTTCGTCGTTGCCTACGCCGAAGCTGACGGTTGCCAGCGGTTGGCGCACGCCCATCTCGACGCTGTTACGTGCGGCAAGCCCCATGCTAACCAGCTGGCGCACGAGTGCCATCTCGCGGCTGAGCTTGTGGTCGATCTTAGCGGTGTCGGCTTGCACCCACTGTGCGAGATGCACGCTGTCCGGCGCGCTCTCATCGACCTCTCTCACGAGATTGCGATACAGCGATTCGCTCAAGAAGGGCATCGCCGGTGCCAGCAAATACGCCATAGTTGACAGGCATTCGTAGAGCGTGGCGTATGCCGCGTTCTTGTCGGCATCGCTCTCACCTTTCCAGAAGCGCCGACGACTGAGACGCACGTACCAGTTGCTCAAGCCTTCGATAAAGTCTTCAATTGGGCGCGTGGCGTTGGTCACGTCGTAATTTTCATACGCCTCAGTGACTGTCTGCACCAGTTGATGCAACTCGCTCAACACCCAGCGATCGAGCAAATCACGCTCGGCAACTGGCGGCGCGGTGGTCGCCGGTGTCCACTGATCGAGATTGGCATAGGTCACGAAGAAGCTATAAGTGTTCCACAGCGTGAGATACAACTTCTTGACGACTTCGCCCACTAGATTCACCGAGAAGCGGCGTGGCTCTCCCGGTGGGGCGGCGGTATATAGATACCAGCGGAAAGCATCCGCGCCATAGGTATCGATCACCGACCATGGATCGACGGTGTTGCCCTTGCTCTTAGACATCTTCTGCCCGTTTTCGTCGAGGATATGTCCAAGACAGATCACGTTCTTATACGCAACACTATCGAACATCATCGTGCCGATGGCGTGCAAGCTGTAGAACCAACCACGCGTCTGGTCGACCGCTTCACAGATGTAATCGGCGGGGTGCTGATCGGCGAAGGCATCCGGATTTTTATGTGGATACCCCCACTGCGCGACCTGCATCGCGCCGCTATCGAACCATACGTCGATCACTTCTGGCACGCGCCGCATTGTCCCGCCTGATCCGTTTGGATTGGGGAAGGTGATGTCATCGACGTAGGGGCGGTGCAAATCGAGTTCGCTCAAGTCCTGTCCGGTCAGGTCTTCTAGTTCCTGGACGCTACCGACGCACAGCATCTCGCCGCTCTGGTCATCGACCCACACCGGCAGGGGCGTTCCCCAGTATCGCTCGCGCCCGAGTGCCCATTCCTTCAGGTCTTCCAGCCAATTGCCAAAGCGACCATCTTTGATGTGATCTGGCACCCAGTTGACCTGTTGATTGTTGGCGATCATCTGCTCTTTGTAATCAGTCGTGCGGATGAACCACGTCTCACGGGCGAGATACATCAACGGCTCGCCATCGCGCCAATTGTGCGGGTAATTGTGCGTGTATTGCTCGACTTTGTACATCAAACCGCGTTGCTTCAGGTCTTTGATGATCTCGCGGTCAGCATCTTTGAACCACATACCCTTGAATTTGTCCACCGCGTCGATCATGCGTCCGTCGTCGTTGACAGTGATGAAGAAGGGCAAGTCGTGTGCCATGCCCACGTCGTTATCGTCTTGCCCGAAGGCCGGCGCGATATGCACGATGCCGGTGCCGTCCGTCGTGCTGACAAAATCGCCCGCGACAACATAGGCGTGATCTTTCTCGGTCGGCAAAAATGTATAGAGCGGGTTATAGCGTTTGCCCAACAAATCCTTGCCCGTCATGCGCTTGATGACGTTGACCTGTTCGGCTTCTTCGCCGAAGACTCTCTCGATCAATGCCTCTGCTAGGATCAGTTGTTCTGTGCCATCACCATCGGGGCTTTCAGCTTCGACCTGTACATAAGCCACCCCTTCGTTGACGGCAAGCGCGGCATTACCGGGCAGTGTCCACGGGGTTGTCGTCCACGCCATGAAGTACACGCCTTCTTCATCCTGCAACGGGAAGCGCACGAAAATACTCGGATCGTGGATTTCTTTATAGCCGAGCGAAACTTCGTGACTGCTAAGGGGCGTGCCTGAAGTCGGGCTATAGGCGATGGTCTTATACCCGCGATAGAGCAAGCCTTTTTCCCACAGCGTCTTTAAAATCCACCACACGCTTTCAATGTAATCGTTGGTGAAGGTGATGTACGCGTTGTCCAGATCGACCCAATAAGCGGTGCGCTCGGTCAATTTTTCCCAGTCTTTGATGTTGCTGAATACGCGCTTGCGACAGAGTTCGTTGAATTCTGCCACGCCGTATTCTTCAATCTGGCTTTTATCGGTGAAGCCTAATTCTTGTTCGACGGCAATTTCAACTGGCAAGCCGTGCGTATCCCAACCGCCACGCCGTTCGACATAGTAGCCGTTCATCACTTTAAAGCGCGGGAACATATCCTTGAAGGCGCGGGCTAAAACGTGGTGACTGCCGGGCTTGCCATTAGCAGTCGGCGGACCTTCGTAGAATACGTAGCGTGGGGCATCATCGCGTCCTTCGGTCGTCCGTTGAAACACGCGATTCAGTCGCCAGAACTCGATTTGTTCCTGTTCTAATTTTTGAATATCGACGCTGGAGTCGACAGGTTTAAACATAGAATCTCCTTGATACGGTTAGATTGGACAAGAGGGGGTCATAAAGCCATACGCGAGGCGCGTATCCGCATCCCGACTAAATGCCCCGTGACACGATTAACGTCACGATAGCACCTCCTTCATGCGTGCCAATGGTGATACCCTTTATTATGGCGCAAGATGAGGCTTTATTGTAGCCCCCGTCTCCCTCAGGGTGACGGAGGCGCAGGACGGTTCAGGAAGTCTCGCTCCATGCGAGTGAGGGCGAAAACACCGTCCACGCTATCCTGTGGTTATACCCAAGCTACAACAGCGCTCGCAATGCTTGAAGATCTGCCTGCACATCCTGACCGTAGCGCGTGTGCGAGAAACGCTCGACTTCTGCCTGCCAGAAGACCAGCCCTGCTTCGATCAGCGTTTTATCGGGGGCGGTGTGGTTCATGATGCGATGATAAAAGTAATCGACAAATAAGCGCCGATGATGGTCATCCGATTGCGGGATGGTGGGCAAGAGGCGTTCGACCGTGTCCCAATTCTCGCGGCGGTATTCAGCATGTGCTAGATCAAAGCGGGTGACATCGGGCGCGCCTTTGTCGATCGCCTGCTCAATCAGATCGACTGCGGAATTATATTCACCCATGGCGAGATACGTTCGCCCCAATCCATAGAGCGCGAAGTAATAATCGGGATCACGCTCGCGCGCTTGCTGGAGTACGCGCCGACTGTGGTCGAGATCACCGAGATTGCGATAGGCATTGCCCAGCAAGACGAGGCTATCAATCGGCAGGGCTTTCGGTTGGCTTGCTCGTTCGTCACGCCATGCCAGCAGGGTATCACGCGCCGCGATGAAATCACCCGCGATGAAGTGCCTTTGGGCTTCGGTATGCGGGGTGACGAGATTACGATTGCCCCATAGGATAATCATCTGAACGGCAATGAATAGCCCGATTGCGCCAATCGTCGCCGCACGGCGTAATTCAGGCACGGTATATACCACAATCAAGGAAATTACCAGCAGACTCAACGCGATGGCGAGGGCGATTTTGCTGGCAGTATCCCATGTTCGCATATGCTTGATGAGGCTGAATAGGACGCGCATAGCTTAACTTTCGCTTTGTTTATGTAAGAAAATCGTATAAAACTTCGAATTTTTGTTCAAAATATCAATAAAGTTACTTGTGCAGAATCAAAAAGTATACTAGTCTGAACTTATCGTATATAACTTTTGTGAAAGACAAGTCCAATATGGCTATTGAATTTTATGATCTCAAGCTGAAAAAGAAAGTGCAGATTGACGAGAGTAAAGTCAAAAAAGTCACCTTCGATACTAAGAGTGGCGTGCGTTACGGTCTCAAAGCCGTGACAGATGATGGTCGTAAGCTGACCAAGTTTGTCGGTAAGGCGACATGGGAAGAACTCGACGTACCTGTTGGTGAATAATCGACAGTATGCACTCATAAAAAAGCGACGCATGATGCGTCGCTTTTTGAGTCCAGATACGACCGCCGACGATCAGTTGATACGCGGCGCGATCTTCACGAAGTGATTTTGTGGGCGTTGGAGCAGGGCGTACAGATGCGCGACGGCTTCCGGCTGGTTATTGACCTCGATCGCCCGAATGTAATCCGCGAGTAGCTCCTGCACATCCTGCACACCTTGTTCGTCCAGTTGCGTGATTTCGACCACTGATCCCGGCGCAATCCGACGATGAATCGCGTCCGGTGTCAGGTTCATCTCGGGCTGGATGCGCTGATAGACCACGCCGCCGGTCATACCGGCACAAATCCACGGCCCCGGATCACCCAGAACCAGCGCACGACCGCTTGTCATGTATTCAAAGGCGTAACCCTTGAGATTCGCACGCGCACCGATGCCACCGAGTTCGTCGCGCAGGGGGTCGCGCACTTCACCGCCGAAAACCACATCAGCGCCACTCATACGGATGCAGGCGCGTGTATCGGCATCGCCCTGCACTATGAAGCGTCCACCTTGTGCGCCATAGGCAAAGCTCTTGCCGACTGACCCATCGAGGCGGACACCGTTGTGATTCAACCCTTTGATGACGGTGATCTGTCCCCCGTATGCGCCCTTACCGACTCCATCCTGTGCGCCACCTTCGGCGAGGATGTTGATCTTGCCGTGTAAGAACGCGCCTAGACCATTGCCGGGGATGGCAGAACTGCTGAAACTGAGATTGACCGCATCGAGGCGACCAGCCTCGCAGAAGTCATCGCGAGAGATTGCACCGGATAAATGCGTACCCAATGCGCGATCCATCGCCATCACTTGCTCGTCGTCATAGGTCAATTCGTATTCACCCTTACGCACGTACTCGCTGACGATCTCGGTGATCTGGCGACTGATGATGTTACGGGGGCGCGAGATGCGTCGTCCGCCGGGCTGGGCGGGCTTCTGTACGACAGTCGGCGCCGGCGTGAGCAATGTCGATAAGTCGATGCGGTCGGTCATGGCGATCTGTTCCAGCAGGTCAGCGCGCCCGACGATGTCCTGCGCGTTGGTGTAGCCCAGCTTCGCCACCCAGTAACGGATGTCATCGGCAAGCCCGCAGAAGACGTTATAAATCCCCTGTGGTGATCCCTGCTCGGCAAAAGGACGAAAGGCTTTAAATCCGCGTTTGCCGGCTTCTGCTTTGGTCTTGACGTGCGTTGTGATCCCGACGTGGCATGTCCCATCTTGACAACCGCGACAGATCGTACACCCGACCGCGACCATCGCCAGCGTGCCGAACCCGACGCGGTTTGCACCGAGGCACAGCATCTTGACGACATCGCGCCCGCTTTTCATGCCACCATCGGCCCATAGCTCAACGTCTTTGCGGAGACCGCTACCGATTAAGGCGCGATGCGCGAGCCACACACCGATTTCTGCCGGCAAGCCGACATGGCGTAGTGCGTGTGCGCGTGCCGCCCCGGTGCCGCCCGTATAGCCCGTCACTGTGATAATATCGGCACCGGCTTTCGCCACGCCGACAGCGATGATGCCCACCCCCGGCACGACCGGAATCTTGACACTGACTTTGGCATGTGTGTTCGCTGTTTTCAACTCGTCAATCAGTTGCGCTAAATCTTCGATCGAGTACAGATCATGATTGTTACTCGGCGAAATCAGCGCGACTCCCGGCGTGGTATGCCGCGACTCGGCGACTTGCTCGGTCACTTTGAAGCCCGGCAGGTGACCACCTTCGCCCGGCTTCGCTCCCTGTCCGATCTTGATTTCGACGTAATCTGCCGAGTTCAAGAAGTCGATATTCACGCCGAAGCGCCCCGACGCAACCTGTTGTCCGCGCCATTGCTTATATTTGCCCATCATATCTAGCAATTCGCCGCCTTCGCCGTTCATGCAGATGATATTCAACAGTTTAGCGGCTTCGGCATAAGTGCGATACGCTAGCTCGCCCTGTGAACCAAAGGACATCGCGCTGATGAGTACCGGCATATCGTGCTTGCCAACGCGAAGATCGACATCTTCGGGCTTTACGGCGTGGTCGTCATGCTCACGGATGCCGATCAGGTGGCGAATGCTGACGGGGATTCGCTCTTCGAGACCTTGCACGCTGTCTGTGTATTCTGACCATTCCATCTCGCCCATCGCGACTGACTCGGCTTTTTTCCACATCTTCGGATAGAAACGGTCTGGATTTTGCAGGCGGGCGCGCACATCACCGCGGAACTCTGCCGCGCGATCGCTGGCATCTTGCAACAGGGCTGACCAGGTTAAACCACGCGCCTCACTGCCGAAGTAATTCGGCGTGCCGAAAATCTCAGCGACTCCTCGTGCTAAGCCGATCGAACTGAAGCTGTGCCCATACCCACGCAATTCATGACAACCAATCGTCGATGTCACTTTCTCAAGCCCCTGTGTCAGCGTGTTGACGGTGTTGCTGAGTGCCTGAGTGATGGCGGCATCATCCGGCTCATGACGCGACCCGCGCGGCGCGATGCCAATTGCTACAGCATACAGCGCATAGGGCAAGATGGCGTTCGCGCCGAGGCTAATGCACAGCGCCATATCGTGCAGATCACGCAATGCACCAGAGCGCACGACGATACCGGCGCGCCGCCGCAGATTGCTATCACTCTCGGCTTGACGTAGCGCTTTGTCAATCGCCGCCGTAACTAGCAGAGGATCGAGCCAGTGTGCCGCGCCATCGACCACCGCGCTATCGTCCAGCACGATTAACCGACATCCGGCGCGTACTGCGTCCACAGCTTCCGCTTGTAGGCGAGCTATCGCTTGTTCAATGCGCTCGTTGTCGCCATCCGCCGTGACGTGTGCCATCATCTGTAAAATCTGTGCGTGATCGTCGAACTCGGCAATGAGGTCTTCGAGCGTCATCGTGCCGTGACGACCCGCGATATCGCGCATGACATCACGATTGCCGATCGCGTCCAAGCCGCCGAGCAGGAAGGGTGTATCCAGTTGGATAAGCTTATCGTCCGGTTGCTGTCGCTGTCCGATCATCGGACGCACGCCGAGTACCACCTGTGTGCTGAATTGTGATTGCTCGCGCACGCGGTCAATTGCGGGATTAGTGACGACAGCGACCGTCTCCTTGAAGTAATCGGCGATGTTGGTGCGCTTGTGGCTCATCGCTGCGAGTGGCCCATCCCACCCCAGCGACCCGATCAACTCCTTAGAATTGCTCGCAATCGCGTTCACCAGTTCAACGTGATAGCGTTCCCAGCCCATGCCCGACATCAGCGCCGCGTTGACTTTGGTCTCGCGTTTGATGCTTGCGACAGGCGTGAGCAAGTCGATGGTCGGGATGGCTTGCTCGGCAGTGACGACTGATGATGACATCGCTTGACTGCTCATTGTCGGCACGGGTGTTTGGCGGGCCGGTGTGACATTGGCGCGACCGTTGGTTGTCGACCGATGCCCGTTGTTGTTCCAGAAGCTGGATAGCTGGGCGGGTGCAAGCGGGTTACGCTCTAGATGACGCTGTAGTACATGACGTTGAATATCAGGATACGTCAGCACTTCGACATCGCGCCCCGGATGCAATTGCAGGGCGATTTTCTCACCGGGTGCCATCGGCTTAGGATCGACTGACATCGCGTCGAGCGGGTATACGCCGCGCTCAGATGAGGCGAAGTACTCTTTCTCGGTCTCGCCGAACCACAGCGGGCGCAAGCCGAGCGCATCGACGCTGAACACCAGCTGATTGCCATAACGAGCGGCGACCGCGGCCGGGCCTTCAGCAAAGGGGCCGAACGCCTGACGAATCTCGCGGTACATTGCCTTAATTTCGGGCTGGTTCTGGATTAGATCGTGTTCATAGGGCGGGAAGATCGTCTCCATTGCTTCGATCAAATCTAAGCCGAAGCGTGCGGTCAGGGCTTGCACCATGCGATCGACATCCTGCGAGTCTGATCCGTTGTAGTGCAGAGGCACATCGAGCATCGCCGCCTCTAGGCGAAAACGCGAAATCGTGTTGAATTCGCCATTGTGCCCGATGATGTTGAACGGTTGCGCCCGCTCGAAAATTGGATTCGTGTTGGTCGAGTAACGGGCATGTCCCATGGTCACCGTTGATAGATAATCAGGATCGCGCAATTCGGGATAATAACGGCGCAGAATTTCGATTGTGCCCTGCACTTTGTAGACGACACTATGCGATGAGAACGACGGCAGATGCACGCCGAATTGGTCTTCGATACGGGCTTGCAGGTCGAACAAGGTGCTTTCTAGGTCTTCGGATGCCACTTGCCCGTTGATGCCGGCGAGTTGCCAGAATGCCGGTTCGTTCTTCTCGCCGTTAGGGCCGAGGACGCGACTGTTCACGTCGCCTTCGCGCTCGGTCAACAAGTGCAAACCGGCTTCGCTGATCGTGTGGCTAATTTGGTCGATAACATCGCGGGCATGGGCACGCTCTGCCGCTGGAATCATGATGTGTGCCACCCAGAAGTTACGATCCGCCGCGAGTGACGAGCGCAGACCATTTTCAGCGAGCCACTTCGACCACAGTTGGCGCGGTATATCGGTCAGGATGCCGACACCATCGCCCTCACCGTTGATGTAACCGGTGCGATGCCCCATGCGTGCAAGCGCCTCAATCGTGCGCTTGATGTTGCCGTGCGTCGGCGTGCCACCCTTACGCACCGTGCAGATGAGCGCGCACGCGTCGCGATGATCGGTATCGAGCGGATGGAGTTCGATATCTGTATCCGTTAGGGGAACGGGGTGGTCCTGTTGGCTGTTGTGTTGGTGCATCATGTGACGTTCCTCCTCATGTGAGTCCACAAAACACACCGATGACTGAACATGCACGATATAGAGGACACAACGATTACACGTTGCACTTATTCAAGCATTGTGCCGAGACGAGAGTAGACATATGATGTTCAGTGAGTAACAAAAGGTGCATTTTGTAGTCAATATCTATCGACTTAGGTATCTTGATAGAGAAGATTAGCGAAGATCATAACTTGGCGCAAGGCGATACCTGTTAATTAATAAAATATCGTTAATTCTGCTAAACACAGATCGCGTTTATTGTGCAGTATATACAGTTTGTCTGTCGAAAATGAATGAAAGATGATCACACATTTGTGCATGTTGCACAGTGTTGCTTGGGCAGAAGGTACGATGTTTGTAATAGGGTGTAAGATTATGTCACACCCTATTCAAGTCACATGCTTTAACTTAATCCTAAAAGTCGCCGGATTGTCAATGCTAGATGTAAAGCGAGGCGCGTCTCAGGGCGATTGAGATCAATATTCGCAATCTCATTGATGCGGTTCATCCGGTACAGCAGGGTGTTGCGATGCACGATGAGCATCTCGGCAGTCTGGCTTAAATTACCATGACAGGTGAAGAAGGCTTCGAGCGTTTTGATCAAGTCGGCATTCTGGCGCATGTCATATTCGGTCAGCGTGCCCAGCGTGCGCTCGCAGAAGTTCGCCAACTTCTCACGATCATTGAGCGAGAGAATCAACTGATAAACGCCCAAATCGCCGATGTACAGCGGGGTGTCCGTCTGCAAGCGGATGGCGAGATCACGCGCTTGTACAGCATCGCGGTAGCTGGTGCGCCACGAACTGATGTCTTTCGCGGGTTGTCCTAAGCCGATCGCCGCCCGATTGGCGGGGTGCTGGCGATTGATCTCACGCGCGAAGGTCTCGGCGAGCTTCAAACTGAAGTCGATCGGGTCTTCGGCATCGGTAGCGTGGAAGACCACGACTTCTTTCTCGCGCTCCCGAATCCAGACGAGGGCGCTAGCCCGTTGTGTTTCGATAATGCTGTTGATGTTGGTCTCTAGGCGGCGCATCGACGGTGGTTTATCCCCACGCCACGAGAGCACCATTGCCATATGAACGCGCGTCATGTCGTGTTCAAAGCGTTCACCCTGTCGAATAGCTTCTTGTTGGCTGACATCACCGATCAGCAGGCGATCGAGGAACGTGCCACGCAGGCGCTTTTCGGTCTCGCTGACCATCTTCTGCTTCGCCATCTCTAGCGCACAAGCCGCCGCGCCATGTTCTGCAACCAGCAGATCAATATCGTCGATGTCGTTATCCTGCCCGATAATTGACAGATAGCCCCGCCCAACCCCCTTGGTGATGACTGGCGCGACGAGGCGGGCAATGCCTGTCACGGGGATTGATTGCATCACGACTGGTTGGTCGATTTCACCGGCGCGATGGCGATCTTGCATCTCGACGGGTAGGTTATCGCGCTTGTTCAAAAAGAGGTCGATATCATCCCAGAGCGCGACGAATTGCGGGTGGATGGTGTAATCGGTGGTGCGTAAGCGTTTATCCTGCAAGACGACGGCTTTGCCCGTCAAGCGTGACATGGCGTTGATGAGTTCTGACATGCCCTCATTGCGCGATGAAATCTGCGTCAGCTGGCGGTAAATCTGGGTGCCGCGCCGCTCTAATTGCCCTTTACGATCAACGAGCAGGCTGACGATTGTCTTCTCGACGACGCGCGGACGGCTTCCCGGCGGCAGTTGCAAAATGGGGATGCTATAGGCTTTGGCTTCTGCCAGTGCCGCGGGTGAGGGCGAGTCCATCATCACGATGGCTGATGCACTTTGGTCAGCCGCCCAGCGGATAACGTCCATGTCGCTATGTGCCGCCTGCGACTTCGCATTTCCTTGTGGGGCAACGAGGATCATCTCATCGGCTTGTAAGGATTTTGCCGTAATGTTATCGTCTAAATAAACCACTGTCGTCCATGATACGGGGCGCTGGAGCAAACCATCGCCTGTAATCACCCGCGTACCAAGTGGGAGGGCTAATTTTCTGACATCTTCTACGGTTAGGATGTTCGTCTTGTCAGTCATCATCATTGTAACTCTTCAGTAATTTGGACTTAATGACTTGTAACGCATCCTGTCTATTCTGTCAATATGCACAAGTCTATATTATACAAAGTTTATCCCTCATTTGTTATGACACCTGCCAAAATGACGACCACCACGCCGATGATCGACATCAATCGCAAATCGATGAAGGGCAAGCCGTAGTAAATATCGTAGGCGCCCGTCAGTAGGAGGACGACAGCGATTATGACGGCGATGAGACTGGGTTTGTAGCCGCTGGACATCTGTTGATAGGTGTTGACACCTAGCAGAATCAGTGCGATCACCATCGGCGCGAGATACGCGGGCAAGCGCAAATCACGATCGAAATAG